>NZ_JAIWYM010000022.1:0-107229 GCF_020515595.1 Pseudomonas sp. MWU16-30323
GGCCGTCACCGAAGAAACGGATATGTCCCCAAACCCAAACCCAAACCCAAACCCAACCTTAAGGATTCCGAACACTCAAAAGACTCATCAACCCCGCCAACGGAAAATCCCCCTCCAACTCCGCCAGACTCGCCGTACTCATAGCCTGCGGCTGCCGCAAATGCCCATGCTGCAAATAACTGATCAGCCCCCCCACAAACGGCTGATGGCTGACCAACAACACATCATCGTCATTATCGAGATGCTTGAGCACCTCCAGCGGATTACTCTCGGGCGTCAACCAAGGCACCGTGCGGACGTCGGGCTCAAACCCCAACGCCTCACGCACCAACTGCGCCGTCTGCTGCGCCCGCACATACGGACTGGCAATAATCGCCCGCACAGGCTGCCCAATCAGATGCCCCGCACTGCGCAAAACCTCCTCGCGCCCATGGGCCGTCAAATTGCGCTCAGCATCCGTGCGCGCATGCCCCTCGGCCTCACCGTGACGCAACACCCACACCTTCATAGCTTCGGCTCCTCATCACGCACAGGATGCGGCGCCGGCGGCACACTGTGGGCGGCCTCACCTTCCGGCGTACGCGGCGTCGGCCAATCAGCAAACGGCCAAGGCTTCTGATCACTGTGAAAGCTGCCAAACCGCCCAATCTGCGCCAAAAACTGACTCAAACTGTCACCAAAATTCATCAGCCCCAGGTTCGGCGCGCCGTACACCAACCGGTAAACCAGTTGCACTACCACCAGCGCACCCAGCAGGAACTGCGCCACTTGCCACACCAGGGCAAACACCAGCATCCACAGGACACGCAGGCCAATGGACTCGTACTTGGGAGCTGCTTTCGGATCGTTCATGACGCGTTCCTCAGTTGAAACCACTGGTGGAAATAAAGTCGACATCGGTCTTAGGCTCGGCCCGCATCAGCAACTCGATGACCTGGTTCAAGGTGCGCCCTTCAAACAGGATCGCGTGCAAACCCGCGACCAGCGGCATATACACCCCGACCTCCTGGGCCTTGGCCTTAAGCACCTTCAGGGTGTTGACGCCTTCGGCCACTTCGCCCAAACGCGTCACGGCGTCTTCCAGGCTCAGGCCCTGGCCAAGGGCAAAACCGACCTGATAGTTGCGGCTTTTCGGTGACGAGCAGGTGACGATCAGGTCACCCACACCCGCCAGGCCAAGAAAAGTCATCGGGTTGGCGCCCTGATTGACCGCAAACCGGGTCATCTCGGCCAGGGCGCGGGTGATCAGCATGCTCTTGGTGTTTTCGCCCATGCCCAGCGCAACCGCCATGCCGGCGATGATCGCGTAGACGTTCTTCAACGCCCCGCCCAGCTCGACGCCGAAACGGTCGGCACTGGCGTAAACGCGGAAGGTGCGACCGTGAAGCACTTCCTGCACCCGCTCGCAGAGTTCTTCGTCTTCACTGGCGATCACCGTGGCAGTCAGCGCGTGCTCAGCCACTTCCCGCGCCAGGTTCGGCCCGGACAACACGCCAATCCGCGCCTCGGGGGCGATTTCTTCAAGGATTTCGCTCATCAACTTGAAGGTGTGCGCCTCGATGCCCTTGGTCAGGCTGACCAGCAGCTTGCCCGCCAGCCGCTCGGCGTGAGGCGCGAGCACCGAACGCAAGGCACTGGAGGGCAACGCGACGAAGCACAGGTCGCACTCGGTCAACGTCGCCAGCAAATCTGTCACCGGCTCCACGGCCGGCAGAATCTTGATGCCTTTAAGGTAACGGGGGTTTTCCCGGTTGACCCGAATGGCCTCGGCTTGCTCGGGGTCACGCATCCATTGGCGCACCCGGTGACCATTTTCAGCCAGCAGATTAGCCACGGCGGTACCAAAACTTCCGCCTCCCAGGACCGCAATAGGGCGCTGTTCAGTCATATGCAATCCGTTAATCCATAGCAGTGGCGATGGCCGCATTATACGGAGCGACCCGCCTGCGGCCAGCCCCCGCGTCAATTCAAGCACTTGTCGGAAAATGCGACATTTGGGCGAAGTAATTACAGGGCCGACGACTGGCAAAAGGCCCCACCTCAGTTAACATGGGCGGCTATCCGTAATTATCAAGGCCGTGCCGTGTATTTGGGCCCTCCTCCTCGCTCATCCCTGCTGCTGACGCTGTTGTGCATGCCATGGTGCAGTGCACCGTTGCTGGCCGACGATCTGTTCCTCGACAGCCAACCGCTGCCACAGGTACTGACCGCCACCCGGCTCAAGCAATCGGCCGCCGCCGTGCCCGGCAGCATGACGGTGATCGACAGCGAGCTGATCAAGGCCAGTGGTGCGCGGGATATCCCCGAGCTGCTGCGGCTGGTACCCGGGATGATGGTCGGCTACACCACCGGCAACCAGGCCGCCGTGAATTACCACGGTACCCAGGCGGGCGACGCGCGGCGCATGCAGGTGCTGATCGACGGTCGCTCGGTTTACCGCGCGGGCCTGGCGACGGTGGACTGGAGCGATATTCCGGTAGCCCTGGAAGACATCGACCGCATTGAGGTCTTCCGCGGTCCCAATACCGTCAGCTACGGCGCCAACGCGCTGATGGCCGTGGTCAACATCCTTACCCGCTCGCCGGCCAACAGCCATGGCACACGGATGAAACTCACCCAGGGCGGCCGGGGGATCAACGACTGGTACGCCAGCAAGGGCATGGGCTGGGAAACCGGCGACTTGCGCCTGTCACTGTCCGGCCAACAGGACGATGGTTTTGACAGCGACCGCGTGGGCGCCGACCGCCGCGACGGTCGCCGCCTGAGCCGCTTCAGCCTGGCGGTAAGCCAGACCCTGAATGCGCAACAAAGCATCGACTGGCAACTGGACGCCAAGGAAGGCACCAACCAGCGCCCTTACACCTACCAACCGGTGTTCGACGGGATTACCGAAGGCGGTGACAATTCCGACGTCAGCGCCAAGGACTATGCCGGCTCCCTGCGCTGGAACTTCGACTTCAACCCCGACCACAGCCTGTATATCCAGGGCTCGGCCCAGCAGTGGGATCGCCGGCAGATCTGGCGCGCGTGCGACGCCAAGGTCTCGTTCAGCCCGGAACTGACCCAGCTGTGGCAACTCAATCCCAACTATGCCGAGCGACTGGCCCGGCACATGAACAACTTCAACCCCGGCAACCTTCCACCCGGCAGCGCCGCCGAGCAGGCACTGGCCCGCCAGGTGCTCCAGCAATGGAAGGACGGCGGCAAGGACCCGGTCTGCGGCAACATCGACCAAAGCACCAAGGAAAGCCGCTACGACCTCGAGATTCAGGACACCCTCAGCCTGTCCGACAGCCTGCGCCTGGTCAGCGGCATGAACTACCGCTACGACCGCGCCGACTCCGACACCTACTTCAACGGCACCCTGGACGACACCACCTGGCGCCTGTTCGGCCACCTGGAATGGCGCGCCAGCGAACACTGGCTGCTCCAGGGCGGTGCGATGTACGAAGACACCCACCTGAGCGGCAACTCGCTGACGCCCCGGGTGGCCGTCAACTACCTGATCAACCCGCGCCACGGCCTGCGCGCGGTGTACTCCGAAGCGATCCGTTCGCCGGACATGTTCGAGAACAACGTCAACTGGAGCTACCGTGTCACCAACCTCAGTTCACCGGCCTACGGCCAGAATTCCGGCCAATATTTCGTGGTGACCCGCGGCCCGGGCAACCTCAACAAAGAGCTGATGCGCTCCCGGGAACTGGGCTACAACGGCTTTTTTGCGGATATCGGGCTGAACGTGGACGTGAAGCTGTTCTACGACGAAATCAGCGACATGGTCAGCGAGCCGCTGCGTAACAACCAGTACATCGCCAGCAACTCGAACAGCTCGCGTTTCACCGGCACCGAGACCCAATTCGACTGGCACATGAGCACCGCCGACCGGCTGCGGCTGACCTATGCTTACGTGGATGCCAGCGCCACCAACCCTCTGGACAGACAGCAAACCGCTCGCAACAGCGGCTCGGCCGGCTGGATGCGGGAATGGGGCCATGGCTGGTCCAGCGCGGTGTTCTACTACGGCGACGACGCGCTCAACCAGTATCGCTTCGAACGGGTCGACCTGCGCGTGGCCAAGCGCATTGCCCTGGGCAAAGCCAACGTGGAGCTGGCCGGCATGTTGCAACAGCGTCTCGACAATCAGCCCACCACCTGGCCCGACAACAACTATGACCAACGCCACGTGCTCTACTTCAGTGCGGAGCTAGAGTTCTAGTGGACAGCGACTCGTCACGGATGACCCCCTCCTTTACCGCCCGACTCTGGCGGTGCTGTGTGTTGCTTGGGGTTTTACTGTTTGCCGCACCGACATGGGCGGCGGAAATCCTGCTGACCGCCGACGAAGACGGCCCGGGCGTACAAGCATTCGTCCAGGCCCTGAGCGAACAGCGCCCCGAAGACCATGTGAAGTTCACCCCGCTCAAAGACCTTCCCGCCCCTGCGCACCTACCGGCCAGCACCCGCCTGATCCTGCTGGACCTGCCCAGCCTCGACTGGCGCCTGCAGGACACCCAGGGCCCTCCGACCCTGGTGCTGCGCATCAGCCGCCTGCAAGCCCGCCAGCGCCTGGGTGACCGCGTGCCGCCCAAGATCAGCCTGTTGTGGAGCGACCCGCCGCTGGACCGCCAACTGCGCCTGATCAGCGGCATCCTGCCCCAGGCCCGGCGCATCGGCGTGCTCTATGGCGTCGACAGCGAATTCCTGCTGCGCGAGCTGAGCCAGTACGCAGCCCCCATGGGCCTCGAGATCGTGCCCCAGCTTTGGGGCAACACTAATGACAGTCGCCCGCTGCAAAGCCTGTTCAAGAACAGCGACGTCTTGCTGGGGCTGGATGATCCCCAGCTGTACAACCCGAAAACCGCGAAAAACCTGCTGCTCAGCAGCTACGCCAGGCAATTGCCCCTGGTCGGACCCAACGCCGGGTTCGTCAAGGCCGGCAGCCTGGCCAGCACCTACAGCGATCAGGCCGACTGGCTGAACGTACTTGACCGGCTACTGGACCATGCGCCCGCCAACTGGCCGCGCTCGCTGTACCCGGAACGTTTCAAAGTCGTGGGCAACCCGCAGGTTGCGCGCTCACTGGGGATCGAACAGGTGGACGAAACCAACGTCGCCGCCCGCCTGGCCGAAGGAGAAAAACGCCCATGACATTTCGTCGCCGTTGGGACATCAACACCCGAACCCAGCTCATCACCCTGGGTCCGGCACTCCTGCTGACACTGCTGTTGATCAGCTTCTTTACCTTCGTGCGGATCCAGGACTTGCGCCAGGAGCTGGACCACACCGGCCAATTGATCGCCAACCAATTGGCACCGGCCACCGAATACGGGGTTATTTCCGGCAACAACGACGTGCTCGAAAGCCTGTTGCGGGCCACCCTGGCCACGCCCCATGTGCGCTTTCTGGAGATACAGGACAGCACGGAAAACATTCTGGTGTATGTCGAGCAACCATCGGAGAAGCACGACCGTTCGCTGTCGGTGAAAGTGTTTCAGGCGCCGATTCGCCTGCAACATATCCAGCTGGGTAATGACTTCTTCCAGGACAACATCGCCGAGCCCAAGGCGCCCCGTGCGGATTACCTGGGCCGGGTGATTGTGGGTATGTCCAACGATGCGTTCAGCCAGCGCCAGCAGGAAATCCTGTTCAAGGCCGGGATTCTCGCGCTGTTCGCCTTGTTGTTTACCTTCCTGCTGGCCCGGCGCCTGGCGGCCAGCCTGTCGCAACCCATCAGCGCCATGGGCAATGCGGTCAAGGCGATCCAGCAGGGCGATTACCAGACGCCACTGCCTATCGTCGATGACTCGGAACTGGGCGACTTGTCGCGCCACATCAATAACCTGGCCGACGGTTTGAACCAGGCCAGTCGTGAACAGCACCAGGCCATGGCCCAGTTGATCCAGACCCGCGAGGAAGCCGAGCGGGCAAACAATGCCAAGTCGGACTTCCTGGCGATGATGAGCCATGAACTGCGCACGCCGATGAACGGGGTGCTGGGCATGCTGCAGCTGCTGGAAACCACCGACATGACCGAGGAGCAAACCGAATACGCGGCGCTGGCCTCGGAGTCCACCGAACACCTGCTGAAGGTGATCAACGACATCCTCGACTTCTCGCGCATCGAGCGCGCGGCCCTGGAGCTTGAGCACATTCCGTTCGACCTGGTGGAGCTGATCGGCAGTTGCGCCCAGGCTTTCCAGCATGCCGCCCAGCAACGCGGGCTGGCGCTTGAAGTGCCGATCCCGCAGGGCCTGGGCTCGCTGCAAGTAAAGGGCGACCCGACCCGCATCCGGCAGATCCTGGTGAACCTGATCGGCAATGCCCTCAAGTTCACCGAGCACGGCACCGTCACCGTCAAACCCCATTGGCAGACCCTGGACCATGAATTGCTGTGGTTCACCTGCACCGTGCGCGACAGCGGGATTGGCATTTCCGCCGAGCGCCTGGAACTGATGTTCGACGCGTTCCAGCAAGCCGACAGTTCCATTTCAAGACGTTACGGCGGCACCGGCCTGGGCCTGCCTATCGCACGCACCCTGGCCGAACGCATGGGCGGCACCCTTCGCGCCCAGAGCCAGGAAGGCCAGGGCTCGGTATTCACCCTGGAAATCCCCCTGGCGATCTACCAGCAGAGCTTGCCGGTGCTCGTGCCGAACGCCGAAGGCAGTGACAGTGCAGGCGAAGGCCGCAACGTATTGCTGGTGGAAGACAATCCGGTGAACCGCACGGTGGTCGAAGCCATGCTGCGCAGCCTGGGGTTCGAGGTGAGCATCGCCACCGACGGTGCCGAGGCGATTCGCAGTGCCGAGAGCCTGATTTTTACTGCGATCCTGATGGACTGCCGACTGCCGGGCATCGATGGCTACGAGGCTACCCGGCAGATTCGCCAGTTGCCCGGCTGTGCCGACCTGCCGATCATTGCCCTCACGGCCAACGCCTTGCAGGGCGACCGCGAAGCCTGTCTGGCAGCCGGAATGAACGATTACCTGGCAAAGCCGTTCAAACGCACGGATTTACAGCAAATCCTGCAGCGATGGGTGCAGTAACACGGTGCCATCAACCAACTGCGACTGGCGTGAAAGACGAAAGTGCGGCAGTCTTAGGCACCCGAACGGGCCCGTAAACCGGCCCGGTTTATAATTTCAGTGCACAAGTGTACATTCATGACCTTGACGCTGTGACTTTCACTACAACGCAATAGTCTATGTGTAGGCTGCCGATATGAGGCATGAACGCTTCAGTCGGCCGGGAAGATTTGCCCTGCCCTGCCGCATGGGATTATTGAGGAGCTCGCATGACCAAACAAAACGCCTTTACTCGGGAAGACCTGCTGCGCTGCAGTCGCGGTGAGCTGTTCGGCCCAGGTAACGCGCAACTGCCCGCCCCGAACATGCTGATGGTGGATCGCATCACCCATATCAGCGAAGAGGGTGGCAAGTACGGCAAAGGTGAATTGGTCGCCGAGCTGGATATCACCCCTGACCTGTGGTTTTTCGCCTGCCATTTCGAAGGCGATCCGGTGATGCCGGGCTGCCTGGGCCTCGACGCCATGTGGCAGCTGGTGGGTTTCTACCTGGGCTGGCAAGGCCTGCCGGGCCGCGGTCGCGCCCTGGGTTCGGGCGAGGTGAAGTTCTTTGGCCAGGTCTTGCCGACCGCCAAGAAAGTCACCTACAACATTCAAATCAAGCGCGTCCTCAAGGGCAAGCTGAACCTGGCCATTGCCGATGGTTCGGTGACTGTCGACGGTCGCGAGATTTATACTGCCGAAGGCCTTCGGGTCGGCGTATTCACTTCCACTGACAACTTTTAAGGGTTATCCGCATGCGCCGCGTCGTTATCACTGGTCTGGGCATCGTTTCGTGCCTGGGCAATGACAAAGAGACCGTCTCCGCTAACCTGCGTGCAAGTCGCCCTGGCATCCGCTTCAACCCGGAATATGCCGAAATGGGTCTGCGTAGCCAGGTTTCCGGCTCCATCGACCTGCCCCTCGAAGAACTGATCGATCGCAAGATCTATCGCTTCGTCGGCCACGCAGCTGCTTACGCCTACCTGGCCATGAAGGACGCGATCACCGATTCCGGCCTGAGCGAAGACCAGGTGTCCAACGTGCGCACCGGCCTGATCGCCGGTTCCGGTGGCGCGTCGACCTTGAACCAGATGGAAGCGCTGGACATCCTGCGCGAGAAAGGCGTCAAGCGTGTTGGCCCGTACCGCGTCACGCGGACCATGGGCAGCACCGTTTCCGCCTGCCTGGCCACGCCGTTCAAGATCAAAGGCGTGAACTACTCGATCTCCTCCGCTTGCGCCACCAGTGCTCACTGCATCGGTACCGCTGTAGAGCAGATCCAGCTGGGCAAGCAAGACATCGTGTTTGCCGGTGGTGGTGAAGAAGAACATTGGAGCCAGTCGTTCCTGTTCGACGCCATGGGCGCCCTGTCGACCCAGTACAACGAAACCCCGGAAAAAGCTTCCCGCGCCTATGACAAAAACCGTGATGGTTTCGTCATTGCCGGCGGTGGCGGCATGGTGGTGGTCGAGGAGCTGGAACACGCCCTGGCCCGTGGCGCGAAGATCTACGCGGAAATCGTTGGCTACGGCGCGACGTCCGACGGCTACGACATGGTTGCGCCAAGCGGCGAAGGCGCCATCCGCTGCATGCAGATGGCCATGTCCACCGTTGATACCCCGATCGACTACCTGAACACCCACGGTACTTCGACTCCGGTCGGCGACTCCAAGGAAATGGAAGGCGTGCGTGCGGTATTCGGCGACAAGGCACCGGCGATCAGCTCTACCAAGAGCCTGTCGGGTCACTCCCTGGGCGCCGCCGGCGTTCACGAAGCGATCTACTGCCTGCTGATGATGGAAGGCAACTTCATGGCAGGTTCTGCCAACATCGAGGAACTGGACCCGGACGTGGCTGACATGCCTATCCTGACCAAGACCCGTGAAGATGCGACCATCAACACTGTGATGAGCAACAGCTTTGGCTTTGGTGGCACTAACGCTACCTTGGTGCTGAAGCGCTGGCAGGGTAAGTAAAAGCCCCTGCGGCTTGATCGTCTGAAAACGCCCCGACTGGTTCGGGGCGTTTTTTTTTGCGTCGGTTGTGGGGTGTATATCCATTATTTGGGGGATGGCGGATAGGGGTTCCGCTTTTACAGCGGGTCACTTTTGGAAAAGAGCCCGGAATGCCGGCCCAGCCAAAAGTAACCAAATGGGCTCTTGCCCCACCACTCGGCACCTCGCCTAGGCTCGGTGTGCCTAAGATCAAGATCAACAGCAAGAGCACAGCGGCCTCCGCTTCAGATTTGGCTTTCGCTCTGGATCTTGCCTTTGCGTTTAACACTCCTTGTTCAGCGTCACCAGTTCACGCAGGGTGCCGGCCAACTCATCGGCCAACTGGTTCATCTCGCCGACCGCCATCACCCTGGGCAGCCAGTTGTTTTCCACCTGGTCCGATTGCTGGCGCATATTGCCCATCTGCAACAAGGCGAACCCGCCCAGGGCAAACACCATCAGCGCCAGCAAACCAAACCCCAGGCCGGCGCGAGGGGCGATATTCAGACTTCTGATATTCATGCTCGGATCCTTCCAAATGCGCTGCATCCACCTGCAGCGGGCTCTTGAAAGGTATCGTCGAGTAGAGACTTTTGCGTAAGACGAAAGCGCGATATCAAAACGCCTTATGATCGCCCCGCCTCGGCTATAGCGATTCAGCTAAACCCATCACCTGGCCTTGGGCAGAATCGCCAGGAAATTGTCCCGTGCGACCTTTCTGGCCACGTCTTCAGGCAGCGCATCAAGGAACGGGTCAAAGCTGCGCATTTCCTTACCCAGCTTGTTGAACCGTCCTACCACGTCTGAGCCGAGCATGAAGCGGTCCGGGAAGCGCTCTACCAGCTTTATCCACTCAGGGCGTGGCTTTCCCGCCTCATCCAGCAAGTAAGGCGTGAGCACGCTCCAGGACAGGTCGACGTACAGGTTCGGATAAGCCTCCAGCATCCGCGCCAGGGTCGGCAGCAGGAAATCCATCTGCGTCTGGTGCCGGTGGATTTCCATGCTGCTGCCCGCGTGGGCCCAGATAAACCGGGTGTGCGGATGATTGCGCAGCGGCTCTTCCATTTCCGCCAGGTACAACGGATTTTTCTCACGCTTGGAGGTGATGTTGGAATGCACCATCACCGGCAGATCGTTCTCCGCCGCCAGGTGATAGATGCGCGTCATCGCCTCGTTATTGGCCCTCGGGGTGTCGCCGGAGGTCAGCGCAGTCAGGTCGTCGTGACGGGTGAAGACTTCACCGATGCCTTGCCACAGCCCTGGATTGAGGTCGAGCATGCGCTGGATGTGGGACGCGGCGTTTTTATCGTTGGGGTTGAAACCGCTGAGGAACGGGTGAAAGTGCCGGCGTTGCTCCGGGGCCAGCTTATTCACCGCATCGGCGACAAAGACGTCAGTGGCGCTGTACCAATACGCGTCGGCATCGTCGCCGGCGTAATAACGCGGACGCTTGGGTTCGTCTTCATGCCATTTCTTGGCCACGGGAATGCCGGAAATCATCACATGCTCGATGCGATTATCGGCCATGGCCTTGAGCAACTTGCCCATGCCCGCCGACTCCTGGAAGAAGTCGACGTAGTGCAGGTGTGCATCGCTGTAGGCATAGTCGCGGGCCTGCACCGCAAGGCTCGCGGCGGCCAGTAACAGGGCAATACTCAGGCGGGTCCGGCGCACAGGGGTCTCTCAAACAAGGGCTAATGAAGGTAGACCTCAGGCCTCATCCGCGGGTTCAGCGGTAAACAATGGGGAACACCAAGGTGCCAGCATGCTCTATAACTGCATGACCTTCTCCCTGCCACCCTGTGAGGTTTGCCATGCCTGTTACCGTGAACACGCTGAACGCCGAAAACTTTCGCCACAGCGTCAACATCAATAACCATGAGCTGTTTACCGACCTGCCCAAGAGCCTGGGCGGCGACGATTCGGCGCCCTCTCCCCACGATTACTTCGATGCCGCGCTGGCGTCGTGCAAAGCCCTGACGGTCAAGCTCTATGCGCAGAAAAAAGACATTCCGCTGACCGGCGTCACCGTGGAAGTCACCCACGACAGCACCGAAGAGCAAAAGGGCAAATACAAGCTCAGCGTCAAACTCACCCTCAAGGGCGTACTCACCGACGAGCAGCGTGATGAACTGCATCGCGTGGCGGATCGCTGCCCGGTGCACAAGCTGATGACCACCGCCGAAGTCACCATCGAGACCCAGCTCTCGGAAGGCGCCTTCAGCCAGTAGCGGCAACCTCCCGTCGAGCGGGTTATGCTCATGCCATCTAACCCGCTCAGACTGGGATGCACCATGACCACAACGACCGTGATCCGCCCGCGCGCCGAAGATGTGGAAGGCCAACCGATCCTGCGCCCGCTGCCCTCCCGGCAATGCCGCAGCGTCGGGCCTTTCGTGTTTTTCGACCATATGCTGCAAACCCGTTATGCCCCGGGCACCGGCATGAATATTCGCCAACACCCGCATATCGGCCTCTCCACCCTGACCTACCTGTTTGAAGGCGAACTCCTGCACAAGGACAGCCTCGGCTCCGACCAGTTGGTCAAGGCCGGGGACGTCAGCTGGATGACCGCCGGCAGCGCCATTGCCCACGTTGAACGTAGCCCTGAGGCGTTGAAGGCCAGTGGTTTCAGCCTGCACGGGTTGCAAGTGTGGCTGGCCTCGCCCCGGGAACATGAGCAAGGACCGGGGCATTACAGCCATCACCCCGCCGCCAGCTTGCCGGTGAGTGACAACCTTGACGTGCAAATTCGCCTGATTGCCGGCAGCGGCTTTTGCCTCGAGTCCCCCGTGCCGGTGTTGTCGCCCACCTTGTATGCCGAGGTGCGGATGCAGACGGCTACGACGCTGCTGATCCCGGATGAGCATGCAGAACGGGCGGTGTATGTGCTCGAGGGTGAGGCGCAGTTGGATGGCGAGGTGCTGGAGGTGCATAGCCTGGTGGTGTTGCCGGCAGGCGAAAGCATGGCGCTGTTTGCCGAGACCGATTGCCATCTGGTGGTGTTCGGCGGCGCGGCGCTGGATGGGCCACGGCGGATTAACTGGAATTTTGTGGCGAGTGATCCTGCGTTGATCGAGCAGGCTCGGCAGCGTTGGGCGGCTGGGGATTGGCCGACAGTGCCGGGGGAAAGTGAGCGGATTGAGTTGCCTGGAGGCAAGGCTTAAACGCTTTATTGCCGGTGAAACAGCCTTCGCGAGCAAGCCCGCTCCCACATTTTGACCGTGTACACCCTGAAGGAACGCGGTCGAAAGGTGGGAGCGGGCTTGCTCGCGAAGGGGCCAGCTCAGGCAACCGAACTATCAGCCCTTGAACACTTCATCCAGCAAGTTATGCATCGACTGGAAGGCCCGTGCAGCGGTCTTCGCGTCATACATCATCTTGCCCGGCACGTTCGCGTGCGGATCGGTAAACGAGTGCACCGCACCGCCGTAGCTCAGCAATTGCCAATCCACACCGGCTGCGTTCATTTCATCTTCAAACGCAGGCAGTTGTTCTTTCGGCACCAACGGGTCGGAAGCACCGTGCAACACCAGCACGGAACCCTTGATGTTTTTCGCATCGGCCGGGTTCGGTGTGTCGAGGCTGCCATGGAACGAAACCGCTGCTTTCAACGGCGCGCCGGTACGCGCCAGTTCCAGGGAGCAGCAGCCACCGAAGCAGAAACCGAAGGTTGCCAGCTTCGAGGTATCCACCGCGGCTTCGGTCTGGGTTTTCAGGTGATCAAGTGCAACCTGCATGCGCTTGTTCAGCAGCACCCGGTCATTCTTCAACGGCATCATCGCCGCACCCGCCTCATCGCCATTCGAGGGGCGAACCGTTTGCCCGTACAGGTCGGCGAGCAGCACCACGTAGCCCTTGCTGGCCACGCTCCTGGCGATCTCTTCAGCACCGGCACTGACACCCATCCAGTTCGGCGCCATCAACAACCCTGGCAGCGGGCCCTTATGACTGGCATCAAACGCCAGGCGGCTTTCATAAGGCTGGCCATCAATCTGATAGACCACGGAACGCACGGTGATTTGGCTCATCATTTACTCCAGGTGAAAGGCTCTAGAACGAAAAAACCCGCCGAAGCGGGTTTTTCTACAACGCTGTTAAACCGACAGTTCAACCAACAGCTTGTTCAGTCGGCGCACATAAGCGGCCGGGTCTTTCAGGCTGTCGCCGGCAGCCAGGGCTGCCTGGTCGAAGAGGATGTGCGACAGGTCGCCAAACCGCTCTTCGCTCTGCTCGCCGTCGAGTTTCTCGATCAGCGGATGAGCCGGGTTGAATTCGAAGATCGGCTTGGAATCCGGAACCTTCTGGCCGCTGGCTTCCAGGATCTGACGCATCTGCATGCCCAGGTCCTGCTCGCCGATGGCCAGGATCGCCGGGGAATCAGTCAGACGGTGGGAAACCCGCACTTCGCTGACGGCATCGCCCAAGGCGGTCTTGATTCGCTCAACCAGGCCCTCTTTGGACTTGGCCACTTCTTCAGCGGCTTTCTTGTCTTCTTCGGAATCCAGGTTGCCCAGGTCCAGGTCGCCGCGGGCGACGTCAACAAAGCTCTTGCCGTCGAAGTCGCTGAGGTAGCTCATCAGCCACTCGTCGATCCGGTCGGTCAGCAGCAGCACTTCGATGCCTTTCTTGCGGAAGACTTCCAGGTGCGGGCTGTTCTTGACCTGAGCGTAGGTTTCGCCGGTCAGGTAGTAGATCTTGTCCTGACCTTCCTTGGCGCGAGCCAGGTAGTCGGCCAGGGAAACGGTCTGCTCACCGTCGTCACCGTGGGTCGATGCGAAACGCAGCAGGCCGGCGATTTTTTCCTTGTTGGCGAAATCTTCTGCCGGGCCTTCTTTCATGACCTGGCCGAAGTTTTTCCAGAAGCCCTTGTATTGCTCAGGCTCGTTCTTCGCCAGTTTTTCCAGCATATCGAGGACACGCTTGGTCAGCGCCGACTTCATCGAGTCGATGATCGGGTCTTTCTGCAGGATTTCCCGCGACACGTTCAGCGACAGGTCGTTGGAGTCGACCACGCCTTTGATAAAGCGCAGGTACAACGGCAGGAAGGATTCCGCCTGGTCCATCACGAACACGCGCTGCACGTACAGCTTCAGGCCTTTCGGCGCTTCACGCTGGTACAGGTCGAACGGAGCACGGGCCGGTACGTAGAGCAGCGAGCTGTATTCCAGCTTGCCTTCGACCTTGTTGTGGCTCCAGCTCAGCGGGTTCTCGTAGTCATGGGCGATGTGCTTGTAGAACTCCTGGTATTCCTCGTCTTTGACTTCGGTACGAGGACGGGTCCACAGGGCGCTGGCACGGTTGACCACTTCCCATTCCTGGGCTGGCGCCTCTTCGCCTTCGGCCGCCGCTTGTTCTTTCGGCAACTCGATCGGCAACGCAATGTGGTCGGAGTACTTCTTGATGATATTGCGCAGGCGCCAGCCATCGGCGAACTCGTCTTCACCGGACTTCAGGTGCAGCACGATGCGGGTACCACGGTCTGCCTTGTCGACGGTGGCGATTTCAAATTCGCCCTCGCCTTTGGACGACCAGTGCACGCCTTCGCTGGCAGCAAGGCCGGCGCGGCGGCTAAATACTTCAACCTTGTCGGCAACGATGAAGGCCGAGTAGAAACCCACGCCGAACTGGCCGATCAGGTGCGAATCTTTCTTCTGGTCGCCCGACAGGTTTTTCATGAAATCAGCGGTGCCGGATTTGGCGATGGTCCCCAGGTGGGTGATCGCATCGTCACGGCTCATGCCGATACCGTTGTCTTCGAGGGTGACGGTTTTCGCGTCTTTGTCGAAGCTCACACGGATTTTCAGTTCCGCGCCGCCTTCCAGCAACTCAGGCTTGGACAGGGCTTCGAAACGTAATTTGTCGACAGCGTCAGAGGCGTTCGAGATCAATTCGCGAAGGAAAATTTCCTTGTTGGAATACAGCGAATGGATCATGAGGTGCAGCAGTTGCTTCACCTCGGTCTGGAAGCCCAGGGTTTCCTTTTGAGTTTCCACACTCATGGTCATCAAACTCCAATTGGATGGCAGTGGCCGCGCCCTTGAGGGTTGGCGGCGGGTTGTCATCAAAGTTGGGGGCTAAGACCAGGATTTCAAGGGCGGCCCGGTTCCTCAATCTTGAAATGTGCACGGGCGGTGGCAATCGGCTCGGCCTGGGTACTTTGCCACGCGGTAATCGCCACATTGGCTACCCGTCGGCCCTGGCGCCACACCTGGCATTTGGCGTAAGTGTCGCGAAACTGGCCGGCGCGCAGGTAATCCAGGGAAAAGTCGATGATTTTGGGGACGCCTGGTGCACCGGTAAATACCAGCAAATGCAAGGCTGCGGACAGCTCCATAAAGCCTGCAATCACCCCACCGTGGATCGCCGGTAATATCGGGTTACCAATGTTGTCCTTGTTGGCCGGCATGCGGAACAGCAATTCGTCCCCCAGCCGCGTGCACTCGATGCCAATCAGCTTGGCGTAGGGAATCAGGTTGAGCAGCGCCTCGTAGTTGCCGCGCTCGTGGGCTTGCTGCAGACGGGTCTTGAACTGATGCTTCATGGCTGCTCTCCCTTGATCGTATTGCCCAGGCCCTGGCTGCCCTTGAGGCGCTTGCCCATGCGCATGAAGGTGCCCACCACATGGGCAATCGGTTGCTGCGGGTCGTCCTGATAGGCGAAGCCGCGGGTGAAGATCACGTCGGTGGTCACCCGGTAGCACTGGGCAAAACCGAATACCGGCTTGTGGGGCTCGGCCGGGTGCATGTAGTCGACACGCAGGTCCAGGGTCGGGCAGACCTCGAACTCCGGCAACACACACAAGGTGGCCATGCCGCAGGCGGTGTCCATCAAGGAGGTGAGCGCGCCGCCGTGGATCACGCCGGTCTGCGGATCACCGACGATATGCGGTCCATAGGGCAGCACCAGCGTCATGCCGTCTTCACTGGCGGCATGGACCTGGATCCCCAGCACCTGGCAGTGGCGCAAGGCTGAAACAAAGCGCGTGGCACGGGATAAAAGAGGATTTTCGGTCATTCAGTCTGGACTCTTATTAGTGTTGACCCGCGGTGTAGACAGTGCGGGTGAAAGTTCCTTGGCGGCTGTGGTTTATATATCTGTGTAATAAAAGGAACTAATGCTGAACCCCTACGCTCGAAAGGCCAGAAGATATCTTCAATAAGGAGAAACACCCAATGCGCAAGACTTTAGCTATTTCCATGATGCTGGCCGCTGCCCTCGGTCTCGCTGCCTGCGACAAGAAATCCGAAGACAAAGCCCAAGATGCCGCAGCACATTCTGAGCAAGCTCAGAAAGACATGGCGAAGGCTCAGGATAAAGTGAATGACGCTGCGAAAGAAAACGCCGATGCTGCCAAAGCTCAGGCCGAATCGAACGAAGCCGCTGCAAAAGAAGCAGCACCTGCAACCGGTTCTTGAGTCTGACGACTTGAACACCGTGGCTTGAAAAGCCAATGCTGCAAAGAAAGCCCGCCAAGTGCGGGCTTTACTTTGCCTGCTGTTTTTAATTGATCCGAATTCCATTCACGTCAAAACGTACGGTCTAACGCCCGGCGCAGAACGCATCCTGACATCTACACAAACGCTGTCCCAGGCACTGTTCGACAAGATCATGGAAGTGAACCTGAACCCGCTCAGCGGTTCGCCTGACAAAGAAACTGAGACCGCCTTTTACATTGATGGTGCATTTGCATCAGGCAGTCGCCCCGGGGTGTACCCCATCAGGATTGATGACAATACCGCCAATGGGGCCCTGCTAACCGACTGCTTCCTTATCACCAGCAAAGACGGATCGTCAGCTGAAGCGCCAGGCCGATGAGGTCAAGGAAACGCTGCAGTTCGCCTTCACCGCCGAGTCCGGCAAATATGGCACCGGGAATTTGCTGGATCCCGCAATCGCCACGGGCATCAATGACGCCGCCGACCTGTCGCTGCAATTTGATGGCAGCCATGCGATGCTCGCACGCAACGAAAAGCTAATGGAAAAATGCCCCGAATCGGTTGATACGGGGCATTTTCGATTACAGCACGTGAACCAGGGTTTTAAGCAATCGCTTCGCTACGTTTGCCCAGCACGCGGTCAACCACCACAGCGACGACCAGGGTCATCACCGAAGGCACCAGCCACGCCAGGCCCTGCTCGCTCAGCGGCAGGTGAGCCAGTTGCGACGGCATCCAGTCGGCCAGGCCAGCGCCCTTCAGTGCGTCAATGCAGCCGAAGATGAACGACACCAGCATCACCGGGCCGACGATCCGGCCCTGCTCCTGCCAAAAGTCCTTACAGAAGCTCAGGGCCACCAGCACGATGCATGGCGGGTAGATCGCGGTCAGTACCGGAATCGAGAACGCAATCAGCTTGGTCAGGCCCAGGTTGGACACAAACAGCGAGAACACCGCGAGGATCACCACCAGGGTCTTGTAGGACAGCGGCAGCACACGGCTGAAGTACTCGGCGCAGGCGCAGGTCAGGCCTACAGCGGTCACCAGGCACGCCAGGGAAATCAGCACGGCGAGGAAGCCGCTGCCCAGGGAGCCGAAGGTGTGCTGGACGTACGCGTGCAGCACGGCGGCGCCATTGGCGGCACCGGCGGCCACTTCATGGCTGCCCGAACCCAGGCGGAACAGGCTGATGTACACCAGCGCCAGGCCCACGCCGGCAATCAGCCCGGCAATGATCGCGTAGCGGGTAATCAGCTTCGGCGACTCGACGCCACGGGAGCGAATCGCGTTGACGATCACGATGCCGAACACCAGGGCGCCAAGGGTATCCATGGTCAGGTAACCATTGATAAAGCCCTGGGAGAACGGTGCAGCGACGTATTCAGGGGTAGCGACACCCACGTCACCGGCCGGCAAGGCAAAGGCAGCGATGCCCAATACGGCCAGGGCGATGATCTTCAACGGCGCCAGGAAGCGACCGACGGTATCCAGCAGACGGCCTGGGTACAGGGAGATGAAGAACACCAACAGGAAGTACACCGAGCTGTAGAGGAACAGCGCCAGCGGGCTTTCACCTGTCAGCGGCGCCAGGCCCACTTCAAACGACACGGTCGCGGTTCGCGGGGTAGCGAACAGCGGGCCGACTGCCAGGTAGGCAGCCGCTGCCAGCAAGCCACCGGCGATCTTGCCGATCGGACTGCTCAACGCGTCCATGCCACCACCGACCTTGGCCAGGGCGACCACGGTGATCACCGGCAAACCGACCGCGGTGATCAGGAAGCCCAGCGCCGCCATCCAGACATGAGGCCCGGACTGCAAACCGACGATAGGCGGGAAGATGATGTTGCCGGCGCCCACGAACAGGGCAAAAGTCATAAAGCCCAACGCCAGGATGTCCTGGCTTTTCAACACTTTCATTTGAGGAAATACCACACTACTGAATCGGAATTTAGAGAGGGCTTCCCTATGGATGAGGGAAATACTGCCGGTCCTGATGGGGACCGACCGGTCTGGCGCGGGGCTTCCTTTTGGGATGCGTACGCATAAAGAGGCGGCTAGCCTAACGAATTTGCGGGTCAAACGCACTGTTGCGGGGCGAACTGTCCGATAAGCGACATTTTTATGTCGCGTTTTTATATTTAAATTTTGAAATGCGATGGAATGTGGGAGCGGGCTTGTTCGCGAAGGCGGTCTTTCAGTTGTGAATCTGTTGACTGATACACCGCCTTCGCGAGCAAGCCCGCTCCCACATGTTGATCTCCACCAACCTGCAGAATGCACAAAGGCCACCCGAAGGTGGCCTTTGTGGGGTGAAGCGTCAGTTAAGCGCGAGGCTTACTTGACAGCCCAACCTGTCAGCTCGGACAAAGCCTTGCCGATGTCTGCCAGCGAACGCACGGTTTTAACGCCTGCGTCTTCCAGGGCAGCAAACTTCTCGTCTGCAGTACCCTTGCCGCCAGAGATGATTGCGCCAGCATGGCCCATGCGCTTGCCAGCAGGGGCAGTCACACCAGCGATGTAGGAAACAACCGGCTTGGTCACGTGTGCCTTGATGTAGGCAGCCGCTTCTTCTTCAGCCGAACCGCCGATCTCACCGATCATTACGATCGCTTCGGTCTTCGGGTCTTCCTGGAACAGCTTCAGGATGTCGATGAAGTTCGAACCCGGGATCGGGTCACCGCCGATGCCGACGCAAGTCGACTGACCGAAACCGGCGTCAGTAGTCTGCTTGACCGCTTCGTAGGTCAGGGTGCCGGAACGCGAAACGATACCGACTTTACCTGGCAAGTGAATGTGACCTGGCATGATGCCGATCTTGCATTCGCCTGGAGTGATCACGCCTGGGCAGTTAGGGCCGATCAGGACTACGCCCAGCTCGTCGCACTTAACTTTAGCGTCCAGCATGTCCAGGGTAGGAATGCCTTCGGTGATGCAAACGATCAGCTTGATGCCGCCGAAGGCTGCTTCCAGGATGGAGTCCTTGCAGAAAGGAGCTGGAACGTAGATCACGCTGGCGGTGGCGCCAGTGGCAGCTACAGCATCTTTCACGGTGTTGAACACTGGCAGACCCAGGTGCTCGGTGCCGCCTTTACCAGGCGTAACGCCACCGACCATCTTGGTGCCGTATTCGATGGCTTGCTGGGTGTGGAAACTACCTTGGGAACCGGTAATACCCTGGCAGATAACCTTGGTGTCTTTATTGATCAGGACGCTCATTATTTGCCCTCCGCAGCTTTGACAACTTGTTGAGCAGCGTCGGTCAGGCTGGTAGCAGCGATGATGTTCAAACCGCTTTCTGCCAGTACTTTAGCGCCCAGTTCAGCGTTGTTACCTTCAAGGCGCACAACAACCGGGATTTTAACGCCGACTTCTTTCACTGCGCCGATGATGCCTTCGGCAATCATGTCGCAACGAACGATGCCGCCGAAGATGTTGACCAGTACTGCAGCGACGTTGGAGTCGGACAGGATGATCTTGAACGCTTCGGTAACGCGTTCTTTGGTGGCACCGCCGCCTACGTCGAGGAAGTTGGCTGGTTTGCCGCCATGCAGGTTGACGATGTCCATGGTACCCATGGCCAGGCCGGCACCGTTGACCATGCAACCGATGTTGCCTTCCAGGGCTACGTAGTTCAGTTCGAACTTGGCAGCGTGCGCTTCGCGCGGATCGTCTTGCGACGGATCGTGGAAAGTCTTCAGCTTAGGCTGACGGTACATGGCGTTGGCGTCGATGTTGATCTTGGCGTCGAGGCAATGCAGATCGCCGTCAGCCTTGATCACCAGCGGGTTCACTTCCAGCAGGGCCAGATCGTGATCCTGGAACAGTTTGGCCAGACCTACGAAGATCTTGGCGAACTGGGCAACTTGCTTGCCTTCCAGACCCAACTGGAATGCCAGCTCGCGACCCTGGAATGGCTGAGCGCCAACCAGTGGATCGATAGTGGCTTTCAGAATTTTTTCTGGGGTTTCTTCGGCGATCTTCTCAATGTCCACGCCACCTTCGGTGGAGGCCATGAACACGATGCGACGGCTCGAACGGTCAACGACAGCGCCCAGGTACAGCTCTTTAGCGATATCAGTGCACGATTCAACCAGGATCTTGGTGACTGGCTGGCCATTGGCATCAGTCTGGTAAGTCACCAGACGCTTGCCCAGCCACTGCTGAGCGAAGGCCTTGGCGTCTTCTTTGCTGCGAACCAGCTTAACGCCGCCCGCTTTACCGCGACCACCAGCGTGAACCTGGGCTTTGACAACCCACTCGGTGCCGCCGATTTTGTCGCAAGCTTCTGCTGCTGCTTCCGGGGTGTCTACTGCGTAACCCTTGGATACTGGCAGGCCGTATTCAGCGAACAGCTGCTTACCCTGATACTCGTGAAGATTCATGCTTATTACCGTCTTCGTTAGGTACTGCGCATTCGGCGCTGCGCTCTTTATTGAGTGCCGCGCCACCTGTGACTGCTGCTTGCACAGTCAAACCACCAAAGGCCTGGACCCTGGGTGGTGAAACTGCGCAAGACTGCGTCCGGCGGATATTCCGCGGTGAGTCTTGCGCACAAGGCTCACGACGGGCAACCGCCGTGGTTTCTTATTATCTCGCTTAGCGCTTCTTCTTGTTGGCGATGTGGATGGCATGGCCATTCACTGCCAACGCGGCTTCGTGCAGCGCTTCAGACAGGGTCGGATGGGAGAAAACCATCATGCCGATGTCTTCGGCGCTGGTGCCGAATTCCATACCGATTGCGCCTTGCTGAACCAGTTCTGCTGCGCCTGGGCCAATCACGTGGACGCCCAATACGCGGTCAGTCTTGGCATCAGCGATGACTTTGACAAAACCACCGGTGTCGTTGGCTGCCATGGCACGGCCAGAAGCGGCAAACGGGAAGGTGCCGACGTTAACTTCAACGCCTTCAGCTTTCAACTGCTGTTCGTTCTTGCCGACCCATGCAATTTCCGGGTGGGTGTAGATAACAGACGGGATCAGGTCGTAGTTCATCTGGGTCTTGTGACCCTTGATGCGCTCGACAACCATGATGCCTTCTTCGGAAGCCTTGTGCGCCAGCATCATGCCGCGAACCACGTCACCAATGGCGTAGACGCCTGGCACGGTGGTAGCGCAGTGATCGTCAACGTGGATGAAGCCACGCTCGTCGATGTTCACGCCGCTGTCGGAAGCCAGCAGATCAGTGGTCACTGGACGGCGACCAACGGCTACGATCAGCTTGTCGAAAGTGATGGTCTTTTCGCCATCCTTGTCGGTGTAGGTCACGACGACTTCTTCGCCGTTAACCTTGGAACCGGTAACGCGAGCGCCCAGCTTGATGTCCAGACCTTGTTTGGTCAGGGTTTTCAACGCTTCTTTGGACACTGCGGTGTCGGCAGCCAGCAGGAACGTGTCCAGGGCTTCCAGCACGGTCACTTCGGAACCCAGGCGGGACCAGACCGAACCCAGTTCCAGGCCGATCACGCCAGCGCCGATCACGCCCAGACGCTTTGGAACCGATTGGAATTCCAGGGCGCCGGTCGAATCAACGATCACCTTCTGGTCAACAGGAGCCGGTGGAATGTCGATTGGACGCGAACCTGGAGCCAGGATCACGTTCTCGGCTTCGATGACTTCTACCGAACCGTCAGGCTTGGTGATTTCAACTTTCTTGCCAGCCAGCAGTTTGCCGTGTCCTTGCAGGGAAGTCACGCCGTTGGCCTTGAACAGGGTGGCAACGCCGGAAGTCAGGCCTTTAACGATGTTGGCCTTGCGGCCGACCATTGCTGGCACGTCCATGGTCACGCCAGCGTGGTTGATGCCGTGGATGGCAAAACCGTCTTGGGCTTCGTGGAATTTCCAGGAGCTGTCCAGCAGCGCCTTGGAAGGAATGCAACCAACGTTCAGGCAAGTACCGCCCAGCGCCAGTTTGCCTTCCTTGTCGGTGTATTTTTCGATGCAAGCAGTCGAGAGGCCCAGTTGTGCGGCCTTGATGGCGGCAACGTAGCCGCCAGGGCCTGCGCCAATCACTACAACGTCAAATTTCTGCGACATGAAAAAAAATCCTCTTTAGCTAAAAGCTTCAAGCCGTGAGCCGCACTCCGGCCTGCCTTGCGGCAGACCGGGCAGTACGGCGCACCGCCGCTTTATCAGATATCCAGCAGCAGACGAGCCGGGTCTTCCAGCAGGTTCTTGATGGTCACCAGGAAAGTCACGGCTTCTTTACCATCGATCAGGCGGTGATCGTACGACAGCGCCAGGTACATCATCGGGCGGATCACCACTTGGCCGTTGATCGCCATAGGACGCTGCAGAATGTTGTGCATGCCCAGGATCGCAGCTTGTGGCGGGTTGACGATCGGAGTCGACATCATCGAACCGAAAGTACCACCGTTGGTGATGGTGAAGGTACCACCGGTCATCTCGTCGATGGTCAGCTTGCCGTCACGGGCTTTCTTGCCGAAGTTGGCGATGCCGCCTTCGATTTCAGCCAGGCTCATCAGTTCGGCGTTACGCAGAACCGGTACCACCAGGCCACGGTCGCTGGAGACGGCAACGCCGACGTCAGCATAACCGTGGTAAACGATGTCGCCGCCATCGATGGAAGCGTTGACTGCCGGGAAGCGTTTCAGCGCTTCGGTGGCCGCTTTCACGAAGAACGACATGAAGCCCAGGCGCACGCCGTTGTGGGACTTCTCGAACAGATCCTTGTACTTCGAACGCAGGGCCATGACTTCGGTCATGTCGACTTCGTTGAAAGTAGTCAGCATCGCCATGTTCGACTGTGCTTCAACCAGGCGCTTGGCCACGGTGGCACGCACGCGGGTCATCGGTACGCGCTTCTCGGTGCGGTCGCCAGCGGCGAACACAGGCGCAGCGGCAGCCGGGGCAGCCGCCTTGGCAGGTGCGGCAGCCGGGGCGTTTTTCTTGGCTTCAACCGCAGCAACCACGTCTTCCTTGGTCACACGGCCGTCTTTGCCGGTGCCCTTGATGGAAGCCAGGTTAATACCGTTTTCGTCAGCCAGCTGACGCGCAGCCGGTGCAGCGATTGGATCTTCGCCACCCGCAGCCGGTGCAGCAGCTGGAGCTGCGGCAGCAGCGGCCGGTGCAGCAGCGGCAGCAGGAGCAGCGGTAGCAGCACCGCCCTCTTCGATCGAGCCCAGAACCTGGTTCGACAGAACGGTAGCGCCTTCTTCGGCAACGATTGCGCCCAGCACGCCGTCAGCTTCAGCCAACACTTCGAGCACGACCTTGTCGGTTTCGATGTCGACGATCAGGTCGTCACGCTTGACGGCCTCGCCTGGTTTCTTGTGCCAGGTGGCAACGGTGCCATCGGCAACCGATTCCGGGAATGACGGGGCTTTGATTTCGATAGCCATTATCTGTGGGTCCTTAAAATTCGGTTTCAGTCAGCGCGAAGGCGTTAAACAGTGAAAGCATCTTGCAGCAGTTTTTCCTGCTGCTCGGCGTGCATCGACGCATAACCACACGCAGGTGCAGCAGAAGCATCACGACCGGCGTACTCCAGGCCCAGGGCCTGTTTGTGGTTGCCGATGCTGCGACGCAGATGATGCTGACTGCTGTACCAAGCGCCCTGGTTCATCGGCTCTTCCTGACACCACACCACGTTGGTGAGGTTGGTGTAAGGCGCGATGGCCTCCATCAGGTCATCTTCCGGGAACGGGTAAAGCTGCTCGATCCGCACGATGGCGATGTCTTCGCGGCCTTCGGCACGGCGTTTTTCCAGCAAGTCGTAGTAAACCTTGCCGCTGCACAGGATCAGGCGAGTGACCTTGGCCGCGTCCAGGGTGTCGATTTCTGAAATAACGGTCTGGAACGAACCATCCGCCAGATCTTCCAGGGTCGAGATGGCCAATTTATGACGCAGCAGCGATTTCGGGGTCAGCACTACCAGCGGCTTGCGCAGCGGGCGGATCACCTGGCGACGCAGCAAGTGGTAGATCTGGGCCGGGGTCGTCGGCACGCACACCTGGATGTTGTGCTCGGCGCACAATTGCAGGTAACGCTCCAGACGGGCCGAGGAGTGCTCCGGCCCCTGACCTTCATAACCGTGTGGCAGCAACATGGTCAGACCGCACAGACGGCCCCACTTGTGCTCGCCGCTGGTGATGAACTGGTCGATAACCACCTGGGCACCGTTGGCGAAGTCGCCGAACTGGGCTTCCCAGATCACCAGCGCCTGAGGCGTGGTGGTCGAGTAACCGTATTCGAACGCCAGTACGGCTTCTTCGGACAGGAACGAATCGAACAGGTCGAAACGTGGCTGGCCTTCGTACAGGTTCTGCAACGGGATGTAGGTGCCCGCGTCTTTCTGGTTGTGCAGCACAGCATGACGGTGCGAGAACGTACCGCGGCCGATGTCCTGGCCAGTCATGCGAATCGGGTGACCTTCGAACGCCAGGGTCGCGTACGCCATGGTTTCAGCGTAACCCCAGTTGATCGGCAGGCCGCCGGCTTGCATCTTCTGACGGTCTTCGTAGATCTTCGCAACCTGGCGCTGTACGACGAAACCGTCTGGAATTTCCAGCAGCTTGGCCGACAGTTCCTGCAGGGTCTTCAGATCGAACGAGGTGTCGTGACGCGCAGTCCAGGCGTGGCCCAGGTACGGACGCCAGTCGACGAACAGCTCTTTGTTCGGTTCTTTAACCAGGCTTTTCACGACATGCAGGCCGTTGTCCAGCGCGTTGCGGTATTCATCGATCTTCGCCTGAACACGCGCATCGTCCACCACGCCGGCCTTGATCAGGCTATCGGCATACAGCTCACGGGTGGTGCGCTGCTTGGTGATTTGCTGGTACATCAACGGTTGGGTGCCGCTAGGCTCATCCGCTTCGTTGTGACCGCGACGACGGTAGCAGACCAGGTCGAT
The DNA here is from genome assembly GCF_020515595.1 of Pseudomonas sp. MWU16-30323. Taxonomy (NCBI): domain Bacteria; kingdom Pseudomonadati; phylum Pseudomonadota; class Gammaproteobacteria; order Pseudomonadales; family Pseudomonadaceae; genus Pseudomonas; species Pseudomonas sp. MWU16-30323. Next base: position 25,369 of record NZ_JAIWYM010000022.1, read on the forward strand.
GACCACGTCACGCTTGAACTGCATGCGGTAATCGATGGCCAACTGGGTCACGAACAACACGGCTTCCGGATCATCACCATTCACATGGAGGATCGGCGCCTGGATCATCTTGGCAACGTCGGTCGCGTACTCGGTAGAGCGCGCGTCCAGCGGGTTGCTGATGGTGAAGCCCACCTGGTTGTTGATGACGATGTGAACGGTACCGCCGGTCTTGAAGCCGCGAGTCTGCGACATCTGGAAGGTTTCCAGGACCACACCCTGACCGGCGAATGCCGCGTCACCGTGGATGGAAATCGGCAGGACCTTCTCGCCGGTGGAATCGTTACGACGATCCTGGCGAGCACGTACGGACCCCTCGACCACTGGAGAAACGATTTCCAGGTGGGATGGGTTGAACGCCATGGCCAGGTGAACTTCACCGCCGGTGGTCATTACGTTGGACGAGAAGCCCTGGTGGTATTTAACGTCACCGGAGCCCAGCTCGACCTTCTTCTTGCCTTCGAACTCGTCGAACAGCTCGCGCGGGTTCTTGCCGAAGGTGTTGACCAGCACGTTCAAACGGCCACGGTGGGCCATGCCGATCACGATTTCCTTGGTGCCGTAGGAACCGGAACGCTGGATCAGTTCGTCGAGCATCGGGATCAGGCTTTCGCCGCCTTCCAGGCCGAAACGCTTGGTGCCCGGGTATTTGGTACCCAGGTATTTTTCCAGGCCTTCCGCTGCAGTGACGCGCTCGAGCAAGTGGCTCTTGACGTCTGCAGACAGCACCGGGCGACCACGCACGCCTTCAAGACGGTGCTGGAACCAGTGGCGCTGCTCGGAATCAGTGATGTGCGTAAATTCTGCACCGATGGTGCGGCAATATGTCTGCTGCAACGCTTCGTGAATTTCGCGTAGGCTCGCTTCCTCTTTGCCGATGAACAGGTCGCCGGCACGGAAGGTCGTATCAAGATCGGCATTGGTCAAGCCGTAATGATTGATCGACAGGTCTGCAGGTGCAGGACGCTGCCACAGCCCCAGCGGGTCAAGCTGGGCTGCCTGGTGGCCACGCATACGGTAGGCCTGGATCAGTCGCAGTACTTCAACTTGCTTCTTCTCGTGCTCACTGCTCACGCTTGCGGCGGAAACCGGCTGGGCGCGGCGCTGGTTCTTTGCCAGCAGCACGAACTGATCGCGAATTGTTGCGTGCGATACATCGGTGGCAGCGTTGCCGTCTGAAGACAACGTCTGAAATTTGGTGCGCCATTCTTCTGGCACAGCGTTAGGGTCGTGCAGGTAGAGCTCATAAAGCTCTTCCACATAGGCAGCGTTACCACCTGAAAGATAGCCGCTGTTCCACATGCGCTGCATCACGCTTTCTTGCATGCTTGGTCACCCTCGATTTGGGGACACCACCGGCGAAAACACCGAGTTTGCTTGCAAAAGGCCAAGTGCAGCGACCAAAACAAGCCACTTAGGATCACGCTGATAGTTCGGGTACCAACCCGAATGCCCCTGCTTGTCTCATTTCTTCAAAATAAGAGCCGCGTCTTTGTAAGTCGCTGCTCAAGTTAAAACTACGGCGCCGGTTGAAGCCTGCGCCGTAGCATCTACGGGCACAACGGTCCTGCTTTTACTACAACGTCGGTTACACGCCGCTTTGCAGCAGCATGCTACGTACGTGACCAATGGCCTTAGTCGGGTTCAGGCCTTTGGGACATACGTTGACGCAGTTCATGATCCCGCGGCAGCGGAATACGCTGAACGGGTCATCCAGCGAAGCCAGACGCTCGGCAGTCTTGGTGTCACGGCTGTCTGCCAGGAAGCGGTACGCTTGCAGCAGGGCAGCTGGGCCCAGGAACTTGTCCGGGTTCCACCAGAAGGACGGGCAGGAAGTCGAGCAGCAAGCGCACAGGATGCACTCGTACAGACCGTCCAGCTTCTCGCGCTCTTCCGGAGTCTGCAGACGCTCGATGGCCGGAGCCGGCGTGTCGTTCTGCAGGAATGGCTTAACCTTCTCGTATTGCTTGTAGAAGATGCTCATATCGACGACCAGGTCACGGATAACCGGCAAACCTGGCAGCGGACGAACAACCAACTTGTTGCCTTTCACCACGGAAGACAGCGGCGTGATGCACGCCAGGCCGTTCTTGCCGTTGATGTTCATGCCGTCGGAGCCGCAAACACCCTCACGGCAAGAGCGACGATAGGAGAAACCTTCGTCCTGCTCTTTAACCAGGGCCAGCACGTCCAGCACCATCAGGTCTTTACCACCGGTATCGACCTGGAATTCCTGCATGAACGGCGCAGCGTCCTGATCAGGGTTGTAGCGATAAACACTGACTTTCAACATGGCAGCCACCCTTAGTAAGTCCGAATCTTCGGTTCAAACGTCGGAACCGTCTTCGGCGAGAAGTTCACGGCACGCTTGGTTACGCGCTTGTCACCCGGGAAGTACAGGGTGTGGCACAACCAGTTTTCGTCGTCGCGGTCTTCATAGTCTTCACGAGCGTGAGCACCACGGGATTCTTTACGAACCTCGGCGGCGATCGCAGTCGCTTCAGCCACTTCCAGCAGGTTTTGCAGCTCAAGGGCTTCGATTCGAGCGGTGTTGAACGCCTGGCTCTTGTCGTTGATCTTGACGTTGGCGATGCGCGTACGCAGGTCAGCCAGCTGGGCGATACCTTTCTGCATGTATTCGCCGGTACGGAACACACCGAAGTAGTTCTGCATGCAGCTTTGCAGTTCTTTGCGCAACGAGGCAACGTCTTCGCCTTCGGTACGCGAGTTCAGGCCATCCAGACGTGCCAGGGCAGCGTCGATGTCGGACTGGCGTGGACGCGCGTAATCAACGCCTTCCTTCAGGGTCTGTTCCAGGAACAGGCCGGCGGCGCGACCGAATACCACCAGGTCGAGCAGCGAGTTGCCGCCCAGACGGTTGGCACCGTGAACCGATACGCAAGCCACTTCACCTACCGCGAACAGACCAGGGATGATCTGGTCAACGCCGTCGGCGTCCTGGGTGATCGCCTGGCCATGAATGTTGGTGGCAACGCCGCCCATCATATAGTGGCAAGTTGGAACAACCGGGATCGGCGCAACAGCCGGGTCAACGTGGGCAAAGGTCTTGGACAGCTCCATGATGCCTGGCAGACGGCTGTGCAGAACTTCTTCACCGAGGTGATCGAGCTTCAGCATTACGTGGTCGCCATCGGGACCACAGCCGTTACCGGCGATGATCTCTTTAACCATGGAACGGGCTACAACGTCACGACCGGCGAGGTCTTTGGCGTTCGGAGCATAACGCTCCATGAAGCGCTCGCCGTTCTTGTTGATCAGGTAGCCACCTTCACCACGGCAACCTTCTGTAACCAGTACGCCGGCGCCGGCGATGCCGGTCGGGTGGAACTGCCACATTTCGATGTCTTGTACCGGGACGCCTGCACGCAGGGCCATGCCGATACCGTCACCGGTGTTGATCAGGGCGTTGGTCGTCGAAGAGTAGATACGGCCTGCACCGCCTGTCGCCAATACGGTGGCGTTAGCCCGCACGTAAGAGGTTTCGCCGGTTTCGATGCAGATAACGATCATGCCTACGAAGGCACCGTCTTCGTTCTTCACCAGGTCGACGCCGTAGTATTCGTTGAGGAATACGGTGCCGGCCTTCAGGTTGGCCTGGTACAGGGTGTGCAACAGCGCGTGACCGGTACGGTCGGCTGCGGCACAGGTACGAGCGGCCTGGCCACCCTTGCCGAAGTCTTTGGACTGACCGCCGAACGGACGCTGGTAGATGCGGCCCTGTTCGGTACGGGAGAACGGCAGACCCATGTGTTCCAGCTCGAAGACCGCTTCCGGGCCTACGGAGCACATGTATTCGATAGCGTCCTGGTCACCGATATAGTCGGAACCCTTGACGGTATCGTACATGTGCCAGCGCCAGTCATCGTTTGGATCGGCGGAGGCGATGGCGCAGGTGATGCCACCCTGGGCCGAAACGGTGTGGGAACGGGTCGGGAACACCTTGGTGATCACGGCAGTCTTGTGACCGCCCTGGGCCAGTTGCAGCGCAGCGCGCATGCCGGCACCGCCGCCGCCAATGATGATGGCGTCGAATGAAAGCGTATTAACTGTGTTAGCCATGAATCAGATACCCCAAAGAATCTGCACACCCCAGACGAAGTAAGCGAACATCGCGACGCCGCATACTGCCTGGAAGAGAAACCGTACTGCTGTCGCGGACTTGCCCAGCGCCATTGGCGTCAGGTAGTCGGTCGCGATGGTCCACATGCCAACCCAGGCGTGAGCGCCCAGGGCTACAAGGGCCAGCAGACTGAAGATGCGCATCCCGTTATGAGCGAACAGGCCGTGCCATTGTGCGTAGCCAATGCCAGGGTTCGCCGCGAGGTACCCGATCAGGAAGATGAAATAAGCCGCGAGAACAACCGCAGACACACGTTGCGCCATCCAGTCATAGAGGCCCGAACGCGACAGGTTCGTAACGCTGGTTACCATATCCAAACTCCCGCCAGAACGATCAGCACCACGGAAATGGCGATGACGATTTTCGAGCCCAGCTTGCCGCCTTCCAGCGTCTCACCGATACCCATGTCCATGATCAAGTGGCGAATACCGGCCACCAGGTGATAAAGCAGAGCGGACAGGAGGCCCCAGGCGACGAATTTGGCCAGCGGACTGGTCAAGCATGCCTTCACCTCGGCGTACCCTTCTTCCGAACCCAGGGATTTGCTCAATGCATAAAGCATGATGCCCAGGCCAAGAAACAGGATGATGCCGGATACACGGTGCAGGAACGACGTTACGCCGGTGATGGGGAGTTTGATGGTCCTTAGGTCTAGGTTTACAGGTCGTTGGCTATTCACGGCTTTTTTTCACACTGAAGAGCCCCTAACAATCAGGGCAAAGTTGTTGGGGAGTGCACTGGTCAGGTAACCACCACCCAGGGAGTGCGACCCCCATCAAAACGGGCCCAAAAGCCCCTGGCGGTCGGAGGCCGAGTATAGACAGTTAGGCAACTAATGACAACGCGCACTCCTCACCCTAATAGCGCATTGCGCTGGCGGCATAAAAGGCGTAAACGGCAGGTAATTTCGAGGAAAAAGTACGGTTAAAGCCTTCTGGAGCAAGACTTTAGGCAAATTGACATCTGAATTTATCTCACTATAGTGGTGCGGGCCCTGCGTGGGGGGTCTGTCTGATGATTTGAAGCATAAATAGGAGGCCACATGGCTGACAAAAAAGCGCAGTTGATCATCGAGGGCGCAGCCCCCGTCGAGCTGCCCATTTTAACCGGCACCGTTGGTCCCGATGTTATCGACGTACGGGGCCTGACGGCCACGGGCCGTTTTACATTTGACCCAGGCTTCATGTCGACCGCCTCTTGCGAGTCGAAGATCACCTATATCGACGGTGATAACGGTATCTTGCTGCACCGCGGCTACCCGATCGAACAGCTTGCTGAACAGTCGGACTACCTGGAAACCTGCTACCTGCTGCTCAACGGCGAATTGCCAACAGCCGAGCAAAAGGCCCAGTTCGTCAGCACCGTGAAGAACCACACCATGGTTCACGAGCAGTTGAAGACCTTCTTCAACGGCTTCCGTCGCGACGCCCACCCGATGGCCGTCATGTGCGGCGTAGTCGGCGCCCTGTCGGCCTTCTATCACGACTCCCTGGACATCAATAACCCGCAGCATCGCGAAATCTCCGCGATCCGCCTGGTTGCCAAGATGCCTACCCTGGCCGCAATGGTTTACAAGTACTCCATGGGTCAACCCATGATGTACCCGCGCAACGACCTGACGTACGCGGAAAACTTCCTGCACATGATGTTCAACACCCCGTGCGAGATCAAACCGATCAGCCCGGTGCTGGCCGCCGCGATGGACAAGATCTTCATCCTCCACGCCGACCACGAACAGAACGCCTCGACGTCTACCGTGCGCCTGGCGGGCTCTTCGGGTGCCAACCCGTTCGCCTGTATCGCCGCCGGCATCGCCGCACTCTGGGGCCCTGCCCACGGCGGTGCGAACGAAGCCGTATTGACCATGCTCGATGAAATCGGCGATGTGTCCAACATCGACAAGTTCATCGCCAAGGCCAAGGACAAGAACGATCCGTTCAAGTTGATGGGCTTCGGTCACCGGGTCTACAAGAACCGCGACCCGCGCGCAACCGTGATGAAGAAGACCTGCGACGAAGTGTTGAAGGAACTGGGGATCAAGAACGATCCGCAACTCGAACTGGCCATGCGCCTGGAAGAGATCGCCCTGACCGACCCGTACTTCATCGAGCGCTCGCTGTACCCGAACGTCGACTTCTACTCGGGGATCATCCTCAAGGCGATCGGCATTCCAACCAGCATGTTCACCGTGATCTTCGCCCTGGCGCGGACCGTGGGCTGGATCTCCCACTGGAAAGAAATGCTCTCCAGCCCGTACAAGATTGGCCGCCCGCGCCAGCTGTACACCGGCTACGAGTCGCGTGATATCACCAAGCTGGAAGACCGCAAGTAAGCTGACCGCTACTTGGCCACACCGAAAACGGCCTCCTTTGATAGGGAGGCCGTTTTTATTTGTGCCGGTTTTGAGAAACAGTTTTGTCGTATTCGTTACCAATAAAGGCAAAAAAAAAGCCCCGATCTCACGATCGGGGCTTTTTTTGTAACGGTTACACGCTTAGTGGTTGACCGCCCCACTCGCCCCCAGGCCAGTCTGCGAACGCACAAACTGCGGGAAGTACAGCGCACGTTCCTTCTCTGCCGCCGCCGACTTGTCGGTGATGGAGAAGAACCAGATGCCGATGAACGCAATGATCATCGAGAACAGCGCCGGGTACTCGTAAGGGAAAATCGCCTTCTCATGGTGCAGGATCGAGACCCAGATGGTTGGGCCGAGGATCATCAGGCCAACGGCGCTGATCAAGCCCAGCCAGCCACCAATCATTGCACCGCGGGTGGTGAGGTTTTTCCAGTACATGGAAAGCAGCAGCACCGGGAAGTTACAGCTGGCCGCAATGGAGAACGCCAGGCCCACCATGAACGCGATGTTCTGGCTTTCAAACAGGATGCCCAAGCCAATCGCCAGCACTGCCAGGGCGATGGTGGTGATCTTCGATACGCGAATCTCATCCTTCTCGTTGGCCTTGCCTTTCTTGATCACGCTGGCGTACAGGTCATGGGACACCGCCGAAGCACCCGCCAGGGTCAAACCGGCAACCACTGCCAGGATGGTGGCAAACGCCACGGCCGAGATGAAGCCCAGGAAGATACTGCCGCCCACCGCGTTGGCCAGGTGCACCGCCGCCATGTTGTTACCGCCGAGCAAGGCACCTGCAGCATCCTTGAACGCCGGGTTGGTGCTGACCAGCAGGATCGCACCGAAGCCGATGATAAAGGTCAGGATATAGAAGTAGCCGATGAAGCCAGTGGCATACAGCACGCTCTTGCGAGCTTCCTTCGCGTCACTCACGGTGAAGAAGCGCATCAGGATGTGCGGCAGGCCGGCGGTACCGAACATCAGTGCCAGGCCGAGGGAGAACGCCGAAATCGGGTCTTTCACCAGGCCGCCCGGGCTCATGATCGCTTCACCTTTAGGGTGAACCTTGATCGCCTCGGCAAACAGCATGTTGAAGTCGAAGTTGACGTGTTTCATCACCATCAGCGCCATGAACGAGGCACCGGACAGCAGCAGCACTGCCTTGATGATCTGTACCCAGGTGGTCGCCAGCATGCCGCCGAACAACACATAGAGGCACATCAGGATACCCACCAGGATCACCGCGACGTGGTAATCCAGGCCGAACAGCAGCTGGATCAACTTGCCCGCGCCTACCATCTGCGCGATCAGGTAGAACGCCACCACCACCAAAGAGCCGCACGCCGACAGGCTGCGGATCTGGGTTTGCCCGAGGCGGTAGGACGCCACGTCGGCAAAGGTGTATTTGCCCAGGTTACGCAGGCGCTCGGCGATCAGGAACAGAATGATCGGCCAGCCCACCAGGAAGCCGATCGAGTAGATCAGGCCGTCGTAGCCGGAGGTGAACACCAGCGCGGAAATCCCCAGGAAGGACGCCGCCGACATGTAGTCACCGGCAATCGCCAAACCGTTCTGGAACCCGGTGATCTTGCCGCCGGCCGCATAGTAGTCGGCCGCCGACTTGTTGCGCTTGGACGCCCAGTAGGTGATGCACAACGTCGCGCCAACAAAGGCCACGAACATCAGGATCGCTGCGATATTCAGCGGTTGTTTATGCACTTCGCCGGTCAATGCATCGGCCGCCCAGACGGCAGGTGCGAAGGCCGAGGCGCCGAGTACAGCCAATAGACGACGGATCATTGCGCAGCCTCCTTGAGAATCGCATTGTTCAGGTCGTCGAATTCGCCGTTGGCGCGTCGTACATAGATGGCGGTGAGGACGAAGGCCGACACAATCAGCCCAACCCCGATAGGGATCCCCCACGTGATGGACGAACCGGGGCTGATCTTGGCCCCCAGTATTTGCGGCCCATAGGCAATCAGAAGAATGAAAGCGGAGTACAGCCCAAGCATGATTGCCGAGAGAATCCAGGCGAATCGTTCCCTTTTACTAACCAGCTCCTTGAAACGCGGGCTGTTTTGAATCGAGAGGTAAATGCTGTCGTTCATTGTTTTTATCCTCGCAGCACAGCTTTTTATTATTGGAACATATCCACTGTATGCGGCTGAGGAACAGGTTCCAGACGACCTTAGTAGTAGAAGGAGTGTAGCGAGGGATATTGAAGGCGCAGGAATAATTGCTGGGGCGAAATAATGTGGGAGCCGGGCTTGCCCGCGATGGGATCACCTCGATACATCAGGTGCACCGAGGCGTCTGCATCGCAGGCAAGCCAGCTCCCACAAGGGTATTACTTAGCAGTCCACTCGGCGACACGCTCAGGGTGCTTGGCCACCCAGTCCTTGGCGGCCGCTTCAGGCTTGGCGCCCTCTTGGATCGCCAGCATGACTTCGCCGATCTCATCCTTGGAGGCCCACTGGAATTTCTTCAGGAACGCCGCGACTTCCGGGGCTTTCTTTTCCAGGCCTTTGCTGCCGATGCTGTTGACGGTTTCAGCAGCACCATAAATTCCTTTTGGGTCGTCCAGGAAACGCAGTTTCCACTTGGCGAACATCCAGTGTGGCACCCAACCGGTGACCGCAATGGATTCCTGTTTGTCTTCGGCACGGGTCAGCTCGGCGATCATCGCCGCGCCCGAACTGGCTTGCAGCTTGTAGTCCAGGCCATAGGCCTTGATCGCTTCGTCGGTCTTGAGCATCACGCCTGAACCGGCGTCGATGCCGACGATCTTGTTCTTGAAGGTGGTGTCGGTCTTGAGGTCTTCGATGGATTTGGCTTTCACGTACTCAGGCACGATCAGGCCGATCTTGGCGTCCTTGAAGTTGGGGCCGTAGTCGACCACCTTGTCCTTGTTCTTGGCCCAGTATTCACCGTGGGTCACCGGCAGCCAGGCGGAGAGCATGGCGTCGAGTTTGCCAGTGGCCACGCCTTGCCACATGATCCCGGTGGCGACCGCTTGCAGTTTCACGTCATAACCGAGCTTTTGCTTGATCACTTCTGCCGCCACGTGGGTGGTGGCGACACTGTCCGACCAGCCATCCACGTAACCGATGCTCAGGGTTTTGCTGTCGGCGCTGGCCAGTGTGGAGCTCATCGCAACTACCAGCGTGGCAGCTGCGCCCAAGAGTCGTCGCATCTTCATAGTGCTTCCCCGAAAGTGCTGCGCCCGGCGGATGCCGAGCGACGTCAACCTGTTGTTATGTGGTGCACCGCGCCCCCTTCACGCGCATCAATCACGTGGGTGCCTCATCAGTGGAGGGCTGACACTTCGATCATCAACCTGCTGCCACAAGCGACCTGCTCTGACTGCGACCTCAGGTAAGCAAGAAACGACATCACATCGCCAGCAGGACGATTTGTAGGATATTCACCGACGATCCCGCCCGAACTTTGCATGTCAAAACTATGCAGCTCCACTGGGACGGCACAAATCCGGGTAAGATGCGCGCCTTTGCTCCCCAGACGGCCTGATCATGCCCGCGACTGCCCGCTTCCCGCTCCTGCCCTATCTATTTGCCCTGATCCTCGGTGTGTTGGCCCTCGGCGGCTATTGGTATGGCCTCGGCCAACCGGTGGTGCTGCCGGACGTGGCCAGCGCCAGCCACAAGCTGCAATGTGCGTCCTACACGCCCTTCGACAAAGACCAATCGCCGTTCGACCAGCCGTTCAAACTGCGCCCCGAGCGCATGGACGCTGACCTGGCGTTGCTGGCCACCCGTTTTGAGTGCATCCGCACCTACTCCCAGACCGGCCTTGAAGCCTTGCCGGAGCTGGCGCGCAAACACGGCCTGAAGCTGATGAGCGGCGCGTGGGTCAGCAGTGATCCGGTGGCCACCGCCAAGGAAGTCGACGCACTGATCGCCTCGGCCAACGCCAACCCCGACGTCGTCACGTCGGTGATCGTGGGTAACGAAACCCTGCTGCGCAAGGAAGTGACCGCCAAGCAGTTGGTCAAGCTGATCCACCAGGTCAAAAGCCAGATCAAGCAGCCCGTCACTTATGCCGATGTGTGGGAGTTCTGGTTGCAACACCCGGAAATCGCCCCGGCGGTGGACTTTCTGACCATTCATTTGCTGCCTTACTGGGAAGATGACCCGTCGGGCATCGACCAGGCGCTCAAGCATGTAGGCGATGTACGCCAGACCTTCGGCAACAAGTTCGCCCCCAAGGACGTGATGATCGGCGAGACCGGCTGGCCGAGCGAAGGCCGCCAGCGGGAAACCGCGGTGCCGAGCCGGGTCAACGAAGCCAAGTTCATGCGCGGATTCGTGGCCATGGCTGAGGCCAATGGCTGGCACTACAACCTGATCGAAGCCTTTGACCAGCCGTGGAAACGCGCCAGCGAAGGGGCTGTGGGTGGTTATTGGGGTCTGTTCGATGCGGATCGCCAGGACAAGGGCGTTCTCGCCGGCCCGGTGACCAATGTGCCGTACTGGCCCGCGTGGCTGGGGGTTGGCGGGATTATCCTGCTGGGTACCCTGCTGCTGGGCGGTCGCGTACGCAGCACCCGTGCTGCGTTGTTGTTGCCGTTGCTCGGTGCCGTGGCTGCCTGCTCGATCGGCACCTGGGGCGAATTGAACCGGGTCACAGCGCGCTTCACCGATGAGTGGGTGTGGGCTGGATTGCTGGTGGCCTTGAACCTTGCGGTACTGGCTCACGCCGCCCTGGCGTTGAGTGCACGAGAAGGTTGGCGTGAACGCGCCTTCAACTGGCTGGAGCAACGCGCCGGCTGGCTGGTGGCAATCGCCGGATTTGCCGGTGCGGTCATGATGCTGGCACTGGTGTTTGACCCGCGTTATCGCAGCTTCCCGAGTGCCGCGCTGGTGTTGCCGGCGCTGGTGTACCTGGTGCGTCCGGTGAGCGGGCTGCGTCGGGAGATTGCATTGCTGGCGTTCATCATCGGTGCCGGCATTGCGCCGCAGTTGTTCCGTGAAGGGCTGATGAACCAGCAGGCGTGGGGTTGGGCGGTGGTTAGCCTGCTCATGGTCGTAGCCTTGTGGCGTTGCTTGCGGGTGCGCAAGGCTTAAGACCGCTATCGCAGGCAAGCCAACTCCCACATTTGAACTGTGAACACGGTCAAATGTGGGAGCGGGCTTGCCTGCGATGGGGCCCTGTCAGGCTGCCCGAGGCGCCCTGACCAACCGCAACCCCGCAATCACTACCGCAAACACCGCAAAGGTCGTGTTGTACAACGCCAACGCCGGAAACCCGAACACCAGCGCCAACACCGCCAACCCCCACCCGGCCCGGCCCGGCACAAAAAACGCCAGCACCGACGTGATCAACGCCGCCCAGCCCAGCACCTTGAAGTGAATCATCAACCCCAGGTTGGAACGCACCTGGCATTCCCAGCGGCTGGCTTCGTCAGCACAAATGCCCACCCAGCGGCCGTCCTCCATGAATCCGTAACGCGCGCCATAACTGGCGGCCAGCCAAAGCGGCAGGGCGATGAGCAACAGGATCAGCGGAAAACGGCGGGACATGGGGCACTCCGATAGGCGAAAACGGCGCCCAGCTTAATCCCCCGGTGGCCGTTGGCAAGTTTTGCACACAGATAAGTGTTCATCAGGGCGTGCCAAAGTGTATCGTCTCGCTACTATTACCCCGATTCCGACGTTTTTTCCGACTTTTAGTGCCGAAGGCTGGCACTTCGGCAGCAACGCGGTGGTCATAGCCTGCGAACTCCACTTCAGCACGTTTTCCTCTTAGGGATTTAGTCATGCTCCGTTCCTTGCGCTGTGCGGCCCTGTTGGGCAGCCTTTTTCTGAGTGCGTCAGCACTGGCGGTCGATATTGACCAGGCCAGCTATGGCTACCCTTTGACCAACCCATTTGAAGCGACCATCGCGACCACCCCGCCGAACCTGCGGCCGGAACTGCCGTCCGACGATGAAATCAATCAGTCCGACTACACCCTGACGATGCGCCCCGAGCGCGAGTTCAGCCTGCCCGACAACTTCTGGGCGGTGAAGAAACTCACCTACCGCATCGCCAAGCAAGACCGTGCCGCACCGCTGATCTTCCTGATCGCCGGCACCGGCGCACGCTTTGACAGCACCATCAACGAATACCTGAAAAAGCTGTACTACAAGGCCGGTTACCACGTCGTCCAGCTGTCGTCCCCCACCAGCTTCGACTTCATCGCCGCCGCCTCGCGCTTCGCCACGCCCGGCATCAGCCAGGAAGACGCCGAAGACATGTACCGCGTGATGCAGGCCGTACGCGCGCAGAACCCGACGCTGCCCGTGACCGACTTCTACCTCACCGGCTACAGCCTCGGCGCCCTCGACGCAGCCTTTGTCAGCAAGCTGGATGAAACCCGTCGCAGCTTCAACTTCAAGAAAGTCCTGCTGCTGAACCCGCCGGTCAACCTCTATACCTCGATCACCAACCTCGACAAGCTGGTGCAGACCGAAGTGAAGGGCATCAACAACAGCACCACCTTCTATGAACTGGTGTTGAACAAGCTGACCCGCTACTTCCAGCAAAAGGGCTACATCGACCTCAACGACGCCCTGCTGTACGACTTCCAGAACTCCAAGGAACACCTGACCAACGAACAGATGGCGATGCTGATCGGCACCTCGTTCCGCTTCTCGGCGGCCGACATTGCCTTCACCTCGGACCTGATCAACCGCCGCGGCCTGATCATCCCGCCCAAGTACCCGATCAGCGAAGGCACCAGCCTCACCCCGTTCCTCAAGCGTGCGCTGCAGTGCGACTTCGACTGCTACCTCACCGAACAGGTGATCCCGATGTGGCGTGCCCGTTCCGACGGTGGCAGCTTGCTGCAACTGGTTGACCAGGTCAGCCTGTATGCCCTCAAGGACTACCTGCACGACAGCCCGAAAATCGCCGTCATGCACAACGCCGACGACGTGATCCTGGGCCCGGGCGACCTTGGCTTCCTGCGTAAAACCTTCGGCGATCGCTTGACCGTCTACCCCCTGGGCGGCCATTGCGGCAACCTCAATTACCGCGTCAACGCCGACGCCATGCTGGAGTTCTTCCGTGGCTAAATATCTTCTGCTGCTCGCCGCCCTGATGTGCGCGGGCGTGGCCAATGCCGACAACAGCAAGGCCCACACGCCGACTGTAGTGGACTCCGACGGCTTCAAGGAGCCACTGAGCCATCTCAAGTTCAACCCCGGCCTGGACCAGCGTGAGTTCGAGCGTTCGTCGGTCAACGCCCTGAATGTCTACGACCCGCTGGAGTCGTGGAACCGTCGGGTGTACCACTTCAACTACCGCTTCGACCAGTGGGTGTTCCTGCCCGTGGTGGACGGTTACCGCTACGTCACCCCAAGCTTCCTGCGCACCGGCGTCAGCAACTTCTTCAACAACCTGGGGGATGTGCCCAACCTGTTGAACAGCCTGCTGCAACTCAAGGGCCATCGTTCCCTGGAAACCACCGGGCGCCTGCTGCTCAACACCACCATCGGCATCGCCGGCCTGTGGGACCCGGCCACCGCCATGGGCCTGCCGCGCCAGAGCGAAGACTTCGGCCAGACCCTGGGCTTCTACGGTGTACCGGGTGGCGCCTACCTGGTGCTGCCGCTCTTCGGCCCCTCCAACCTGCGGGATACCACGGGCCTGCTGGTGGACTACGGCGCCGAGACCGAGATCAACTTCCTGAACGTGTCCAAGGTCAGCGAAAACCACCCGGAAATCTGGGCCCTGCGCGCGGTCGACAAGCGCTACCAGACCAGCTTCCGCTACGGCCAGATGAACTCGCCGTTCGAGTATGAAAAGGTGCGCTACGTGTACACCGAGGCGCGCAAGTTGCAGATCGCCGAGTAGCACAATACATCAGCAGATCGAGGCCATTGGTGCAGTACCAATGGCCTTTTTTATGGATGCAAATTGCGGTCACAATCGGAAATCTCGATCGCTGGAACGCCCCTGCATAAAGCACCACAGAGATTGCTCACACCTCTGGCGCGAGTATTCTCAATGTCTGTCGACGTACGCAACATCCACCCGTTTCAAACCTTCTCACAGATGGCCCCTGCCCCGGAAACAGAAGGCGCTCTTCCACCGGCTTCCGGCCACTCGCAAACGCCGGGCTCTCGCAACATCGCCCGCTTTCAAACCTTCGAGCAGATGGCCCAAACGCTGACGACTCCCCCTCAAGAAACCGCATCGGAAAAGAACACAGCGTATGCCCCCGCGCAGGCAACGGGGCGACCGAGCGGTGATCGACGAACCGCAGACCAAATCATCAAGGCCAACCCTGTTTTCAAAAACCTTCCGGCATCCATTCCTCTGGCCGACGTGTTCAGGCACACAGGCGACTGGACACCCGACAACCCCGACCCTGATAAGCGCGCCGACGCGGCGTATAACGCAGCGCGGCTACTCAACTACATCGATGACAACCCAAAAGAACCAACGAAAAACCCAATCCGATTTCTGGGCAATAGTGAAATTGATGGCGAAATCCTATCGCCACTTCCGCCGCCATTCGACGAAACCTACCTCTTGCCGGGCAGTGAAGCCGACCTGCTGAAAAAATTCAGCACAGACGGCTATAGCGCACTGCCCGACCACGGTACGCCGTTGGCCACAGACAATGAAAAAAACACCACTCGCGAACCCACTGCCCCTAGCGGCCGGCCGTTTGGCGACACGCGCAGCGCACAGCAGATCCTCAGCGCCAATCCCGTCGTTCAATTGTTTGTCGAACATATTAAAAGTTTGCCCTATGGCCAATGGCACCTGGATGAGCTGAAGCAGCAGATTGGCGACTGGACCGAAAAAAATACCGATCCTGACAGCCGTGCGGACGCGGCTTACAACTTCGCCCAGGTCGGCAATTATCTGCACCCCGGCACGCCAGGATCAGGAGCCTCTGCACTCGATAAAAATCAATGGAGGAAAGAGACCGAACGATACGGCACGGTCCTGAACTCCGAGGCTCACACACTGCTGCGCTTCATCCGATTGGGTTACAGCGCCTTGCGTGAGTAAGGCCGACGCTCAGCACAGGATCAGCGCCGGCTATTTGACCAACCGCTTTTCCTTGGACGGCCGGTAGCCAAAGTACGCGCTGTAGCATTTGCTGAAATGGCTCGGCGAGACAAACCCGCAAGCCACCAGCACATCCACCTGGGACAGCTCGGTGTGCTGCAGCAGCCGGCGGGCCTCGGTGATGCGCAGTTCCAGGTAATAACGCTGGGGCGTGGTGCCCAGTTGCTCCTTGAACAAGCGCTCCAACTGACGCCGGGAACGGCCCGCATAGACGGCCAGCTGCTCAAGTTCCAGAGGCTCTTCGAGGTTGGCGTCCATCAGGTTGACCACCTCGCGCAGCGGCGCGCTCAAGCAGACGTTCTCGGTCGGTTTCACCCGCCGGTAGCGCGACTCCTCAAACGCCAGGATGTCTTCGATCCCCTCCACCAGCGCTTTGCCGTACAGCCCCTTGATCCAGTCCAGCGCCATATGAAACGCCCCGGACGGACTCGATGCCGTCAGCCGGTCGCGGTCAATCACATACGGCTCGCTGCTGACCTGGGTCGCCTTGCAGAACTCCGCCAGGGCCGGGCGATGTTCCGGGTGCACGGCGCAGCGGTAGCCCCCCAGCAAACCCGCACGCCCGAGGAACCAAGCACCATTCCACAAACCGGCGAGGTTCACTCCCTGCTCCGCAGCGCTTTTCAGCAGATGGATGAATTCGTCGCAGGCCTTCAGTTCGGTGCGATAGCCACCGCAAATCACCAACAGATCCAACGCTCTAAGCACCGAAGACTCAAGCCGCGCATCGGGCCGGATCACCAGCCCCAGGTCGCTGGTCACCTCGCCTTCCTGCAAGCCGAAGGTCGAGGTAGAAAACGACGCGGGCCGCAGCAGGTTCGCGGTGATCAGCGTATCCAGCGCCTGGGTAAACGCCGGCAACGAGAAATGTTCGAGCAACACAAATCCCGCACGCACCGTTTGCCGGGGCTCGCCGTTTTTTTCATTCAAGTAGCGCAGGTTCTTGCCTTTCATGCCCCCGCTGAATTGCCGTCGCTCGATCAATACCCGCGTCCCCAGATTCAAAGTGCACCGAGAATAACGCGGTGCCCACCGGGCAGGCGAGCCTGTCAGCGACCGTCGACGTGCCAGCCACCGCCAAGACTCTGGATCAACGCCACACTGCCCTGGCTGAGTTGACCCTGGGTGTCGCGAAGATTCTGCTCGGCTTGCAGCAACACCAGTTGCTGGGTCAGCACGGCTTCCTGGCTGACGGTGCCGGCGCGCAGCTGCGCTTCCTGGCTGCCGAACAGTTGCTGGTTGCGCTGGTAGACCTGCTGGAAGGCGTCGGCCTGGGTTTGCAGGTGGTTGATCGCCGACAGGTTGTCTTCGACGTTCTGCAAGGCGCTGAGCACGGTGCCCCGGTAGTTGGCGGCAATCTGGTCGTAGCTGGCCTCGGCCTGCTTGACCGCCGCTTCACGGGCGCCGCCGTCAAACAGGGTTTCCGCCAGGGCCGGGCCCAGGGTCCAGATGCGATTGGGCAGCGAGAATAGCCCGCCAAGGGCACTGCCCCGATAGCCGGCTTCAGCGGTGAGGTCCAGGGTCGGGAAGAATGCGGCTTCAGCCACGCCAATTTTCGCGTTGGCCGCCGCTGCCGAGCGCTCCGCCGCGACCACATCAGGACGCCGTTGCAGCAGGGTCGATGGCAGGGTCAGCGGGGGTCGCGGCAGGACGAAGCGGTAGTCATCCCGCACAGCCACGGCAAACTCGCTCGGCGCCACGCCCACCAGCACGGCCAGCGCATGTTCGTACTGCTCGCGGTCACGCAGCGAGGTCTGTAGATCGGCGATCGAGGTGGTCAACTGGTCCTGGGCCACCAGCAACTGGTCGTTGGTGGCGACGCCCTGGGTGAACTGCACCTGGATCATGTCCAGCAGTTGCTGATTGATCTTCTGCTGTTGTTGCAACAGGCGCACGTCGATATCCATCTGCCGCAAGGCCAGGTAGTTGCTGGCGACGCTGGAACTGATGGACAAACGTACCCCGGCCAGCAACGCATCCGATTGCTGGGCCGTGGCCTGGCTGGACTCGATCCCCCGCCGCACCAGGCCCCACAGGTCCGGCTCCCAACTGGCGGTGAGGGTTGCGCTGACACTGTTCGAGACCCCGCCCGTCGTGGTGCCGGTAGTCGACGTACCGCTGCCGCTGCCTGTCGAACCCCGCGAACCCGATAACCCTACGCCGACGGTCGGCCACAACCCGGCACGGCTGGACGCCACCTGCGCCTGGGCCAAACGGTAAGCGGCCTCCGCCGCGATGATCGACTGGTTGGCCTTGGCCGAGCGCGCCACCAGGTCGTTCAACACCGGGTCCTGATAAGCCAGCCACCACTGACTGTCCATCGCCCCCTGGGGATTCGACGCCGCACGCTGCCATTGCGCGCCTTCCTTGAATGACTGCGGCAGCTCCATGGCGGGCTTCTGGTAATCGGGCCCGACCATGCAGCCGCCGAGCAGCAGGCTGATGCAAAGCACGCTGTATTTCACATTCATAACCTTGCTTCCTTACGCCGACCCAGGCGCTGTGACGCCCGGTCGAGCCACAGGTAGATCACCGGGGTGGTGTACAGCGTCAGCACCTGGCTGAACAGCAGGCCACCAATAATCGAAATCCCCAACGGCCGGCGCAGCTCCGAACCGTAGCCGGTGCCCAGCACCAGCGGCAGCGCGCCAAGAATCGCCGCCAGGGTGGTCATCATGATCGGCCGGAAACGAATCAGGCACGCCCGGCGAATCGCTTCCTTGGCCGTGAGGCCGAACTCCCGCCGCTCGGTGATCGCGAAGTCGATCATCATGATCGCGTTCTTCTTCACAATGCCAATCAACAGAATCACCCCCACCAGCGCAATGATCGACAGCTCGGTGCCGGTCAGCAACAAGGCGATCAACGCACCGACACCGGCCGAGGGCAAGGTCGAAAGAATGGTCAGCGGGTGCATCAGGTTTTCGTAGAGGATACCCAGCACGATATACACCGAGAGCAACGCGGCGACGATCAGCAACGGTTCGCTGGCCACCGACGACTGGAACACCTGGGCCGTACCGGCAAACTGGCCCACCACACTGGCGGGCATGCGCAGCTGCTTCACCGCGTCGTCCACCATTGCCGTGGCCTGGCCGATGGACGTGCCGGGGGCCAGGTTGAACGAGACCGTCACCGCCGGGAACGTGCCCTGGTGACTGATGGAAATCGCCGTGCGCGCCACCGTGTTATCCGCCAGGGCCGACAGCGGCACCAGGGTCTGTCCGGTGGTCAGGTTGGGCGCTGCCGTGGTGCCTTTGGTGGTCGTGGCCTGGGTGCCCGTCGGCACATAAATCCCCTTGAGCGCTGAAGGGTCGGTCCAGTATTCCGGGGCGATTTCCATCACCACGTGGTACTGGTTGGCCGCGCGATACAGGGTGGCGACCTGACGCTGGCCAAAGGCGTCGTACAGCGCCTGGTCGACCGCCGAGATACTCACCCCGAGGCGCGCCGCCGTGTCGCGATTGATCTGCACATTGGCCAGCAGGCTGTTGTCCTGCTGGTCGGTATTGAGGTCGGTCAGTTGCGGCAACTTGTGCAGCACCTCCACCACCTTGGGCACCCATTCGTCCAGGGATTCCTGGTCATCGGCGGTCAGGGTGTATTGGTATTGCGCGCCACTTTGCCGACCACCTACGGTGATGTCCTGGGCCGATTGCAAATACAGCTTGGTGCCCGGCAGGTCGCCAAGGCTGCGCCGGATCTGCCCGATCACCTCGGTGGCGTTGTCCTTGCGGTCGCCCAGGGGCTTGAGCAAGACAAACATCTGCGCGCTGTTGACCGCCCCGCCGCCGCCTCCGCCCCCCCCGACAAAGCCAGCCACGGTTTCGATGTTCGGGTTCTTCATCACCTTGCGATTGATCTCGGTGAAGTCCTTCTGCATTGCCCCGTAGGAAATGCTCTGATTCGCCAGGATGCTGCCTTGCAAGCGTCCGGTGTCTTCCTGGGGAAAGAAGCCCTTGGGCACCAGCACGTACAGCACGCCAGCGAGGACGATCACCAGCACCGTGACACAGCCCATCAGCACCGTATGGTCGATCACCCAGCCGAGGGTGCGATCGTAGAAGCGGTGAAAGCGCGAATCCGGGTGTTCGTTGCCTTGGTGAATCTCCTTCGGCGCCCGCAGCAGCACACTGGCGAGCATCGGCGTGACGGTCAGGGAGATCAGCATCGAGATCACGATGGCCACCGACAACGACACCGAAAACTCACGGAACAGCCGCCCGACAATCCCGCCCATCAGCAGCAACGGAATAAACACCGCCACCAGGGACACGCTGATAGTCAGTACCGTAAAGCCGACTTCACGGGCCCCTTCCAGCGCGGCCTCCACCCGGGTCTTGCCGCGCTCCAGGTGGCGCATGATGTTTTCCACCACCACGATGGCATCGTCCACCACAAAGCCGGTGGAAATGGTCAGCGCCATGAGGGACAGGTTGTTCAGGCTGTAGCCGAGGAAGTACATCGCGCCGAAGGTGCCAAGCAACGACAGCGGTACCACGATCGCCGGCACCAGGGTGCTGCGCCAGTCGCGGAAGAAACCGAACGTCACCAGGGTCACCAGCAGGATCGACACCAGCAAGGTCACTTCCACGTCGTGCAGCGAGGCACGAATGGTGGTGGTGCGGTCCATCAGCAGGCTGAGCTTGATCGTCGCCGGAATCGAGCTCTGCAAAAACGGCAGCGAGGCTTTCACCGCGTCCACCGTCTCGATCACGTTGGCCCCCGGCTGCTTGAACACCACCAGCAACACCGCCGGCTTGCCGTTGGACAGGCCGAAGTTGCGCAGGTCCTGCACGTCTTCGCGCACGTAGCCCAGGTCGGAGATATGGATCAGGTCGCCATTGTGGGCCTTGACCACCAGCGGCCCGTAGTCCTTTTCATCGAGCAACTGGTCGTTCGCCGCAATCCCGTAGTTACGGTCGCCGATGGCCACGTTGCCCTTGGGCAAGTTGACGTTGGAGGCGTTGATCACCTGGCGCACCTGCTCCAGGCTGACGCCGTACTGGTTGAGCCGGTCGGGGTTCAATTCCACCCGCACCGCCGGCAGCGCGCCGCCGCCCACCGTCACGTCACCGACGCCGGTGGTCTGCAACAACTTCTGCTCCAACAGGGTCGAGGCCACGTCATACATCTGCCCCGGCGTGGCGCTGTCGGAGGTCAGGCTGATGATCAGAATCGGCGAGTCCGCCGGGTTGACCTTGCGGTACGTCGGGTTGCCCGACAGGTCACTGGGCAGGTTGCTGCGGGCGGCGTTGATCGCGGCCTGCACGTCCCGGGCGGCGCCGTCGATGTCGCGGTTCAGGTCGAACTGCAAGATGATCCGCGCCGAGCCGAGGCTGCTGGACGAGGTCATCTGCGTGACCCCGGCAATCTGCCCGAACTGGCGCTCCAGGGGCGTGGCCACCGAACTGGCAACCGTGGTGGGATCGGCACCGGGCAACGAGGCGCTGACGCTGATGGTGGGGAAATCCACCTCCGGCAGCGGCGCCACCGGCAACAGCATAAAGGCCAGCGCGCCAAACAGCGCGAGGCCGGCCGCCATCAAGGTGGTTGCAATCGGGCGGCGAACAAACGGCGCGCTGAGGTTCATCGCCATCAGACCGCTTCAGCCGGACGGCGGCTGAAGCGCTGCCCCAGGCTGTGCATGGCCAGAAAGATTACGGGTGTGGAAAACAGCGTCAGCAACTGACTGAGCAACAACCCGCCGATGATTGCGATGCCCAGTGGATGCCGCAGCTCCGAGCCAATCCCGGTGCCCAGCGCCAGCGGTACCGCGCCGAACAGCGAGGCCATGCTGGTCATCAGGATCGGCCGGAACCGCAACTCCGCCGCCTGACGGATCGCCGCCACAGGGCTCAGGCCCCCCTCACGTAAGAGTTCCAGGGCGAAGTCGACCATCATGATGCCGTTTTTCATCACGATGCCGATCAGCAGCACAATCCCGATCAAACCGATAATGTCGAACTGCGTGCCGGTCACCAGCAGCGCCAGCAACGCCCCGAGCGCCGCCGACAGAAGCGTCGAAAGGATCGTCACCGGGTGCACGAAGCTCTCGTACAGAATCCCCAGCATCAGGTACACCACCACAATCGCCGCCACCACCAGGAACACCTGATTCGACAGCGACTGCTCGAACGTCGCCGCCGCACCTTCGAGGTTGGCCTGCACCGACAGCGGCAAGCCGACCTTGGCCTCGATGTCGTTGAGCCGCGTGACCGCCGCGCCAAGGGTCTGGCCGGGGGCGAGGTTGAAGGACACGTCGGCATACGGAAACTGGCCCAGCCGGTTGATGGTCACGGGCGTACGCACCACCTGCAGGGTCGCCATGCTCGACAACGGCGCAACCCCGCCGCCCGGGATGTCCACGTACAAGCCCGTGAGCAAGTCCGGCAGGTTGCGCGGCGGATGGTCGGTGGCGATCACCACGTGGTACTGGTTGAGCTGGGTGTAGATGGTCGAGACCTGGCGCTGGCCGAAGGCGTCGTACAGCACGTCATCGATCGCCTGGGGCGTGATGCCCAGCCGCGAGGCCGTGGCGCGGTCGAATGTCAGCTGGATCTGGTTGCCGAACTGCATCGCCTGGCTTTGCACATCGGTGAACATCGGGTCTTGCTTGATCGCCGCCAGCAACTTGGTGGTCCACTGTTCCAACTCGTCCGGGTCGGTGGCTTGCAGGCCCAGGCGGTAACTGGTGGTGGACACCGTGGCGTCGAGGGTCAGGTCCTGCACCGAGTGCAGGTACAGGCGGATGCCGGCGTCATCGGCATTGGCATCGGAGAGCCGGCGGATCACCTCGGTGGCGCTGTCACGCTCGCCCCGCGGCTTGAGGTTGATCAGCAGGTTGCCCTGGTTGATGGTCGGGTTGGTCTGGTCGATCCCGACAAAGGACGACAGGCTTTGCACCGCCGGGTCCTTGAGGATTCGGGCGGCCAGGCGCTGCTGTTCGGTCTGCATCTGCTGGAACGAAACCGTCGGCGCCGCCTGGGAGATGCCCTGGATCAGGCCGGTGTCCTGGTCCGGGAAAAAGCCCTTGGGCATGATCACCAGGGTCAGCAGGGTCAGTGCGGCGGTGAGCACCACCGAGATCAGCGTCAGGGTGCGGTGGGCCAGCACCCAGTCGAGGCCACGCACGTAGTGGGTGTTGATGCGGTCGAAGAAATCCGCGCGGCGTTCTTCGTGCTTATTCTTGAGCATCCGCGCGCACATCATCGGCGTCAGGGTCAGCGAGATGAAGGCTGAGATCACGATGGTCACGGCCACCGTCATGGCGAATTCGCGGAACAACCGGCCGACCACATCCCCCATGAACAGCAGCGGGATCATCACCGCAATCAGGGCAATCGACAGCGAAATAATCGTGAAGCCAATCTGCTCCGAGCCCTTGAGGGCCGCCTGCAGCGGCGAGTCGCCCGCCTCGATGTAGCGCGTGATGTTTTCGATCATCACGATGGCGTCATCCACCACGAATCCGATGGCGATGGTCAACGCCATCAACGTCAGGTTGTTCAGGGAAAAGCCTAACGCATAGGCCACCGCCAGGGTGCCCACCAGCGTCAGCGGAATGGTGACGGCGGGAATGATCGTGGCCGGCACATTGCGCAGGAACGCAAAAATCACGATCACCACCAGCCCGATGGCCATGGCCAGTTCGTACTGCACATCGGTGACCGAGGCGCGGATGGTTTGCGTGCGGTCGGTCAGCACATCGACCTTCAAGGTACCCGGCAAACTGGCCCGCAGCTTGGGCAGCAATTGCTGCACGCGGTCGACCACTTGAATCACGTTGGCGCCGGGTTGGCGCTGGATGTTCAGCACAATCGACGGCGTGCTGTTGGTCCACGCAGCCTGGCGCGGGTTCTCCGGGCCCTGGGTGGAAGTGGCGATCTGCGACAGGCGAATCGGTGCGCCGTTTTTATAGGCAATCACCAGGTCGCGGTATTCCTCGGCCGATTGCAACTGGTCGTTGGCACCAATGGAATACGCCTGGAACTTGCCGTCGATATTGCCCTTGGCCTGGTTGACGTTGGCGGTGCCGAGGGAAGTACGCAGGTCATCGATGGACAGGCCCAGGCTGTTGAGCGCCGAGGTATTCGCCTCCACACGCACCGCCGGGCGCTGGCCGCCGCTGATAGTCACCAGGCCGACGCCGGTGATCTGCGAGATCTTCTGCGCCAACCGTGTATCCGCCAGGTCTTCGACCTTGGTCAATGGCAATACGTCGGAGGTCAGGGACAGGGTCAGCACCGGCGCATCCGCCGGGTTGACCTTGCTGTACACCGGCGGGTACGGCAGGTTGGCCGGCAGGAAAGTGCCCGCGGCGTTGATCGCGGCCTGCACTTCCTGTTCGGCGACGTCCAGGGACAGCGACAGGTCGAATTGCAGGGTCACCACCGAAGCGCCGTCGGAGCTGGTGGAGTTCATGGACTTGAGGCCCGGCATCTCACCGAGTTGGCGTTCCAGCGGCGCGGTAATCGACGAGCTGACCACGTCCGGGCTCGCGCCGGGGTACTGGGTGAAGACCTGGATGGTCGGGTAATCGACTTCGGGCAAGGCCGACACCGACAGCAAGTGATACCCCAACAGGCCGAGCAACAGCACCGCCACCATCATCAAGGTGGTGGCGACGGGACGTTCGATAAAGGGCCGCGAAATGTTCATGCTCGGCAGCTCCTCACTGGGCGACGACCTTCACGACCGAACCGTCGTCCAGTTTGTCGGCGCCTTCGGTGATCACCTGCTCCCCCGGCTTGACCCCGTTCTCGAGCACCGCCGATACATCGCCCATGGACGGGCCGGTCTTGATATTGCGCAGGCTGGCCTTGTCGCCATTCACCACGAACACGAAATCGCCTTTGCTGCCATGCTGGATCGCCCGGGTGGGCACCACGGCGACCTGGGCCAGGGTGTCGGCCTTCAGGCGCGCATTGACGAATTGGTTGGGGAACAGCGCATTGCCCGAATCATCGAACTGGGCCTTGACCTTGATGGTGCCGGTGGTGGTGTCCACCTGGTTATCCAGGGCCAATACGCTACCGGTGGCCAACAGCGCTTTTTTGTTGCGGTCGTAGGCCAGCACCGTCACGGCGCCACGGCTCAGGGCTTGGTTGATAGCACCCAAGTCGTCCTCGGGGACCGCGAACACCACGGTGGCCGGGTTCATCTGGGTAATCACCACGATACCGGTGGTGCTGGTGGTGGTGACGTAGTTGCCGGGGTCTACCAGGCGCAGGCCTACCACACCGTCGACCGGCGAGGTGATGGTGCAGTAGCCGACCTGCACTTCAAGGTTCTGCACATTGCCCTGATCGGCGGCCACGGTGCCCAGTTGTTGCTGGACCAGGGAGGCCTGGGTATCGACGGTTTGCTGGCTGGTGGAGCCGGCCTTGACCAGTTCGCGGTAGCGCGCCAGATCGTGCTGGGCATTGCTCAATACGGCCTGGTCATGGGCCAGGGTGCCCTTGGCCACGGCCAGTTGGGCCTTGAGGGCACGGTCATCGATCCGCGCAATCACCTGGCCCTTGCTGACGTGCTGGCCTTCCTTGAATTCCACGCTGCTGAGGATGCCATCGACCTGGCTGACCACGGTCACGCTGCGGGTGGGAGTGACCGTGCCGAGGGCATCGATGTAAACCGGCACGTCCTGCAAGGCGACAGGCACCACGGCTACCGGTTCGCCGGGGGCGGGTGGCTTGCCTTTATGCCCACCTGCAAAGAAGTGCAAACCCAGGGCAATCAACAACGCTACCAGTAACAACGTGCCAACTGCCCAGGCGAACGTACGTCGTCTGCTTCTCTCCACGGTTTCTCTCTCGAACGCCGAAATCAGGATGGAGCGAGCCGCCTGATTGGACGCTCGCTGCCCTGAACTCTAGCAGTGCATACAACTCATGCCTGTACGACCGTGAATGTGTTCAGCATCAAGACAGACAAAGTCAGCTGCAAGCCCCGCCATGCAAGGGCTGAGGTACGATTGTTGAGCCCTGCGCAAAGCCGGTGCTACCATGCCCGACCGCCTGTCTTGGCAAGGAACCTCCTGGTCTATGAGCACCATTCGCGAGCGCAACAAAGAACTGATCCTGCGGGCTGCCAGTGAGGAGTTTGCCGACAAGGGCTTCGCCGCGACCAAAACCAGCGACATCGCCGCCAAGGCCGGGCTGCCCAAGCCCAACGTCTATTACTACTTCAAGTCCAAGGACAACCTCTACCGCGAGGTGCTCGAAAGCATTATCGAACCGATCCTGGCGGCCTCCACCCCGTTCAATCCCGACGGCGACCCCAAGGAAGTGCTGAGCGGGTACATCCGCTCGAAAATCTGCATCTCCCGGGATTTGCCGTTTGCCTCGAAAGTATTCGCCAGCGAAATCATGCACGGCGCCCCGCATTTGAGCCCCGAGCAGGTGGAGCAGCTGAATGCCCAGGCCAAGCACAACATCGACTGCATCCAGAGCTGGGTGGACCGAGGGCTGATTGCGCCGATTGATCCACATCACCTGATGTTCAGCATTTGGGCGGCGACGCAGACGTATGCGGATTTTGACTGGCAGATTTCGGCGGTGACCGGGAAGGCGAAGTTGGATGACGCGGATTATGAGGCGGCGGCGCAGACGATTATTCGGTTGGTGTTGAAGGGGTGTGAGCCGGACTGATAGACCGAGGTGCAGCCCTCGCAGGCAAGCCAGCTCCCACACTGGATTTGTGCCAGACACAGAATGTATGAACGACGCAGATCCCCTGTGGGAGCGGGCTTGCCCGCGATAGCGATCTCCCGGACACATCCCGCCAAAACCTGGAACACCCCTTAAAACATTCCCATCTAGCCTTTCAGAACTCACTTCTGCAAAGGGGCAACGGAATGCCTGATCTACCCGCATCATGTCGTCTACGCACTGGCCGCTACAACGAACCCAACCGAATTTATCTTCTGACCAGCAACACACTGCATCGCGAACCAATATTCAGCGACTTCAAGCTAGGCCGACTGGTAGTGCAGCAATTCAGAATTGCGCAAAACCAGCGACTGGCGACTTCACTCGCCTGGGTAGTGATGCCCGATCATTTCCACTGGTTGATTTCGCTGGAAAGCGGTTCGTTGGCTGACCTGATGCGCCAAGTCAAATCCAAAAGTACTCGAGTCGTGAATGCTGTTGCCGGGCGAAAAGGGCGTCTTTGGCAACCGGGTTTCCATGATCATGCCGTGCGGCGCGAAGAAAACCTTGAGGGCATCGCTCGGTACATCGTGGCCAATCCCTTGAGGGCGGGGCTCGTGCAAAAATATGGCGACTACCCCCTGTGGGATGCGATCTGGCTTTGACTGGAGACCGAGTCGCCGCCATCGCGGGCAAGCCCGCTCCCACATTTTGATTTGTGAATACATTCAACTGTGGGAGCGGGCTTGCCTGCGATGACTGTCCATCAGTCACCTCAATTCAAGCAGACACCCCCGCATCCGCCCACAACCCCTGCCTCTCGATCGCACTGATCGCGCACTGCTCATCAATATCCGACGTATCCCCGCTGATCCCGATCGCCCCCAGCACCACACCCGCCTGATCCCGAATCAACACACCGCCCGGTGCCGGCACCACGCTGCCCTGCCCCAAGCTGTTCAACGCCGCAATAAATGCCGGCCGCTGCTGCGCATCCAGTGCCAGCAGCCGCGAGCCTTTGCCCAGGGCTATCGCCCCCCAGGCCTTGCCGATCGCGATCTGCGGGCGCAGCAGGCTCGCGCCATCTTCGCGCTGCAACGCAATCAAATGCCCGCCGCTGTCGAGTACTGCAATGGTCAGTGGCGCTGACGAAAGGGTGCGGCCTGCCGCGATGGCATGACTGGCCAGGTTGACTGCGACTTTCAAGGTTAAAGCGCTCATGGGTGCCGTCCTTATCTTGTTATGGGAAAGCCGTGGGGCTCTGTTTGATCAGAAGCCGGATCAAACAAATAGAACACAATAGATTTATTTTTTGTATACAATATTTCGAAACATACGCACCACACGTCGAAATATTCCTGTCCAGAAGCCTTCCGACGAACGTAAAGGCCACCCAAGAAAATGGATTGACCTGCCCCGCTCGCCGTGAATACACTTCGGACCAACACCACTTGTATACAATTACAAAACGCAAGAGGCACCAAAACCATGAGCAAAATGAGAGCAATCGAAGCCGCTGTCCTGGTGATGCGCCGTGAAGGGGTCGACACCGCCTTCGGTATCCCGGGCGCCGCGATCAACCCGCTGTATTCGGCCTTGCAGAAGGTCGGTGGCATCGATCACGTCCTTGCTCGCCACGTTGAAGGCGCCTCGCACATGGCCGAGGGCTACACCCGCACCAAGGCCGGCAATATCGGCGTGTGCATCGGCACCTCGGGCCCGGCGGGCACCGACATGGTCACCGGCCTGTACAGCGCTTCGGCGGACTCGATCCCGATCCTGTGCATCACCGGCCAGGCGCCCCGCGCACGCATGCACAAGGAAGACTTCCAGGCCGTCGACATCACCAGCATCGTCAAGCCGGTGACCAAGTGGGCGACCACCGTCCTGGAGCCGGGCCAGGTGCCGTACGCGTTCCAGAAAGCCTTCTATGAGATGCGCTCCGGCCGCCCTGGCCCGGTGCTGATCGACCTGCCATTCGACGTACAAATGGCCGAGATCGAATTCGACATCGACGCCTACCAGCCGCTGCCCCTGGCCAAGCCGTTGGCGACCCGCATCCAGGTGGAAAAAGCCTTGGCCCTGCTGGACCAGGCCGAACGTCCATTGCTGGTGAGCGGTGGTGGCGTGATCAACGCCGACGCCAGCGAGCTGCTGGTGGAATTCGCCGAATTGACCGGCATTCCGGTGATCCCCACCCTGATGGGCTGGGGCACAATCCCGGACGATCACCCGCAGATGGTAGGCATGGTCGGCCTGCAAACGTCCCACCGTTATGGCAACGCGACGATGCTGAAATCGGACGTGGTGCTGGGCATCGGTAACCGCTGGGCCAACCGTCACACCGGCTCGGTGGAGGTGTACACCGAAGGCCGCAAATTCATTCACGTGGACATCGAGCCAACGCAAATCGGCCGCGTGTTCACCCCGGACCTGGGCATCGTTTCCGACGCCGGCTCTGCATTGACTATGTTCATTGAAGTGGCCCGCGAGTGGAAAGCCGCCGGCAAGCTCAAGGACCGCAGCGCCTGGCTCCACGATTGCCAACAGCGCAAGGCCACCCTGCACCGCAAGACCCACTTCGACAACGTGCCGGTGAAACCACAACGGGTATACGAAGAGATGAACCAGGTGTTCGGCAAAGACACCTGCTACGTCAGCACCATCGGCCTGTCGCAGATTGCCGGCGCGCAGTTCCTGCACGTCTACAAACCCCGCCACTGGATCAACTGCGGCCAGGCCGGCCCGCTTGGCTGGACCATCCCGGCAGCGCTGGGTGTGGTCAAGGCAGACCCGACCCGCAAGGTAGTCGCGCTGTCGGGCG
This sequence comes from Pseudomonas sp. MWU16-30323, assembly GCF_020515595.1. Taxonomy (NCBI): domain Bacteria; kingdom Pseudomonadati; phylum Pseudomonadota; class Gammaproteobacteria; order Pseudomonadales; family Pseudomonadaceae; genus Pseudomonas; species Pseudomonas sp. MWU16-30323. The sequence continues at coordinate 54,461 of NZ_JAIWYM010000022.1, forward strand.
ACTATGACTTCCAGTTCATGATCGAAGAACTGGCGGTGGGCGCGCAGTTCAAGCTGCCGTACATCCACGTGGTGGTGAACAACTCCTACCTGGGGCTGATCCGCCAGGCCCAGCGCGGGTTTGAAATGGACTACTGCGTGCAACTGTCCTTCGACAACCTCAACGCCCCGGAACTCAACGGTTATGGCGTCGACCACGTGGCCGTCGCCGAAGGCCTGGGTTGCAAGGCCCTGCGCGTATTCGAGCCGGGTCAGATCCAGCCTGCACTGCGCAAGGCTCAGGAGATGATCGAGGAGTTCAAGGTGCCGGTGATCGTTGAAATCATTCTGGAGCGGGTGACCAATATTTCCATGGGCACCGAGATCAACGCCGTCAACGAATTCGAAGATCTGGCACTGGTGGGCAACGACGCGCCGACTGCCATTTCACTGCTCGATTAAGGAGAACCCCATGCCGCGTTTTGCCGCCAACCTGTCCATGCTGTTTACCGAACAGGACTTTCTTGCCCGTTTCAAAGCCGCCGCCGACGCGGGGTTCAGTGGCGTGGAATACCTGTTTCCCTATGAGTTCAGCTCGGCTGAAATCAAGGCGCAACTCGATGCCCACGGCCTGACCCAAGTGCTGTTCAACCTGCCGGCCGGTGACTGGGCCAAGGGCGAACGCGGCCTGGCCTGCCACCCGGACCGGGTCGAGGAATTTCGTGCCGGGGTCAACCTGGCTATCGCCTACGCCCAGGTGCTGGGCAACACCCAGATCAACTGCCTGGCGGGAATTCGTCCTGCCGGCGTGGATGACGAGACGCTTGAAAAAACCTTCGTCGCCAACCTCAAGTACGCCGCCGACAAGCTGCAAGCGGTGGGCATCCGGCTGGTGATGGAGATGATCAACACCCGCGACATTCCGGGTTTCTACCTGAACAACACGGCCCAGGCCCTGTCGATTCGCGAGCAGGTGGGCAGCACCAACCTGTTCCTGCAATACGACATCTATCACATGCAAATCATGGAGGGCGACCTGGCCCGCACCATGGCCGCGCACCTGGGTGAGATCAACCACATCCAGCTGGCGGACAACCCGGGGCGCAACGAGCCAGGCACGGGTGAGATCAACTACCGCTTCCTGTTCGAACATTTGGACCGCATTGGTTATCAGGGTTGGGTCGGCTGTGAGTACAAGCCGTTGACCACCACCGAAGCGGGTTTGGGTTGGCTCAAAAGCCACAACGCGATTTAACCCACAACACAGAACCCAATGTGAAAGCAGGGCTTGTGTGGGAGCTGGCTTGCCTGCGATGCAGGCAACTCGGTCTCTCAGTTAAACCGAGGTGATGCCATCGCAGGCAAGCCAGCTCCCACAAAAAGCAGCTCTCACATCGAATAAAGAGAGGATTTTCATCATGGCTAAAATCGGATTTATCGGCACCGGCATCATGGGCCAACCCATGGCCGCCAACCTGCAAAAGGCCGGTCACCAACTGTTCCTTTCCGAGCATCACGGCAAGGCGCCGGCTGAGTTGATCGACGCTGGCGCGGTGGCCCTGGCCAACCCGCAGCAAGTGGCCCAGGAAGCCGAGTTCATCATCGTCATGGTGCCCGACACCCCACAGGTCGACGATGTGCTGTTCCGCGCCGACGGCGTTGCTGCGGGCCTGGCGCCGAACAAAGTGGTGATCGACATGAGCTCGATCTCGCCCACCGCCACCAAAGCCTTCGCCGCGAAGATCAACGAGACTGGCGCACGTTACCTTGACGCTCCGGTGTCCGGTGGTGAAGTCGGTGCCAAGGCCGGCACCCTGAGCATCATGATCGGCGGCGACCCGCACACCTTCGAACGCGCCCTGCCGCTGTTCCAGGCCATGGGCAAGAACATCACCCTGGTGGGCGGCAATGGCGATGGCCAGACAGCCAAAGTGGCCAACCAGATCATCGTTGCCCTGAACATCCAGGCGGTGGCCGAAGCGCTGCTGTTCGCCTCGAAGAACGGCGCCGATCCGGCCAAGGTGCGTGAAGCGCTGATGGGCGGTTTTGCGTCCTCGAAAATCCTCGAAGTGCATGGCGAGCGGATGATCAAGGGCACCTTCGACCCGGGCTTCCGCATCAACCTGCACCAGAAGGATCTGAACCTGGCCCTGGCGGGTGCCAAGGAGCTGGGGATCAACCTGCCGAACACCGCCGGCACCCAGCAGGTGTTCAGCACCTGCACCGCCATCGGTGGCGGCAACTGGGACCACTCGGCGCTGATCAAGGGCCTGGAACATATGGCGAATTTTTCGATTCGCGATAAATAACGCGCTGATCGTTCCCACGCTCTGCGTGGGAATGCAGCCCGTGACGCTCCGCGTCACAACAGCGGACGCAGAGCGTCCAGTGATTCATTCCCACGCGGAGCGTGGGAACGATCTGATGCCCCCCTGATAACAAGAATCCCCGGGAGCCCGCTTATGTCGGTCGATCCACAACACCTGCTTCGCGAGCTGTTTGCCACAGCCATCGACGCCGCCCACCCCCGGCAAGTCCTCGAGCCCTATCTGCCCGCCGACCGCAGCGGCCGTGTCATCGTGATTGGTGCCGGCAAAGCCGCCGCCGCCATGGCGCTGGTGGTGGAAAACTGCTGGCAAGGCGAAGTCGCGGGCCTGGTGGTGACCCGCTACGGCCACGGCGCACCCTGCAAGAAAATCGAAGTGGTCGAAGCCGCGCACCCGGTCCCGGATGCCGCAGGCCAGGCCGTCGCCAAGCGTGTGCTGGAGCTGATCAGCAACCTCAGCGAAGACGACCGCGTGATCTTCCTGCTCTCCGGCGGCGGCTCTGCACTGCTCGCCCTTCCGGCCGCCGGCATCACCCTGGCAGACAAACAAGCCATCAACAAAGCCCTGCTCAAATCCGGCGCCGCCATTGACGAGATGAACTGCGTGCGCAAGCACCTCTCGGCGATCAAGGGCGGGCGCCTGGCCAAGGCCAGCTGGCCGGCCACGGTCTACACCTATGCGATTTCCGATGTGCCGGGTGACCAGGCCACGGTCATCGCTTCCGGCCCCACCGTCGGCGACCCGAGCACTTCGCAACAGGCGCTGGCGATTCTCAAGCGCTATCAGATTGAAATCCCGGCATCCGTGCGCACCTGGCTGCAAAGCCCGGAGTCGGAAACCGTCAAGCCCGGCGACCCGGTCCTCGCCCGCTGCCATTTCCAACTGATCGCCCGCCCGCAGCAATCCCTGGAAGCGGTGGCGGTGAAAGTCCGCCAGGCCGGTTTCAGCCCACTGATCCTTGGCGACCTGGAAGGCGAAGCCCGAGACGTGGCCAAGGTGCACGCCGGTATCGCCCGGCAGATCATCCAGCACGGCCAACCGCTGGCGGCGCCTTGCGTGATCCTTTCTGGCGGTGAAACCACCGTGACCGTGCGCGGCAATGGCCGTGGCGGGCGCAATGCCGAATTCCTGCTGAGCCTCACCGACAGCCTCAAGGGCCTGCCCGGCGTCTACGCCCTGGCGGGTGACACCGATGGCATCGACGGCTCGGAAGACAACGCCGGCGCGATCATGACGCCCACCAGCTACGCCCGCGCCGAAGCCCTGGGCTTGAGCGCCAGTGACGAACTGGACAACAACAATGGCTACGGCTACTTCGCGGCCCTCGACGGCTTGATCATCACCGAGCCCACCCGCACCAACGTCAACGATTTTCGCGCCATTCTGATCCTGGAGAGCCCCGAACATGACGCCTGACAAGAAGGTCAAGATCCTCGCCACGCTGGGCCCGGCCACCGACAGCATCGACGACATCCGCGAGCTGGTGGAAGCCGGGGTGAATATCTTCCGGCTGAACTTCAGCCATGGCGATCATGCCGACCACGCCCAGCGCTACCAGTGGATTCGCCAGGTGGAACGCCAGCTCAACTACCCCCTCGGCATCCTCATGGACCTGCAAGGCCCGAAGCTGCGGGTCGGGCGTTTTGCCGAAGGCAAGGTGCAACTGATTCGCGGCCAGGCCCTGCGCCTGGACCTCGACCCGACGCCCGGCGACCAGCGGCGGGTCAACCTGCCGCACCCGGAAATCATCGCCGCCCTCAAGCCCGGCATGGACCTGCTGCTGGACGACGGCAAACTGCGCCTGCGGGTGATCACCAAGCACGCCGATGCCATCGACACCACCGTGCTCAATGGCGGCGAACTGTCAGACCGCAAAGGCGTGAACGTGCCCCAGGCGTTGCTGGAACTCAGCCCGCTGACCGCCAAGGATCGCCGCGACCTGAGCTTCGGCCTGGAACTGGGGGTGGACTGGGTGGCGCTGTCGTTTGTGCAACGCCCGGAAGATATCCGCGAAGCCCGCGAGTTGATCGGCGACAAGGCATTCCTGATGGCCAAGATCGAGAAGCCCTCGGCGGTGCAGCGCCTGCAGGAAATCGCCGAGCTGAGCGACGCGATCATGGTCGCCAGAGGGGACCTGGGGGTGGAAGTGCCGGCGGAGAGCGTGCCGCAAATCCAGAAGGACATCATTGGCGTCTGCCGCCAGTTGGGTAAACCGGTGGTGGTGGCCACGCAGATGCTCGAGTCCATGCGCTTCTCACCGGCGCCGACCCGGGCCGAGGTCACGGACGTGGCCAACGCGGTGGCGGAAGGGGCGGATGCGGTGATGCTCTCGGCGGAAACCGCTTCCGGTGAATACCCGCTGGAAGCGGTGTTGATGATGAGCAAGATCATTCGCCAGGTGGAAAACGGCCCGGACTACCAGACGCAACTGGACGTCAGCCGGCCCAAGGCGGATGCCACGGTGTCGGACGCCATCAGCTGCGCGATTCGCCGCATCAGCAGCATTTTGCCGGTGGCGGTGCTGGTGAACTACAGCGAATCGGGCAGCTCCACCCTGCGGGCGGCGCGGGAACGGCCGGCGGTGCCGATTCTGAACCTGACGCCGAACCTGTCCACGGCACGGCGCTTGAGCGTGGCGTGGGGCGTGCATTCGGTGGTGAATGACCGGCTGCGGCAGGTGGATGAGGTGTGTTCCACGGCGCTGGAAATTGCCCAGGCCCAGGGCATGGCGCAGCGCGGGGATACGTTGGTGATCACCGCGGGGGTGCCGTTTGGGCAGCCGGGGTCGACCAATTCGTTGCGGATCGAGACATTGATCTAATCCCCTGTGGCGAGGGAGCTTGCTCCCGCTGGACTGCACAGCAGGCCCATCTTTTGGGGCCGCTGCGCGCCCCAGCGGGAGCAAGCTCCCTCGCCACAGGATTCGGCGCTTTCCTGCAGATATTGATCATGCCCAACCAATCCTGCCCCGACTGGGCCGAAGCCCTGCTCAACGGCTTCAGCCAGATTTTCCTCCAGCGCCAGCCGCTGTGTGGCCTGCTCTGCCTGCTGGCGATCCTGATCGGCGCCCCGGCCCTGCTGGGCGGCGCACTGCTGGGCGGTGTCGCCGGCTTGCTGACTGCCCAACGCCGCGGCTATCCCAAGGCCGAGCGCCAGGCTGGCCTTTATAGCTACAACGGCGTGCTGCTCGGCTTGCTGATCAGCCAGCATTTCACCTGGTCGGCACTCTTGCCACCGTTGATCCTCGCCTGTGGCGGCCTCAGCGCGATCCTCACCCGACAATGGCTCAAGCGCGCCGCCAACCCCGATGACCTGCCCGCCTACACCGCACCGTTTGTGCTGCTCGGCTGGCTGCTGCTGGGCACCCCTGCGCCCGCCGCCTTCGCCGCCAGCGAACCCGGCACCTGGGCGCTGCTCTGCGCACCGTTTAACGGCCTCGCCCAAGTCATCCTGCTGGACCAGCCTCTGGCCGGCCTGTTGATCGCCCTCGGCCTGCTGCTCGCCAACCGCCGCGCCGCGTTGTGGGCCTTGACCGGTGCGAGCCTCGGCGTGCTGCTCGCCCTGCTGATGGACGAGCCCGCCCGCGCCCTGCTCGGCCTGCACAGCTATAACCCGGCGCTGGCCGCCTTGGCCCTCAGCCAGCATCGTCGCCAACCCTGGCTGCCGCTGATCGGCATCCTGCTGGCGATCATCCTCACGCCGGGCTTCACCGGCCTGAACCTGCCCGCGCTGACCGCACCCTTTATCCTCGCCACCTGGCTGGTGCGCGCCAGTCACCGCGTGATGCAGAAAACCCGCATGGACAGCCCCTTCGAATCCCCCTAGGCTTCGCTGATCTTCGATTCAGGCGACTTCCATGGACAGCAACAAACACTGGCGTGAACGTCTCTACGTCATGGTTTTCCAAAGCGACACCCCGGCCGGCCGACGCTTCGACAGCACCCTGCTGCTGATCATCCTTGCCAGCCTGGTGATCGTGATCCTCGACAGCATCCAGGCGGTTCACGACAACTACGCCAACGTGCTGGCCTACATCGAGTGGGGCTTCACCATCATCTTCGCCATCGAGTACGGCCTGCGGCTGTATTGCTCGCCCAAGCCGTTGCGCTATGCCTTCAGCTTTTATGGGCTGGTGGATTTGCTGGCCATCGTGCCCGGGATCCTGGCCCTGTATTACAGCGACGCGCAGTACCTGTTGATCATCCGGATCATTCGGATGCTGCGGATCTTCCGGGTGCTCAAGCTCGGCCCGTATCTCAAGCAGGCCAACTACCTGATGTCGGCGCTGCGGGGCAGCAAGCAGAAGATCGTGGTGTTCCTGCTGAGCGTCTGCACTCTGGTCACGGTGTTCGGCACCTTGATGTACGTGATCGAAGGCCCGGAACACGGGTTTACCAGCATTCCCAAGGGCATCTACTGGGCGATCGTCACCCTGACCACCGTGGGTTTTGGCGATATCGTGCCGAAGACCCCGCTGGGCCAGGTGATTTCGTCGCTGGTGATGATCACAGGTTACTCGATCATCGCCGTGCCCACCGGGATCTTCACCGCCGAGCTGGCCAACGCCATGCGTGGCGAAATGCTGCAAACCGATTGCCCGGTGTGCAAGAAAAACAGCCATGAGCCAAACGCCGCGTTTTGCTCGCGCTGTGGCAATGGGCTTTTCAAGAAAGTGGAATAAGCAAAGTTCTTTTTAATCTTTAAGCGACTATGCGCCCCCCGTTATAGTCGCTGGCATATTGCCCCCATGTGTTTCAAAACCTTCTCGAACAACAAGGAATGAGCAGTGAAAAAACTCGTTAGTGCTTCTCTCCTGGCTGCCGGTCTTGCACTGGCTGGCGTCGTCCAGGCCGCCCCGGTCACCCTGCTCAACGTCTCCTACGACGTGATGCGCGACTTCTACAAAGACTATAACGCCGCCTTCCAGAAGCACTGGGCCGCCGAGCACCCGGACGACAAGCTGACCCTGCAGATGTCCTTCGGGGGTTCGAGCAAACAAGCGCGCTCGGTGATCGACGGCCTGCCGGCTGACGTGATCACCATGAACATGGCCACCGACATCAACGCCCTGGCTGATAACGGCAAGCTGGTGCCCGACAACTGGGTTACCCGCCTGCCGAACAACAGCGCGCCCTTCACCTCGGCCACGGTGTTCATCGTACGTAAAGGCAACCCGAAAGCCCTGAAAGACTGGCCGGATCTGCTCAAGGACGGCGTACAAGTCATCGTGCCGAACCCGAAGACCTCCGGTAACGGCCGCTACACCTACCTGTCGGCCTGGGGTTATGTGCTGAAGAATGGCGGCGACGAGGAGAAGGCCAAGCAGTTTGTCGGTGACCTGTTCAAGCACGCCCCCGTGCTGGACACCGGTGGCCGTGCGGCGACTACCACGTTCATGACCAACCAGATCGGCGACGTGCTGGTGACCTTTGAGAACGAAGCAGAAATGATTGCCCGTGAATTCGGCCGTGATCAGTTCGAAGTGATCTACCCGAGCGTTTCCGCAGAAGCTGAGCCGCCGGTGTCGATCGTCGACAAAGTGGTCGAGAAAAAAGGCACCAAAGCGGCTGCCGAGGAATACCTGAAGTACCTGTGGTCGCCGGAAGGCCAGGAAATTGCCGCCAACAACTACCTGCGTCCACGTGACCCGAAAGTGCTGGCCAAGTACACCGACCGCTTCCCGAAAGTCGACTTCCTGTCGGTAGAGAAAACCTTTGGTGACTGGCGCACCGTGCAGAAGACCCACTTCAATGATGGTGGGGTTTTTGACCAGATCTATTCCGGCCAGTAAACAGCTCTAACTGGAGAAACCCGGTCAAAAATGTGGGAGCGGGCTTGCTCGCGAATGCGGTGGATCAGTCGGTACATCCGGTGACTGTCACACCGCATTCGCGAGCAAGCCCGCTCCCACATTTGTTTCAGTGTTCAGCTGTTACATCGGTGGCGTCACGCCATCCTTGCCCGCAGAAATCGCCTGGGCCGTGACGTTCCCGTCCTCGCCCTTCGCCGCAAACATCACCACTTTCACCCCCGGCTTCAGCAAGCTGCGATCACCCGGTTCCAGGTTGACGATCGGCACATCATCCGGCACCACGATCTTTTGCTCGCCGCCCTTGTACTTGACGGTCAACGTCCGGCCCTTGCTCACCACCAGGTCACCCACGGTACCGTTGGTCATGCTGCTGCCTTCCTTCAAGTCGAACGCCCGATGCCCGTCGCCGGTACCCGCCATGGCCGGTGGGAATACATGCACTTCCAGCGCCGTCAGGGTGCCATCCGCGTTCGGCATGGCCGCCGAGCCGATGTAGCTGCCTGGCTTGATGTCTTCGATCTTGGCCAAGGTGACTGCACGCACCAGCGTGTCCTTGGTCAGGTGCACGGTGACGTCTTCACCGCTGTTGACCTTGACGTGCATCGCGTCGCCGTCCATCGCGGTAATCGCACCCCGCACGCCGACACGCGGGGCATCCGCGGCCTGGGCAACGCCCACGGTCATCAGCGCGGCCAGGCTTGAGGCCAGGAGCATCTTGTTGAATGTCGTCTTCATGGCAGTGGATTTCCTGTTTATGCAGTTGTGACTGAATGTATCATCGACCTTCAGCCCAAAAGTTAACGTTTCAGTCATTAATTCCCGGCATGAGTGTTATCACCGCAGACGGGCTACTCCCGCTCCGGCTCAATCATTATTCTCGCTCGCCTCTTTCCTTCGCTTTTATGAGAACACCATGAACGCTACGCCCCACGCTACAAACACCATGACCCGAGGCATGGTGATGCTGTTTGCGTTCTGTTGCGGCGCCATCGTCGCCAACATCTACTACGCGCAACCGATCATCGAACTGATCGCCCCGGACATCGGCCTCACGCCGGCCATGGCCAGCCTGATCGTGTCCCTGACCCAGATCGGCTATGCCCTGGGCCTGTTCTTCCTGGTGCCGTTGGGCGACCTGCTGGAAAACCGCCGGCTGATGATCATCACCACCGTGGTGGCCATCGCCAGCCTGCTGGGTGCGGCGTTCACCGAACAGCCGAACCTGTTCCTGCTGGTGTCGCTGCTGATCGGCTTCAGTTCGGTGTCGGTACAAATCCTGATTCCGCTGGCGGCGCACCTGGCGCCGGCCGAATCCCGTGGCCGGGTGGTCGGCAGCATCATGGGCGGCTTGTTGCTGGGTATCCTGCTGGCCCGGCCGGTGTCCAGCGTGGTGGCCGACCACTTCGGCTGGCGCGCCATGTTCATGGCCGCCGCAGCCCTGATGGCGTTTATCAGCGTGGTGCTGATGCTGACCATCCCCAAGCGCCAACCCGATCACGCCGCCAGCTATGGCCAGCTGCTGGGCTCCCTGGGCACCCTGCTGCGCCGCCAGCCGGTGCTGCGCCAGCGCGCGTTTTACCAGGGCTGCATGTTCGCCACCTTCAGCCTGTTCTGGACTGCCGCCCCGCTTGAACTGTCCCGCAACAATGGCCTGAGCCAAAGCCAGATTGCCCTGTTTGCCCTGGTCGGAGCCCTGGGCGCCATCGCCGCTCCCATCGCCGGGCGCCTGGCGGATGCCGGTCACACCCACCGCGCTTCGCTGCTGGCGATGCTGTTTGCCGCGCTGAGCTTCCTGCCGGCCTTTGTGCACCCGCTGTACAGCGTGATTGGCCTGGCGGTGACCGGCGTGGTCCTGGACTTCTGCGTGCAGATGAACATGGTCCTCGGCCAACGTGCCATCTACGCCCTCGACGCCAACAGCCGCAGCCGCCTGAACGCGCTGTACATGACCAGCATCTTCATCGGCGGCGCCTTCGGCTCGGCGATTGCCAGCAGCGTGTATGAACATGGCGGCTGGCTGGGGGTGATGCTGGTAGGCAGCGCCTTCCCGCTGGTGGCCTTGTTGCGCTTCCTGAGTGCCTCGCGGCAAGGGGCGGTAGCAACTGCCTGATTACAACCGCACCAACTTCTCCAAAGCCGCATCCGCCAGAAATGACGAGCGGCTTTTCACTTTGTGCTCCCGCACATAACGGTCGATGCGCTGGATCACATAGCCGGGCAGGGTCACGTTGACCTTCTCGGTCTTGCCCAGATACGGCGAGATGTCGAGCTCCAACATCCCCCAGCCCATGCCGGCGTAATCCTCATTATCGTGATGGGCGGCCACCGACGTTGGCATCGGAATCACCCGGCCTTCTGCGGCGATCTCTTGCAGCATGATGTGCGCCACTTCAACCGCCGCGTTGTAAGCCTCTTCAAAACTGTCCCCGGCGGTCACCGCACCTGGAATGTCGGGGATCTGGATACCGGTGGCGACAAAGTCATCGCCCCATTCGATACAGATTGGGTATTGCATGGAAAATCTCCTTAAACCGTCCCAAATCAATAGCCTGCTTTGCACCACAGCCTCCTTGCTCTGGCTCGAATAAAGGCAACTCCAGAGTTATCTTTACTCAAGCACAGAATTCATCAGGCTGACTGGCGGCTGTTTTACCGGATGTTTGGAGTCGAGGAAGACGACCGTTTGGCAAGGCGTTGAATCAACTGCAGCAAGGCTGACAACGTCTTCGCGACCCTCTCGCTTAGCTGTGAAAGCAGGTCCGGCTTCACATCAACCGGCGGCGTCGGCGAAGGCTCCGGAGCCGGTTGCGGCACTACGTTCGGCACCGGCTGCACATTGGGCTTTTGCCGCTGCCACTGCACATCCCAAGGCTTGATCTCGCCAATGCCCCTGACCAGAAAATCGCCAGTGCCACTGCCCTTCAGGTCGATCTCCAGGCTTGAACGCCCCGTCGCAGCATCATGCTTGAGTATCGCCTCACCCGCCCGACCACTGAACCGATCAGTAAACACAAGGCCGCTGACGCCCGCCTCTTTCAAAACGCCCGAGACATCTATTTTGTCGGAGCCACTGGTAAAGTTCTCGATCAGGTCAGGATTCTGCGGCGTGGAATCACTGGCCTTGTCGTAGGTACAAACATCCGCCCCGCCGCCGCAGCGCAACGTGTCGCCACCCGCGCCACCCTTGAGCCGACAGCCACCCTGATTCGCGATCAGCAGATCGTTTCCCTTACCGCCGATGGCGTTCTCGACCAAACAGCCCTTGGCGATGGAAACATTGCCCTTCAACCCCCCCACATCCGAAAACGACTCGGCGTTCAAATTGATTGTCTGGTTTTGGGAAAACCCGGAAAAATCCAGCGTATCGTCGCCGCCGCCGTCCCATACACAGAAGATGGGTTTGTCGCTGGCACTCTTGAGGGTCATTGCCTCGCGCTCGGTATTGGAATTAAAACCGTAGGTCGTGTCGGTGTTACGGGTTTGGTGATTGGCCCCGTAAAGCCGTTGGGCCGCCGCAATATCATCCATCATCGGCGCGGACGGGCTCAGCCCTTGGAAGTCTTGACCGGATTGGTTCTTCTCCGACCAGTAACTCATCACACTGCGCGCCTTGGTATCTCCGGCATACACCGCGCCACGGTTGTAACTGGAACCACCACCGTTGTAGTTACCCGGGTGCTGCAAGCCGATGGCGTGGCCGATTTCATGCACGGTGGTCACCGAAAAGTGACTGCCCAGTGCAGGTGAACCGCCAGCCCTGCGCGTGCCGATGGTCGCCGACGTACTGCTGGTGGAGCGCGTGGGCAAGGTGGCGACGCCACCCTCACCGCGACGGTTGTTTTTGATGTTTACCGTGCCGTCCACCCCGGAGGCACGCTCCTTGAAGGTGATGTTTGCAACATCCTGCCAGGACTGCACCGCGTCATGTACACGTCGCTGCTGCTGCGGGGTGAAACTCGGATCAACGGTGTAGGACAGATCGACTTTCTTGTCGCCGTGGCGGTCGTGAAACCGCTGGTTGTCCCGCGTGATCTGTTTCGCGGCCTGATCGGTGGTGTACGTCGGCTTTGTGTTGGCGCCGAAGCCAATGGGACCCGGGTCGGACTCCGGCAAGCTTTTGAGAAAGGGCCTGATGGAAACCGCGTCAGAAGTATTCATGAGACAGAGCACTCTTATAATTAATAAACGAGCCGGAACAATCGGCATCAGCTATTAAATTCCCATGCATAAAAAGCTCGGGACAGCGCTTATTTGGTTCTCACTGAAACACGTTAACGCGGTGAAATACCCATTAAGACATTCAATAAATTACTTGCAATTTAAACAATTCAACACATACCCACAGGGTAAGCACCGGGTTGGTTTATCAGAAAAAAATAAATACCTACAAAATGGCGCCCATTTGAATACGCTAAATCGGTCTTAACAAAGACACATCCCTTCAAACTTTTCATCCAAATGCCCTTGTGATCAGGACTTCACCCCTTGACATAACTTCCCACGCTAAACCACGCGCCCGTCCCACCCCACCGTCACATGGCGCGGCAACTCCCGCCGATGCTGCAACAACCACGCATCCAGCGTGTGCCCCACATGGGTCAGCACGCCCAACTCGGCCTTCACCTCATCAATGCACTGCAACGCCAACGTCAGGTCATTGTGATTGCGCGGTGCCTGGGGTTGCGGCGGCATGGAGCAGTCCAGCACCAGCACATCCAGCGGTTCACGCTGCAGCCAGTCGCGGGTAGCCGGTGGCAGGCCAACGGTGTCGGTGAGGTAGGCGATGCGTCGCCCCTCGCCTTCCAGCAGATACCCCAAGGTGGGTTTGGAATGCACCAACGGCAGTGCAGTGACGCTCAGCTCACCCAACCGGCGGGTTTCAAACTCGGCAAACGGCTGGCTGAAATCGAGGATGCCGGGGTGCTTGTACAGGTCGGACAACCCTTCCGGGTCCACCGGACCATGCACCGGAATCACCAGCCCTTGCCCCCAGCGCAAATGCAGCAGGCCTTGGGCGTGATCGGCATGGTAGTGGGTCTGGAGAATCCCGTTGAAACTGCGGGGCGGGAAGCGTTCGGTGAGGTCGGGCAACCCGCTGTCGATCAGCCAGCGCTGGTCGCCGCACTCGATCAACGCGCTGCATGGGCGACGCCGCTGGCGCTCGTCACGGCGGGCCAAATCACAGGCCGCGCACTCACAGCCATACACCGGGACTTGCCGCGCATCGCCGGTGCCCAGCAGGGTCAGGCGCATGCCGGTTGCCCGTCGAGGCAGCCCAACAGGCGCTCGACCGTGTGTTCCAGTTGGCCGGAGTTGTCGAGCAGGAACACATCCGGTGCCGTGCTCAAACCTTCGGCGAATCGCGCATTGCGTGCCAGCCGCTGATCAATCTCCGCCACGGATTCGCGGCCCCGCGCCAGCAAACGCTGGCGCAACACCCCTTGATCCACCGTCAGCAACACCACCAGCAGGTTCGGGTAACGCAAGCGGGTTGGCGCCAGGTGGCCGCGAGAACCGTTGACCAGCACGTCATCTCCCGCCGCCAGCCACCCATCGATTTCCCGGGGGATGCCGTAGGACAACCCGTTGGCGTGCCAACTGAGGGCAAACGCGCCCTCAGCTTCCATCGCGGCAAACTGCCCGGGGCTCACGCCCTGCGCGGCTTCGCCCACCGCTTCCGCCGAACGGGTGATAACCCGCCGCACAATGCGGCAGCCACGCTCGGCCAAACGCGGGCGTGCGGCATCCAGCAGGCTGTCCTTGCCCGAACCCGACGGTCCGATGAGATAGATCAACCTGCCTGCCATCAAAACACCCTCTTCGCTTGTCGCCAGACTTGTTGGACCACGGGCAGTCCGTCGCGGCTTTTTTTGGCTTGCACCAAGTCGGCCCGCAGACCGACAGCGATTTCGCCGCGATCACTCAGGCCCGCCGCGTGTGCGGGTGCCAGGCTGATCATCTTGACCGCACGGGAGAGGTCGCCGCCGTCCTGTTGATCGGCCAGCACGAACGCCGCCTGCAGCAGGCTGGCCGGGTAGTAGTCACTGGAAAGTATATCCAGCAATCCTTCGGCAGCCAGGCCGGCGGCGGCCACATTACCCGAGTGGGACCCGCCACGCACCACGTTCGGCGCGCCCATCAGAACTTTCATGTTCAGTTCCTGGCAGCCACGCGCCGCTTCCAGGGTGGTGGGGAATTCGGCGATGGTCATGCCGAAGCGTGCCGACTCCTCAACGTGGGCCAATGTCGCATCGTCGTGACTGGCCACCGACAGCCCGCGCGCCAGGCAATGCTCGACGATCGCGGCGCGGTAGCGGTCGCTGTATTCCTTCGAGTTGGCCATCTGCAGCTTGATGAACGCGTCCATGGTCTCGTCGTTCAGGTGGTACTTGCCCATGTAGTACTCACGGTACTTGGATTCGAGCACGAACTGGCGCTGGCCCGGCGAGTGGTCCATCACCGACACCAACTGCACCAGCGGGTTTTCCACCAGGTCGCGGAACACGCTCAAGGTGTCGGGGTGGCACAGCTCGCAGCGCAGGTGCAGGCGGTGTTCGGCGCGGGTCAGGCCGGCGCTTTCTGCCGAGGCGATGGCATTGAGCATCGCCGGCAGTTTTTGCATGCGGTTGCCCTTGGGGTTCACGTCGCCGATGGACACCGCGTCGAACACCGTGGTGATACCGGCCGCGATGATTTGCGCGTCATGGCTGAGCACCGCCGAGGTCGACGGCCAATCCACGCCGGGGCGCGGGGTCATGTGTTTTTCCAGGTTGTCGGTGTGCAGTTCCACCAGCCCCGGCAGCAGGAAATCACCGTCGAGGTCCTGGGCCTGGGGCAACTGGCTGCGGCCTTCGGCGATGTCGACGATCCGTCCGTCCCTTAGCACTACGCTGCCAAGGAACATGCGATCCGCCGTCACCAGCCGGGCATTACTGAGGATCTGATCAGCGGGCATGGGCGTATTCCTCTTGGGCAACAGGCGCAGGGGTCATGTCGAAATGGCGGTCGGCGACCGCTTCACGGGCGGCGCGGTCGTGGAAGATGCCGATCAGTGCGGCACCGCCGGCCTTGGCTTCGTTCATCAGTTCCAGCACCACCTGGCGGTTGCTGTCGTCGAGGGACGCGGTGGGTTCGTCCAGCAGCATCACCGGCCAGTCCACCATGAAGCCACGGGCGATGTTGACCCGCTGCTGCTCGCCGCCGGAGAACGTGCCGGGTGCCAACTGCCACAGGCGCTGGGGAATGTTCAGGCGGGTCAGCAAGTGTTCAGCCCGCGACTGTGCATTGGCCTTCGACCAGCCACGGGCCTGGGCGGGCTCCATCACTACATCCAGGCAGGCCACACGCGGAATCACCCGCAGAAACTGGCTGACGTAGCCCAGGGTCTGCTGGCGCACTTGCAACACCTCCCGAGGCTCGGCACCGACCAGCTCCAGCCACTCACCGGCATGCCGCACACGAATGCTGCCGCCTGCCGGTAAATAGTTGCCGTACAAGGTGCGCAGCAGCGTACTTTTACCGGCGCCGGACTGGCCATGCAGCACCAGGCATTCACCGCCTTTCACGCTGAACTCCACCCCGCGCAGCACGTTCAGCACCACGCCGTTCTGCTGGTGCAGGGTGAAGGTTTTCGAGAGGTCACGGACCTCGATCAAGGCATTCATCATGGCTGCAATACCGAAGACACCAGCAGTTGAGAGTAAGGGTGCTGTGGATCGTCGAGGATCTGGTCCGTCAGCCCGGTTTCCACCACCCGGGAACGGCGCATCACCATCAGGCGGTCGGCCAGCAGGCGTGCCACGGCGAGGTCGTGGGTCACGATCACCACCGCCAGGTCCAGCTCGCGAACGAGGCCGCGCAGCAGGTCGAGCAAGCGCGCCTGTACCGATACATCCAGGCCGCCAGTGGGTTCGTCCATAAACACAAGGCGCGGGCTGGAGACCAGGTTGCGGGCGATTTGCAGGCGCTGTTGCATGCCGCCGGAGAAGGTCCGGGGCAAGTCGTCGATGCGCTGCGGGTCGATTTCTACCTGGCCGAGCCAGTCGAGGCCGGCGCCACGCAGTTGCTCATAGTTGCGCACGCCTTGAGCCATCAAGCGCTCGCCGATGTTGGCGCCGGCCGACACGCCCATGCGCAAACCGTCCCGTGGGTTTTGCTCGACAAAGCCCCACTCGGTGCGCAGCAAGGTGCGACGTTCGGCTTCGCTGGCGCTGTACAGATCCAGCCACTCGCCACCCTTGCCGCGATAGCCGATGTTCCCGGCCTGCGGCGGCAAGCGTCCGCTGAGCAACGAGAGCAAGGTGGACTTGCCCGAGCCGGATTCGCCGACAATCCCCAGCACTTCGCCGGGGTACAAATCGAAGCTGACGTCCTGGCAGCCCTTCTCTTCGCCGTATAACAACGACAGGTCACGCACTTGCAAAAGAGGCTGGCTCACTGGTGGTTCTCCTTGACCCGTTGGGCGCAATACCAGGTGTCGGAACACACGAAACTCTGGGTACCGGCGTCGTCCAGAATCAGCTCATCGAGGAACGATTCATGGCTGCCGCAGATGGCGCAGTTGTGTTCCCACTTCTGCACTTCGAACGGGTGGTCTTCAAAGTCCAGGCTGGTGACCTGGGTGTACGGCGGCACCGCGTACAGACGCTTTTCGCGACCGGCACCGAACAGCATCAGTGCCGGGCTCATGTCGAGTTTCGGGTTGTCGAATTTCGGGATGGGCGAGGGGTCCATCACGTAGCGCTCATCCACCATCACCGGGTAGGCATAGCTGGTGGCGATATGGCCGAAGGTCGCGATGTCCTCGTAGAGTTTTACGTGCATCACCCCGTAGTCATTCAGGGCGTGCATGGTGCGGGTCTCGGTTTCCGACGGCTCGATAAAGCGCAGCGGCTCCGGGATCGGTACCTGGTAGACCATGATCTGGTCGGCGTGCAACGGGGTTTCCGGGATGCGGTGACGGGTCTGGATCACCGTGGCGTCCGGGGTGCTTTCAGTGGTGGCGACGCCGGCGGTGCGCGCGAAAAAGCGCCGGATCGACACGGCGTTGGTGGTGTCGTCGGCGCCCTGGTCGATCACCTTGAGCACGTCGTCAGCCCCCAGGATCGCGGCGGTCAGCTGCATGCCGCCGGTGCCCCAACCGTAAGGCAGCGGCATCTCGCGGCCACCGAACGGCACCTGGTAACCGGGGATCGCCACGGCCTTGAGCAAGGCGCGGCGGATCATGCGTTTGGTCTGCTCGTCGAGGTAGGCAAAGTTGTACGCCGGGTCACGGGCAGGGGGTTGGGTCAGGTCATTCATGGCGCGTGCCCTCGGCCGGTTGGCGCAGTTTGCGGATCAGTTCCAGCTCGGACTGGAAGTCCACGTAGTGAGGCAATTTGAGGTGGGAAACGAAGCCCGCCGCCTCGACGTTGTCGCAGTGGGACAGCACGAATTCTTCCTGCTGGGCCGGCGAGACGATCTCTTCGTTGAACTCATTGGCCCGCAGCGAGCGGTCCACCAGCGCCATGCCCATCGCCTTGCGCTCGGCATGCCCGAATGCCAGGCCGTAGCCCCGGGTGAACTGCGCCAGCTCGGTGGCCGAGCCGACGAATTGGTTGACCATCTCGCACTCGGTGACTTCGATGCTGCCCAGGCAGATCGGGAAACCCAGCTCTTCGGGGTCGATCCACACCTCGACCTCGCCGATGCGAATCTCGCCAGCGAACGGGTGGTTGCGGCCATAACCACGTTGGGTCGAATAACCCAACGCCAGCAGGAAACCTTCGTCGCCACGGGCCAGGGCTTGCAGGCGCTGGGCGCGGTTGGCCGGGTATTCCAGCGGGTCGCGGGTGATGTCGGCGACGCTGCCGGTGTCGTCGGATTCGTTCTTGATCAGCCCTTCCTTGGCCAGCAAGCCGAGTACCCGAGGGCATGGTTCAAGGGCAGCATTCGGCGTGGTTTGCGGGCCTGGGTATTCACCTTCCGCCAGCAGCGCGAAGTCCAGCAGACGGTGGGTGTAATCGAAAGTCGGGCCCAGCAGTTGCCCGCCCGGTACGTCCTTGAAAGTGGCCGACAACCGCCGGCTCAGCGACATCTGCGCGGTATCGATCGGCAGGCTCGGGCTGAAGCGCGGCAACGTGGTGCGGTAAGCCCGCAGCAGGAAGATCGCTTCCACCAGATCCCCCGCCGCCTGCTTGATCGCCAGCGCAGCCAGCTCTGTGTCGTACAGCGAGCCTTCGCTCATCACGCGCGCCACCGCCAGCGGCAGTTGCTCGCGGATCTGCTCCACGCTCAGTTCCGCAATGGAGGTATCGCCCCGGCGTTTTTTCGCCAGCAGGCGGTGGGCATTGTCGATGGCCTGTTCGCCACCCTTGACGGCTACGTACATCAGGCATGCTCCTGTGCAATTCGGGTGCTGCGTGGCAGGCCGATCAGGTGATGGCCGGCGGCGAACAACACGTCGAGGCCACGGGGAAACGTCTCGCGGCGTTCGCGTTCGAGCCAGAACGCTTGAGGCACCGGCAGGTTCACCTGACGCTGGGTCTTGATCCCCGGACCGCGCCAGTTCAAGGCGCGACCGGCTTCCAGGTCGGTCAACTGAACCAGCAAGGTGCAGGACTGATCGGGGTAGCGGTCATTGCCGTGGTCGAAGCCGCTGAGATCCAGCAGATCCTGTTCACCGAGCAAGGCGAACGCGGCTTCTTCACGGTTGGCGGTCAGCGGGCAGCCGCAGTGGAACGCCAGGTTGGCGCGAATCAGCGGTGTGTCGAAGCACGGTGCCAGCCACAGCGGCGTGTCCATATCCAGCAGCGCGAGGCACAGCGCATAGGTAGCCGGCGCCAGGCCTTCAAGGCTGGGGGCGGCGGGCAAGGACTGGATCAGGCCGGGCTCGGCGAGGGCCTTGAGGGCGCCGCGAAAACCGCGCTGGGCGTCCAGCACCGGGTCTGCAAAGGCCGGTTGCAAGCATTGGGCATTCATCAGTTTTCTCCTCGAACCAGGGTGAAGAACTCGACCTTGGTGGCGGCGGTGTCGGCCTCTTTGTGCGCCCGGCGTTCGGCCTGGGCGTTGGCCAGTGAGCCGATCAGGTCGCTGAGCCAGGGGCTCGGGTGTGCGCCCTGCAAATGCGCATCCGCCAGGGCCGCCAGTTCGGCATGGACCTTGTCGCGCCCGGCCAGGTAGCTGTAGCCGGTGCGCCCGTCGGCCAGGCGCACCACACAGCGGGTCACGCTCATTTCGCCGAGGTTGAACGGCGCGCCATTGCCGCCCATGCGGCCGCGCACCAGGGTCATGCCGATTTCCGGGGCGCGGATCAGTTGGTAATCCACGTCGCGCAGGGCGTCTTCATGGGGCAGCAATTCACTGCGAAAGGCGCGGGCGAGCACGCCGATCCAGTGTTGACGCGGGGACAGGTTCATCGAGGTCTCCATCAGGTCACCACTTGGTACTGGAAGCGATCCGAGCGGCTGGTGGACTGCGCCAGCTCCACCGGGCGGCCGTCGCGATCGCGGGAAAGGGTGAATACGGTGAGCGCCGGCAAGTGCCGGGGCATCATCAGCAGTGCGGCTTCGTCGCGGTTGGGCAAACGCGCGCCAATCAGGCTTTGGGTGCGGGTCAACGGCAGGTCGCGCTCACGCAGGTAGTGGCGCAAGGAGCCGCCGTTGTAGTCCGCCAGCAACGGCGCATGGCTGGCGCAGTAACGATGGCGGATCAGGCTGACCGGCTGGTGGTCGAGCTTGCGCAGGGTTTGCAGCTCGATCATCGGCGCCATCTCGGCGATGCCCAGTTGCTGCGCTTCTTCGCGGCTGGCGAAGCAGTAGCGGCGCTTGAGCAGCATCGCTTCCACGCCCACGCCTTGGGCCGACAAGGACTGGCTGTAGGAGGTCTCGGCGCCCATCGGGTAGATCAGCGGGCGGTCCAACACTTGGGTGCCTTTGCCCTGGCGGCGCAACAAGCTGCCTTCGAACACCAGCTCGTCGATGGCGCGGCGCAGGGTGTGGCGGTTGACGCCGAAGCGTTCGGCCAACTGCACCTCGCCCGGCAGGAATTCTCCGGCCTGGTAGCTGCTCAGTTCGCGGCGCAGGATGTCGGCGAGTTCGCGGTACACCGGCTCATCTTGTCTAGACAACTGCATGCTTAAAAAAAAGCGCCCAGGGGCACCCCTCCGTCGTCAGATGAACTGCTTGCGCAGGCGTTGGGACAGCACGTCGATACAGCTCACCACCACGATGATCACCAGCAGCACCGCGCAGGTCTGCACGAACTGGAAGGCGCGGATGTTCTCCCAGAGGATCACACCGATCCCGCCGGCACCGACCATCCCCACCACCGTCGCCGAGCGCACGTTGGCCTCGAAGCGGTAGAGCGCGTAGGACACCCACAGCGGCATCACTTGCGGGATCACGCCGTAGATCACCTCTTGCAAGGCACTCGCGCCGGTGGCTCGCACACCTTCAACGGGGCCCGGGTCGATGGCTTCGACGGCTTCGGCAAACAGCTTGGCGAGGACCCCGGTGGTGCTGATCCACAAGGCCAGCACACCCGCGAAAGGACCGAGGCCCACCGCGACCACGAACAACATGGCGAACACCATTTCGTTGATCGAACGGAACGCATCCATCACCCGGCGCAGTGGTTGGTGAATCCACCACGGCGTGATGTTGTCGGCGCACAGAATGCCCAGCGGCACCGAGCAGACAATCGCCAGCACCGTGCCCCAGAGGGCGATTTGTACGGTGACGATCATCTCCTTGAGGTAGGAGCGCCATTCGTGGAAGTCCGGCGGGAAGAAGTCGGCGGCGAAGGTCGCCATGTTTCCGGAATCGCGGTACAGCGCCAGCGGGTTCATCTCGGCGCCGTGCCAGGCCCAGGCCAGCAGGATCAGGAACAGGCCCCAGCCGAGGTACTGCGGCCAGGTGCGTTTGCCTACGGCTTCAGCGTGCAACGTAGTCATGGATTGCTCTCGGTAAAGGTGGCAACTGGGCTTGTTGTGGCGAGGGAGCTTGCTCCCGCTGGGGTGCGAAGCGCCCCCAAAAAGCCGACGCCAGCTGCGCTGTCGAACGGGAGCAAGCTCCCTCGCCACAAAAGCCTTCTTCCACAGGATCAGCCGTTGGCGGCCGTCTTCTTGTCCAGTTCGGTGATGCGCTGTTGCAGCTTGGCGAGGTCGGCGTCGATATCCGCGAGCTTCTTGGCCTTGTCAGCCGCTTCCAGCTTGTCGTCGGCACTGATGGTGGTGCGCTGCTTGAACAGCTCCAGTTGGCGGATCGGCAACAGCTGGTCGTCGCTGGACTTGAGGAACTTGCCCAGTTGCATGTTCTTCAGCACGGCCTTCTCTTCGTCGGTGTCACCGTAGTGGGCGAAGAAGTCGCGGATCTTGGTCTTCTCGCTGTCGCTCAGGGCCTTGCTCCACACCATCGGGTCGGCGGGGATCAGCGGCGACTTCCAGATCACCTTGAGCATGGCGGCCTTGTCCGGTTGGGTGACTTCCAGGCGGTCCCAGCTTTCGGTGTTGAAGGTGGCGACGTCCAACTGCCCCTTGGCCACGCTCAGTGCGTTGACTTCATGGCTGGAATTGAGGGTGCGCTTGAACGCGGTGGCGGCGTCGACGTGGTTCTTGGCGAACACGTAGTAGCCGGGTACCAGGTAGCCCGAGGTGGAGTTCGGGTCACCGTTGCCGAAGGTCAGGTTCTTGGCGTTCTTGAGCATGTCATCGACGTTGTTGATCGGGCTGTCCTTGCGCACGATCAGCACGCTCCAGTAGCCGGCGGCACCATTGGCGGCGGCGGTCTGGGCGAAGATTTCGCCGTTGGAACGGTCCACCGCTTCCATCGCGGCCTTGTTGCCCAGCCAGGCCACGTCGACCTTGTTGAAACGCATGCCCTGGATCAGGCCGGCGTAGTCGGAGGCGAAAGTGGCGTTGATGGTGAGGCCGGTCTTCTTGTGCATGTCATCCAGGAAGGGCTGCCAGATGCTCTTGAGGTTCTGCGAAGACTCGGTGGACATGATGCCGAAATTGATCGCCTTGTCGGCGGCCTGGGCAGTGCCCATGGCCACGCTGGCTAACAGCACGGCAGACAGAAACACATGACCGATACGGTTCAACATGGAGAGGATTCCTGTGGGTCGTTAGTAAGGTTTCAAGCGCGGGCCAGGGCCAACCGTGCGGGGACGACGGGTGTGCGGGTCTGGTCGGAAAACATCAGGCTGGTGTCGACATCGGCACCGTACAAATCATTGAGGAACTGGCTGCTCAGGTCGCTGGCCTGCCCATCGAAGTGAATCCGCCCACCCTTGAGCGCCACGGCTCGGGGGCAATAGCGCATGGCGTAATCGACCTGGTGCAGGGTGACCACCACGGTCTTGCCGTCGCGGCCGTTGATGTCGGCGAGGATCTCCATGACCTTGCGCGCCGACTCCGGGTCCAGGGAGGCGATGGGTTCATCGGCGAGGATCACTTCGGCGCGTTGCGTCAAAGCGCGGGCAATGGCTACGCGCTGCTGCTGGCCGCCGGACAAGGTAGAGGCGCGTTGCGCGGCCAGGTCCGCCAGGCCGACACGGGCCAGGGACTCCATGGCGAACTGTTTTTCCTCGGCGTTGAACAACCCGAGGTTGCCACGCCAGCGCGGCATGCGGCCCAGGCACCCGAGCAGCACGTTGTCGAGCACGCTCAGGCGGTTGACCAGGTTGAACTGCTGGAAGATGTAGCCGATGTCGGCGCGCAGGCGCCGCACCTTGCCATTCAACCGCCCGCTGGCCTGCACTTCCCGGCCCAGCACCTTGACGCTGCCGCCGTTGCTCTTGTCGCAACAGGCCAGGCCCGCGAGGTGGCGCAGCAAGGTGGACTTGCCGGAGCCGGAAGCGCCAATCAGCGCGACCATCTCACCCGTGGCAACGGTGAGTTCGAGGTCGACCAATGCGGATTTTTTCGCAAAGGTCTTGTTCAGATGATCGACATGGATAGCTGGAGTCATGGGCTTCTCTGTCTGGTTGAACAGCCGTCCGTGGCTGCGTTTGAGTTCAAACGACAGTAGGCGCGGGCTGTGTCAGCCCTATGACTTGCACATGACTGGAGTAAAACCGTTTGATGAAGGTTTGATGAAAGGTTGGAAGTAGCTGTAGGACCTTGATCGCTCCCACGCTCTGCGTGGGAATGCCGCCTCGGACGCTCTGCGTCCAGCTGGGGATGCAAGGTTGAAGTCTTGCGCAGTGGTGACGCGGAGCGTCACGGGATGCATTCCCACGTAGAGCGTGGGAACGATCCATACCTAACCTGTGGCGAGGGAGCTTGCTCCCGCTGGGCTGCGCAGCGGCCCCAAGCCTGGGTGACACGGTCTGTCAGATGTACTGAAGTGGCTGACTTAGGCCTGCTTCGCAGTCCAGCGGGAGCAAGCTCCCTCGCCACAAGGTCTTCGCCTGGCATTGGAAATGTGCCGGACTGTGGTGCAATAGCTGGCCGCCAATATGTGCAAAAGGACAACGTGATGGGAAAAAACAAGGCATGTCCGGTCATCCTGCGAACCCGCCAATCCCTGGAAATCCTCGCCTTCAAACACCCACTGGCAGGTCTTCAACTGGTCAAGGGCAGCTTGGAGCCTGGCGAAAGTACCGAGGCTGCGGCAGTTAGAGAGTTGCTTGAAGAAGCCGGGATAACCGGCAAGGTGATACGTGACCTGGGCACTTGGCACTCAGCGTCCACGGGGCATACATGGGCCTTTCATCAATGCCTGATCCCTGAAGACCTGCCAGATACCTGGACCCATTTTGCAGAGGATGATGGCGGCCACGAGTTCCAGTTCTTCTGGCACCCGCTGGCGAGCGAGTCGTCAGAAGAGTGGCATCAGGTGTTTAAAGATGCCCTGGAGTTTCTAAAGCCGCGCCTTGCCGAAGTATCGCTTCAGGAATAATCAAGATCCCGGTAGATCGGTGATTTTTCCTACGATCTCTATGGCTTGCAGCAGCCTTAACTCGCCGCTAGCCTCTCCAAGTCGCTGCTCATCAGCGATCGGGTTTGGTCGCCCGGGTTAGAATGGCGCACAGTGCCGCGCAAGCGGCATTATCGTGTTCGCTTTATGGCGAGCTGTGCGTGGGAGGGCCCTGGCCCTGCCGGGTTTCCATTCCCTGGTCGACCAACCTGCGTACAGCTCGCCACCCACCTGCTTGGTCGCAGATGTGGTGAGCTCCAACTGAATGGAGAGTCATTACATGTACAAGGTCACGCCCAATCCGCCAGAAACGTCTGGCTCCAAGTCTGAAAAAAACAAGCTTCAGGACGCCGCCCAGCGGGCCATCGATCACTACCTGAAACCCGCCGAAACCAAAGCGTCCACCAATGAAAAAAACCACTTCAGTCTGTTCACCGTATCAGCCAACGTTGAAACGGAAGCACTGCTGAGCAACGCCTACGAAACACTCCAGTCTGCCAATGCAATGGCGTTGGACCTTTCCGAAAACATTGATGGCAAAGACCGCAGTCTGGTATTGGCGATGCAACAACTGCTGGAGTTGGGATTGTTGTTGGTGGATAGAGCGCTGGATCGAGAGTGCCCGGTGGCTTGATCAAAACCGAAATCCAACTGGCAACATAAATCCAATGTGGGAGCGGGCTTGCTCGCGAATCCAGAGGGTCAGTCAATACATCTGGTGACTGATCCACCGCTTTCGCGAGCAAGCCCGCTCCCACATTTTGATTTTCATCAGGTTCAAACTGCCCGGTGTTATTGAGCGATGCGGGCGCGCAATCGCGGCATCACAAAATCCAGAAACGCCCGCAGCTTCAGCGGCAACGGCGACTGCCCTTTGTGCACCAGGCTAATGGGCAGCGGCGCCGACTCGAACGCCTCAAGCACCACCGCCAACGCCTCCTCCCGCACTGCATCCGCCACCTGATACGACAACACCCGAATCACCCCAACCCCCAACGTCGCCGCCGCAATCGCCGCTTCTGCGGTGTTCACCGACAACCGCGAGTGCACCGGTACCGACAGCCCGGTTTTGCCCGCACCAAATCCCCACGCCCCTTGGGACGCCAGCACTTCGAAAGTGATGCAGTCATGTGCCGCCAAGTCCCGGGGTTCGGCCGGTACACCGCGAGCGGCCAGGTACGCCGGGCTGGCGCACACCACCCGCCGCACCGCGCCCACCTGCATGGCCTTGAGCGAGCTGTCGGGCAGTTCGCCGATGCGTACGGCCACGTCGCAATGTTCTTCCATCAGGTGCACGACGCGGTCGGTGAGGATCAGGTTGATGTCGATCTCCGGGTACTGCGCCAGAAATTCCGCCACCACCGGCACGATGTGCAGCCGCCCGAAGACCACGGGCGCGGTGACCACCAATTCGCCCCGGGGCTGGGAATATTCGCCAGTGGCCGCGCGCTCGGCCTCGCTGATGTCTTCAAGAATGCGCCGGCATGCGTCGAGGTAAGAGGCGCCGGCATCGGTCAACGACAGCTGGCGCGTGGTGCGGTGCAGCAGGCGGGTTTTCAGGTGCGTCTCAAGTTCAGCCACCTTGCGGCTGACGCTGGCCAGCGGCATGTCGAGGCGCCGCGCGGCAGCGGTCAGGCTGCCTGCATCAACCACGGCAACGAAGATGGACATGGATTCAAGACGGTTCATGGCAACCTATCAAATTCTGGAAGGATGATTCCAAATCCTAGGGGATTATCCTGCCAAGCGCGAGTGCGTAACGTTGGCCACTCATCTCCGCCCCCGGAGACCTGCATTGAAGGAGAGCGCCGTGAGTGGCCAACCGATGACATCCCACACTTCCACAGCCCCTGCGGTCGCGCCGCGCGGCAAGATCATCATGATGGCGGTGATCGCCGGCGCGGTGATCACCAATATTTACTGCACCCAGCCGATCCTGCCACTGATCGCTTCGGACATGGGCGTGGACGTGACCACCGTGGACCTGGTGGCCGGTTCCGCTCTGTTGGGTTTTGCTACCGGGCTGGCGTTACTGCTGCCGATGGGCGACCGTTTTGACCGGCGCAAACTGGTGCTGGGGCAAATCGCCCTGGCGTTCTGCTTCGCCCTGGCGGCGGCGTTTTCACCGGGTATCTGGGCGCTGGTCACAGCATCTTTTGGCTTGGGGATTGTGAGCTGTGTACCGCAGCAGCTGGTGCCGTTCGCGGCGGTGATGTCACAGCCCCACGAACGTGGGCGCAATGTCGGCACGGTGGTCAGCGGGATCATGGTGGGCATTCTGCTGGGGCGCACGATCGCCGGCGTGGTCGGTGAGGCTTATGGCTGGCGGGCGGTGTACGCGATGGAAGCGGCCTTCATGATCCCGGTGTGGATCGCCGCCGCCAAGCTGCTGCCACGGGGCGTGCCCAGCACCAACCTGTCCTACCCTCGCCTGCTGGCTTCGCTGTGGCCGCTGATGCGCGACAACAGCCCGATTCGCCAGTCGATGATGGTGCAGGCGTTGTTGTGGGCTTGCTTCAATGCGTTCTGGGTGAATCTGGCAGCGTTGCTGGCCCACGGGCCGTGGCAGTTGGGCAGTGCCTGGGCCGGTGGCTTCGGGATTATCGGGGCGGCAGGTGCAGTGGCGGCGTCGCTCGGTGGACGGGCTTCCGACCGATTGGGTTCACGCAAGGTGATTGGGGCGAGTATTGGTATTGTCACCTTGGCATTCCTGCTGCTGGCGGGGGCGGAAACCTCGATTATTTTGCTGGTGCTGGGGGTGATCGTGCTGGATATCGGGGTGCAGTCGGGCTTGGTGTCGAATCAGACGCGGGCGTTTGCGGTGGACCCGAAAGCCCAGGGCCGCATCAACAGTTTGTACATGACGGCGACGTTTTTTGGCGGCGCGGTGGGGGCGACGGTCAGCGGCTGGTTGATGGCGCGGTTGGGCTGGATGGGGATTGTCGAGTTTGGGGTGATGCTGGGGGTGATTGCCGGGGTGATCCATTGGATCGGTGGCGCAGGCCAGGCTGAATATCAAAAACAGTAGAAATCCTGTGGGAGCCGGGCTTGCCCGCGATGGCGGTGTATCAGCCACACCTTCATAACCTGACACACCGCTATCGCAGGCAAGCCAGCTCCCACAGTTGATTGCGTTTCACGCTCATGAAAAAGGCGACCCGAAGGTCGCCTTTTCTTATTGCGCGTATTGCTTGCTCAACCCCGGCGGCACGCCATGGACGTCGGTCTCTTCCCAAGGCCCGTTCGGGCTGATGGAGCGGCTCCAGCCGTTGCTCCAGCGGTAGTAGGTGCGCTGGCGGTAGAACGTATCCGGCTGTTCGTCCAGCACATACACCTGCATCTTCCCGTCCCAGTGGCTGGCAGCACCTGGCGGAGGTGCGAAGGTCGGCGAGGAGCTAGGCACCGGCTTCGACGGTTTGATCACCGGGCCCGAAGGCTGGGTGCCTGGCTGTGTGCTCGGCTGGGTCGACGGCCCTGTCGGTGGAATGGTCGGCCCGGTAGGCGACGGAGGCCGATGGACCGCACAAGCACTCAACCCCAATACCAGGCTGAGCAGGGTGATACGTGCGATAGCGGTCATGGGCATTTCCTCGAATTATTTATCCGGACTGTCGATGGTCAGCTGCTGCAGCGCAGTGGTGCTGCTGGCCAAGGGTTGGCTGCGGCCGATCCACTCGCCAGCTGTCGGAACACCTGCCCGGGATAGGCGCGCAACCAGTTGGACTTCGGGAAAGTTGGACAGTTTCAACTGCGGCATCATCGCGTCGGCATCGCCCAGTTCGACGGTGATCGGCAGGTCGGCGACGGTCACGCGCTTGGCCGCCAATGGCGCCGGCGGGCCTTTGACGGCGCGGGCGAAGATGAACACGCTGTCGGTCGGCAAGGCCTTGGCCTTCACATCCGCCGCCAGGTCTACGCGCACTTGCATCTGCTGTTGTGCCTTCACGGGCGCCACGCTACCGCCGCTCTCTCTGAGCTTCTCGGCAGCCCGGTCAATGCCGCCTTGCAGTGCGACACGGGAATTGTCTTCCGGCGGCAGTTGCGCCAGCAGGCGGTTCCAGTAGTCGATCGCTTCCTGGTAACGCTGGCCTTCAAAGGCGGCGATGCCCAGCAGGCCAAGGCTGGTGACTTCTTTCGGATCGAGTTTCAGTGCTTCGTCGGTCAAGGCCTGGACCTTGGGCGACCACTGTTTGTTGTCGGCAAAGTACTGGGCCTGGGCCCACTGGCCAAGCAATTCCGGCTGGCGGCCGGCCAGGGCCACGGTGCGTTCGAAGACTTTGGCCGCATCGGCGGAACGGTCCTGGGCCATGTAGGCGCGACCGAGGAAGTACAGGCCTTCGGGCGAGTCCGGCTGGGCCGCTGCGGCGCGCTCAAGGCGGCGGGTCATGTCTTCCATGGACACCGGCGGCTGGGAGAATTCGCGGGTCAGTTCGACCTTGTCACTGGCCCCGTAATGCAGGTACAGCGCCACGCCCAGCACCGGCACCAGAAAGGCCGCGAGCAACGGCAACGGTTTGCCGAGGCGTGACTCCCGGGGCTTTTCCACACCTTCGGTATCGGCCAGCAACTCGCGAGCTGCTTCAGCGCGACCGCTGTCCAGTTGGGCCGCATCCAGCACGCCTTCGGACTGCTGGGTTTGCAGCTCCGCCACACGTTCTTGATACAGCGCCACGTTCAGCGCGGTGCGATCCTCTTCACGCTGGGCACGGCGGCCGCGTAACACCGGGATCAGCAGGAAACTCAAGGCAATCAGAAGCAGCAGACCGGCTGCGAGCCAGAAATCAATCATCAGTTTTTTTGTCCAGCAGTTGGTCGAGGCGTTGACGCTCATCGACGGAAAGCGAGTCCGAGCCATCGGCCGGGGCGACACGACGGCGGCGCACAATCACCGCCATCACCACGACACCGGCGAGCAACAACCCGGCCGGGCCGAACCACAGCAGCGCAGTCTTGCCGGTGAGCGCCGGCTTGTAGCGCACGAAGTCACCGTAGCGGTCGACCATGAAGTCGATGATCTGCTGATTGTCCTTGCCCTCGCCGAGCATGCGGAAAATCTCTTTGCGCAGGTCGGCGGCGATCGGTGCGTTGGAGTCGGCGATGTCCTGGTTCTGGCACTTGGGGCAGCGCAGTTCCTTGGTCAGTTCGCGAAAACGCTCGCGGTCTCCGTCCTTGGCAAATTCGTAGGTGTCGATGGCGGCGTGGGCCACGCCGACCATGCTCAAGCCCAATACAGCGGCGGCTAACCAACGCTTCATGGCTTGGCCTCATCCACCAGCGCCTGGTATTTGGCGGCCAGTTGTTCGCGCCACACCACTTCATCGATCACGCCCACGTACTTGTCGCGGATCACGCCCTTGGCGTCGATGAAGAAGGTTTCCGGGGCGCCGTAGACGCCGAGGTTCAGGCCGAGGTTGCCGTCTTCGTCGCGGATATCCAGCTGGTACGGGTTGTGGAATTCCGCCAGCCACTTCAGGGCGGCAGCGTTGTCGTCCTTGTAGTTGATGCCGTAGATCACCACGCCCTGCTCCGCCAGCTTGTTCAGCACCGGGTGCTCGACGCGGCAGGAAATGCACCAGGTGCCCCACACATTGACCAGCGCCGGTTTGCCCAGCAAGTCAGCCTGGGTCAGGGTTTTGTCGCCCTGCACGGTCGGCAGCGAGAACGCCGGGAACTGTTTGCCGATCATGGCCGACGGCAACTCGGCCGGGTCCAGGTACAGCCCGCGATACAGGAACACCGCCACCACCAGGAACGCCGCCAGGGGTAACACCATCAACCAACGCTTCATACCGCTGCTCCCTGCAGGCCGAGGGCTTCACGCACCCGGCTCTTGACCTTGACCCGGTAGCGCCGGTCCATCGCTGCCAGCAAACCACCGAAGCCAGTGAGCAGGCCGCCGAACCAGATCCAGCGCACAAACGGTTTGACGTGGACCCGCACGGCCCAGGCGCCATCGCCCAGCGGTTCACCCAGGGCGACGTAGAGGTCGCGGGTGAAACCGGCGTCAATCCCGGCTTCGGTCATCATCGAGCTTTGTACGGTGTACAGGCGTTTTTCCGGGTGCAGCACCGCCACTTCCTTGCCGTTGCGCACCACGCGTACGGTGCCTTTGTCGGAGGTGAAGTTCGGGCCTTCGAAGTGCTTGGCGCCTTCGAAAATAAAGTGGTAACCGGCCAGGTCCATGGACTCGCCCGGTGCCAGGCGCAGGTCGCGCTCGGCACTGTTCTGGCTGGACAACACCACGCCCAACGCACACACGGCGATGCCGATGTGGGCGACCTGCATGCCCCAGTAGCTGCGGGTCATGGTCGGCAGGCCTTTGATCAAACCTTTGTGGCGGGTCTTGTCGATCAGGTCGCGCACGCCGGCCAGCAACACCCAGGCGGCGAGCATGAAGGTGGCGAGCACAGCCCAGTTGAAGTCGCCGTAGGCAATACCGGCGATCACGCCCAGCGCGGCGCTGCCCAGCAGTACCGGGGTGAGCATGCCCACCAGCCATTTCACCGGGGTGTCTTTCCAGCGCACCAGTACCCCGACCGCCATCACCACCATCAACAGCGCCATCAACGGGATAAACAGTGCGTTGAAGTACGGGGGGCCGACGGACAGTTTGGCGCCGCTCAGGGCATCCAGGACCAACGGGTACAAGGTGCCGAGCAGGATCATCGAAGCCGCCACCACCAGCACCAGGTTATTGCCCAGCAACAGGGTTTCCCGGGACCAGAGGTTGAAGCCCACGTGACTCTTGACCACTGGCGCGCGCAGGGCGAACAGGGTCAGCGAGCCGCCGACCACGAACAGCAGGAAGATCAGGATGAACACGCCGCGCTCCGGGTCGGAGGCAAACGCGTGAACCGACGTCAGCACGCCGGAACGCACCAGGAACGTACCCAGCAGGCTCAGGGAAAACGCGGCGATGGCCAGCAATACGGTCCAGCTCTTGAACACGCCACGTTTTTCCGTGACCGCCAGCGAGTGAATCAGCGCCGTGCCCACCAGCCAGGGCATGAAGGAGGCGTTTTCCACCGGGTCCCAGAACCACCAGCCGCCCCAGCCGAGTTCGTAGTAGGCCCACCAAGAGCCCAAGGTGATGCCGATGCCGAGGAACGCCCAGGCGACGATGGTCCACGGCCGCGACCAGCGCGCCCAGGCGGCATCGAGACGCCCGCCGAGCAGGGCAGCGATGGCGAAGGCGAAGGCGACCGAGAAACCGACGTAGCCCATGTAGAGCATCGGCGGGTGCACGATCAGGCCGATGTCTTGCAGCAGCGGGTTGAGGTCGTGGCCGTCTACCGGGATCTGCGGCAGGATGCGAGTAAAGGGGTTGGAAGTCATGATCAGGAACAGCAGGAAGCCGATGCTGATCATGCCCATCACCGCCAGCACCCGGGCCAGCATGACTTGCGGCAACTGCCGGGAGAAGATCGAGACAGCAAAGGTCCAGCCGCCGAGGATCAATGCCCACAGCAGCAACGAACCTTCGTGGGCCCCCCACACGGCGCTGAACTTGTAGTACCAGGGCAAGGCGCTGTTGGAGTTGTTGGCCACATACGCGACGGAAAAGTCGTCCGTCATGAAGGCGTAGGTCAGGCACCCGAAGGCGAACACCAGAAAGGCGAACTGGCCCCAGGCGGCCGGCTGGGCCAGGCTCATCCACAGGCGGTCACCGCGCCAGGCACCCAGCAACGGGACCACGGCCTGGACGATGGCGAAGCACAGGGCCAGGATCATCGCCAACTGGCCCAGCTCTGGAATAAACAATGCGGACGTCATGACTTAGCCCTCCTTGGCGGGGGTCGGGGCGGATTGGCCGCTGTCTTTGAGGGCCTTGGTGACTTCCGGCGGCATGTATTTTTCATCGTGCTTGGCCAGCACTTCATCGGCCACTACCACGCCGTCGGCGTTGAGCTTGCCGAGGGCGACGATGCCCTGCCCTTCGCGGAACAGGTCCGGGAGGATGCCGCGGTAGGTGATGGTCACGGATTTGTTGAAGTCGGTGACGATGAATTTCACGTCCAGGGAGTCCCCGGAACGTTGCAGCGAGCCCTTCTCGACCATGCCACCGGCGCGGATTCGGGTGTCCAGCGGCGCTTCGCCGTTGGCGATCTGGGTCGGGGTGTAGAACAGGTTGATGTTCTCCCGCAGGGCGCTCAGGGCCAGGGTCACGGCAATGCCCACACCGGCCATGATGGCCAGGATGATCAACAGACGCTTTCTACGCAGCGGATTCACTTTTCGGTCTCCCGGCGCAAACGACGCGCCTCTTGTTGCAGGTAACGCTTGCGGGCCAGGATCGGCGCGGCGACGTTGAGGGCCAGCACCGCCAGGCAGATGCCATAGGCCGTCCAGACGTACAGGGCGTGATGGCCCATGGCGAGAAAATCACTGAAAGAGTTGAAGCTCATCCACGGGCTCCCAGGCTGTTTTGCACTTCGGCCTTGACCCAACTGGTGCGGGCTTCACGCTTGAGCACTTCGAGGCGCATGCGCAGCAGCAGCACCGCGCCGAAAAAACAGTAGAACCCCAGCACCATCAGCAGCAGCGGCGCCCACATTTCCACGGGCATGGCCGGCTTTTCGGTGAGGGTGAAGGTGGCGCCCTGGTGCAGGGTGTTCCACCACTCCACGGAGTATTTGATGATCGGGATGTTGATCACGCCGACAATCGCCAGCACCGCGCAGGCCTTGGCGGCGCTGTCACGGTTGCTGATGGCGTTGCCCAGGGCAATCAGGCCGAAATACAGGAACAGCAGGATCAGCATCGAGGTGAGGCGCGCGTCCCAGACCCACCACGAACCCCAGGTCGGCTTGCCCCAGATCGCCCCGGTGACCAGCGCCACGGCGGTCATCCAGGCGCCGATGGGTGCGGCGCATTGCAAGGCCACGTCCGCCAGCTTCATCTTCCACACCAGGCCGACGATGCCGCACACCGCCAGCATCACATAGCAGGACTGGGCCAGCATCGCGGCGGGAACATGGATATAGATGATGCGAAAGCTGTTGCCTTGCTGATAGTCCGGCGGCGCGAAGGCCAGGCCCCAGACCAGGCCGATGCCGATCAGCAATACGGCGGCGATGCTCAACCACGGCAGCAGTTTGCCACTGATGCCGTAAAACCATTTGGGCGAGCCGAGCTTGTGAAACCAGGTCCAGTTCATGCTGTTTCCATCACGGTTGCTTCTCGTCGTTGCGAGAAGCTTAGGGTCTTTACTGGTTAAGGTTATATCGCTTAACCAGACCTCATTATTCGCCGACGCTGATCTTCAGGCCAGCCGCTATAGCAAAGGGTGTCAGGGTTACCGCCAGGGCGGCCAGGCTGCCAAGCCACAGGAGGTAACCGGTCGCCGGCATGCCCTGGAGCGCGGCTTGCAAAGCACCGCTGCCCAGGATCAACACCGGGATATACAAAGGCAGAATCAGCAGGGCCAACAGCAGGCCGCCGCGTTTCAAACCGACCGTCAGCGCCGCACCTACGGCGCCCAACAAACTGAGCACCGGCGTACCCAGCAATAATGACAGGAGCAACACCGGCAGGCACTCGGTGGGCAATCCCAGCATCATCGCCAGCAACGGCGCGAGCAATACCAGCGCCAGGCCGGAAAACGCCCAGTGTGCCAGCACCTTGGCCAATACCAGAAGTGGCAGGGGGTGCGACGAAAGGACCCACTGCTCAAGGGAACCATCTTCGAAATCACTGCGAAACAGCCCGTCCAGCGAGAGCAGGACCGACAAAAGCGCCGCCACCCAGACCAGTCCCGGAGACAAGGTTTGCAACAGTTTAGTCTCGGGGCCCACCGCCAACGGGAACAGCGCAATCACAATCGCGAAGAACACCAGCGGGTTGGCCAATTCGGCCGGGCGGCGACAGAGTAACCGCGCTTCGCGGGCGACCAACAGGGCAAAAACACTCATACCGACCACCGGCCCAGGTCGAGGTCGCGGTAACCGGCAGGCATGCGCGTCAAGGTGTGGTGAGTGGTCAGAACCACCATACCGCCCTGCTCGCAGTGCGCGGCAAGGTGTTCTTCCAGTTGGGCGACGCCTTGTTTGTCGAGGGCGGTGAAGGGTTCGTCGAGAATCCACAGCGGCGGGCCGTCCAGATACAAACGGGCCAGGGCCACGCGGCGCTGCTGGCCGGCGGACAGGGTGTGGCAGGGAACGTCTTCGAAACCCTTCAGGCCAACGGCAGCGAGGGCCTGCCAGATCGCGTCGCGGCTTGCGGGATGATGCAGGGCGCTGAGCCAACTGAGGTTTTCTTCGGCAGTGAGCACATCCTTGATGCCAGCGGCGTGGCCGATCCAGATCAGGTTGCGCGCCAGCTCGGTGCGTTGCTCGTGCAACGGTTTGCCGTTGAGCCGCACTTCCCCCGCCGTCGGCTGCATCAGGCCGGCCAACAGGCGCAACAGGCTGGTCTTGCCGCTGCCGTTGGGGCCGCTGACCTGCACCATGTCGCCGCCCGCCAGACGCAGTTCGAGGTGTTCGAACAGCATCCGCAGGTCACGTTCACAGGCGAGCGCTACGGCTTCTAGAAGAGGGCTGGTCAAGAGATCGCGGGCCTTTACGGTTCAAGTCGGCGGTGGAACGGCCGTTAAAGAGATGCACATTAACTGCTTTGGCGACCGTTTTTAGAGAGCTGGATCAATCAGTTGTGTTGTTTTTAACGCTCTCTTTGAAGACGGGCGGCATTATACATGTGATGCCCTACTCTAAAGAGGGCAATTTCCCTTGAGACGGCGCGCACGATGACCGGTGAGATCAATCTTCCCACGCTTCCTCCGACGCTGCCGGCCGGGCCTGTGCCCGCGCCTGCGACGGGTGAGCTGCTGAAACTGCTGGAGCCGCAGACCGGCCTGATTGACCCCGGGAAAACCGTAAACGCCGAGGTGCTGGCGCTGAAACAAGGCGGCGATGCCTTTCAGTTACTGCTCAAGCTGACCCTGGAAGGCGGCCGGCAAACCCTGGTGCAGGCCAGCAGCAGCCAGCCGCTGCCGCTGGGCGCCCAGGTGGAAGTCAGCCAGACCCCTTCGGGCAATTTGTCCATCAGCCTTCAGCAGGCGTTGAGTTCCAGCGTGGCCGCGCTGACTCGCATCGACACCACCCAACTGCCGGTGGGCACCCTGCTGCAAGGCAAGGTGCTGACCACCCAGGCGCTGCCCCAGGGTGCCAACCAGCCGGTGGTGTATCGCTCGCTGGTGTCGGTGCTCAATAACGTCCTCAGCGGCGCGACCCTGACCGTCGAAAGCCCGCAGCCATTGCGCGTCGGCAGCCTGCTCAGCGCCGTGGTGCAAAGTGCCCAGACCTTGAGCTTTGTGCCCCTGAGCGGGCGCCAGGACCAACTGGCCGTGGCCCAGCAACTCTCCACCCAGCAAAGCCGCCAGGGCTCGCTGGACGTGGTATTCACCGCGTTGCAAAGCCTGCCGGCGACCAGCAGCGACAGCACCTCGGTCGATTTGCGCGCCGCCGCCGAGCGTTTACTAGCGAGCCTGCCCGACCTGGCCCAAGCCAGCAATCCGAAGGTACTGGCGCAACTGATCCAGAACAGCGGCACATTCCTCGAAGCCAAGCTGCTCGCCGGGCAAAACCCGCAGATACCGCCGCTGGACATGAAGGGCGCCCTGCTGCGCTTCGTCGCCGACCTGCTGCCGGCCCTGCCCGCCAACACCAATCTCAATGGGATCCTGGCGTCCAACACCCTGGCGCAACTGCTGCCCAGCTTCGTGCGCAGCCCGCTGGGCACCCTCGGCCAGGTCGGCGCCCGCCAAGCGCCCGCAGGCTTTCCGCTGCCGGATCGGCTGATGCAACGCCTGGAAGGTGAGAGCGACCTGGAAAACCTGCTGCGCCTGGCCGCCGGCGCGATTTCCCGCCTGCAAAGCCATCAGCTGTCGAGCCTGGAACAAACCGGCACCACCGCCGATGGCAAGCTCTTGACCACCTGGCAGTTGGAAATCCCGATGCGTACCTTGCAGGACATCGTGCCGCTGCAGGTCAAGTTCCAGCGCGAAGAGCCCGCCCCCGACAAGGACCAGCCGGAGCGCAAGGACAGCAAGGACCCCAAGCAAATGCTCTGGCGTGTGGAAATGGCCCTCGACATGGAGCCCCTGGGCCCGTTGCAGGTCCAGGCGCAACTGAGCCAGGGCAAACTGTCGAGCCAGCTATGGGCGACCCGCCCGTTCACCGCCAGCCTGATCGAAAGCCACCTGGGCAGCCTGCGCGAGCGCCTGGTGTCGTCGGGGCTCAATGTCGGCGACCTGGACTGCCACCTCGGCACCCCGCCGCGCGGCCCGAAAACCGGACTGGAACAACGCTGGGTGGATGAAACCGCATGAAAAACCCCAACCCGCCCCGCCAGGCCATTGCCCTCAAATACGACGGGCAACAAGCACCGACCCTGACGGCCAAGGGCGACGACGCCCTGGCCGAAGCCATCCTGAAGCTGGCCCGGGAGAACGAAGTCCCGATCTACGAAAATGCCGAGCTGGTCAAATTACTGGCGCGCATGGAGTTGGGGGACAGTATCCCGGAAGAGCTGTACCGCACCGTCGCCGAGATCATCGCGTTTGCCTGGACGCTGAAGGGCAAGTTCCCGGTGGGATATGACCCGGACGCGGGGCCGGTGGAGCGGGACGTGACGGAAAGAGGTGACGATTATTAATGTGGGAGCGGGCTGATCGTTCCCACGCTCTGCGTGGGAACGCCGCCTCGGACGCTCCGCGTCCAACTGGCGCTACCCAGTTCACGTCTTGCGCAGTGGTGACGCGGAGCGTCACGGGATACATTCCCACGCAGAGCGTGGGAATGATCAGTTGCGGCGGGTGATGTATAGCAATTATATCTTTCAAGGTATAGATTATCTCGAACTCGATAGTTCAGGATAAAACCCATGAGCCCCACCCGCCCAATCCTCAGTCGAAAGCTACTCGCCGAAGCGCTCGCCCGTGATTTGGCGGGCGAGTCATTTGCCGATTACAGCTCCGGCATGTTCCTCGCGGCGCCTCGTCGCACCGGCAAAAGTACGTTCCTGCGCAACGACCTCATCCCCGAATGCAAGGCACGAGGCTGGCTGCCGGTGTACGTGGACCTCTGGATGAACCGCGAAATCGACCCCGCCGAGCTGATCGCCGGCGCCATCGGCAAAGCCCTGGGCGAGTTCGAAAGCGCGGTGAGCAAGGCGGCCAAGAAAGCCGGCATCGACAAGATCAGCCTGCTGCGCACCTTGAGCTGGGATTTCACCAAGCCTCAACTGCCCGCCGGCACCACGCTCAGCCACGCCCTGGACGTACTGCATCAGGTCTCGGGGCAAATGATCGTGCTGATCGTCGACGAAGCCCAGCACGCCCTCAACAGCGAAGGTGGGGTGAACGCCATGTTCGCCCTCAAGGCAGCGCGAGATCATCTCAACGGCAGCAGCACCACCGATGGCCTGCGCCTGGTCTTCACCGGGTCCAGCCGGGACAAACTGGCCAACCTGGTACTCAAGAGCAAACAACCGTTCTTCGGCGCCCACATCACGCCGTTCCCACTGCTGAGCCGGGACTTTGTGGAGTTCGTGACGGACCTGTGGAACCAGCGCCTGGCCGCAACCAACCAGTTCAACCTTGAGGATATGGACTATGCGTTCCAGCTCGTCGGCCGGCGCCCGGAAATGCTCAACAAACTGTTGACCGAAGTGAGCGTGGGTCTTGGCGAGGCCAGCAATCTTGGCGAGCTGCTGAGGACGGGAGCACTGAATCACCAGGCCGGCATCTGGAGCGACTACGAGAGCGCCTACAACGACCTCTCCCCCCTGCAACAGGCGGTACTCGAAGTGATGGGCGAACGAACCCTGGGCAAGCAAGCGTTTTCGCCTTTTGCGGAAAAAACCTTCCAGGATGTGAACCGCAAACTGGAGCAGGCCCAGGTCGAGCCGAACGCCAGCACCCCAAACGTGCAGAAAGCACTGGAAGTGCTGCGGGAGAAGGAGTTGGTCTGGAAAGCCAACCGTGGTGAATATGCCCTCGAAGACTCGACCATGGCCGAATGGCTGAGCAATCGGCATCAGCTATAAGCGACAAGCCAACCTGCTTGCCGCTCGTAACCTTCAGTTGTCCTTGTGCAGCCGGCTCATCAACTGCGCTTCAGCCTGGGTCAACCCGCAGGACTGCGTCAGCTCATCCACCGTCGCGCCCATGCCCACCAGCTTCGCCGCCTGGGCGAATGAGAGGCTCGACGGGTCGCGCTGCTCGAGTGCCGACAGCTTGTCCGGCAACGGCGCCAGCACCGCACGCAGTTCGTGCACTTCATCCCCCACACGCACCGCGCTCTGCTGGAAGTGGTCGACCCGCTTGGCCAGCTCCAGGATTCGCCGGTCGCGCGCAGCGTCGCGCTCGACCTGTCGAGCAGCCCATTCCCGTTGCTGGCGCACGTAGCGCAGCAGAAAGCCCAAAGTCCCGGCCCACAGGATGGCCAGGACGATCACCGCTACCTCAAGGAACAATCAGATATTCTCCAGATCCTGCCATTCTTCTTCGCTCATCATCTTGTCCAGCTCAACCAGAATCAGCAGTTCGCCGTTCTTGTTGCAGACACCCTGGATGAACTTGGCCGATTCTTCGTTGCCGACGTTCGGCGCGGTCTCGACTTCAGATTGGCGCAGGTAAACCACTTCCGCCACGCTGTCGACCATGATCCCGACCACTTGCTTGTCGGCTTCGATGATCACGATGCGGGTGTTGTCGTTGACTTCGGTCGGTACCAGGCCGAAACGCTGGCGGGTGTCGATCACGGTTACAACGTTACCGCGCAGGTTGATGATGCCCAGCACGTAGCTTGGGGCACCCGGCACCGGAGCGATTTCGGTGTAGCGCAGCACTTCCTGCACACGCATCACGTTGATGCCGTAGGACTCGTTGTCCAGCTTGAAGGTGACCCATTGCAGGATTGGATCATCCCCCTGACCTTGTGCGGACACTGACTTGTTCATACTCCAGACCCCTTCAAATACCGTTGGTTACGGTGTGTGTTCTTGGGCAGCGCCGTAGCGCTGCTGCTTGTTATCAAGTGCGTTTGTTGAGCGGCATGGCTTTTACCGCGCCGCTGGCAATCAGCTCCGCCAGTTCGGCGACATCCAGCAACGCGCACATGTGTTCGATCACGGTGCCCGCCAGCCATGGCCGCTGGCCGCGGTGGCTGCGCCATTTGATTTCGTTCGGGTCCAGGCGCAATGAACGGCTGACCTGATGCACTGCCAGCCCCCACTCGTAGCCCTGGACCGAAATAACGTATTGCAGGCCCTGGCGGAAATCATCCCGATAGCGGTCGGGCATCACCCAACGCGCGGTGTCCAATACCTTCAAGTTGCCCTGCTGGCTCGGCAGGATCCCGAGGAACCACTCCGGCTGGCCGAACAGCGGCGTCAACTCCTGGCCTTCCAGGGAGTAGATCGACCCCAGGCACACCAGCGGCACCGCCAGGGTCAACCCGGCGACGTCGAACAGCAAGCATTCGAACGGTTCTGCGGCCCACACAGGGCGACCATCGCCCTGCACCGGCGGCGGGGTGATGCTCGGCGGGAGATGAACCTCAACCACCGGCGCGATCACCACAGGCGCAACAGGCGTAACAGGCTCCGGCACAGCCACCGGTTGCGGAACGGCTACGGGAACCACCAA
Source organism: Pseudomonas sp. MWU16-30323 (assembly GCF_020515595.1). NCBI lineage: Bacteria > Pseudomonadati > Pseudomonadota > Gammaproteobacteria > Pseudomonadales > Pseudomonadaceae > Pseudomonas > Pseudomonas sp. MWU16-30323. The sequence goes on from NZ_JAIWYM010000022.1 coordinate 94,123, forward strand.
CGCATCACGTGCCTGTTCTTCCAGGACCGCCAACTGAAACTCGTCCAGGGCCGCAGGTTCAGGCTCGATGACTTCATCGAGGATCAGAATCGGTTCCGGCATTTCCTCGGTCGCGTCCTGGAGCAAGGCGTCCAGGTAGGACTCCAGCGCCAGTTGCGGCCGGGTCTTGAAATCAACGGGACGGTTCATCTGTATGCCCACGCGCAAGCCCCACTCACCCTGTATGCAGAGGCTATCGGCCTGTAAGTGTCCGGACTTGAATCGAGAGCCGGTTTTGTCAGAAAAACCGCGGCGTCTGCATCGCTGGCAAGCCAGGCGCCTACAGGGCTGTTTATGATCATCACGCCACCTGCGCCACAAGTTGCTGGGACAACAGGTGCTTGAGCAACGCCCGATACGCCAGCACCCCACGGCTCTTGCCGTCGAATTGCGAAGGCGTCAGCCCTGCCCGGCTCGCATCCCGCAGGCGCGTATCCACCGGGATATAGCCTTGCCAGATAGTGTCCGGATAAGCGTCGCGCAATACCCGCAGGGTGCCGAGTGAGGCCTGGGTACGGCGGTCAAACAGGGTCGGCACGATGCTGAACGGCAACGCCTGTTTGCGCGAGCGGTTGATCATTGCCAAGGTGCTGACCATGCGTTCCAGGCCTTTGACGGCCAGGTGCTCGGTCTGCACCGGGATCACCAGCTGTTGGCTGGCGGCCAGGGCGTTGACCATCAGCACACCCAGCAACGGCGGGCTGTCGATGATCGCGTAGTCGAAGTCCTGCCACAGCTGCGCCAGGGTCTTGGCGATCACCAGGCCCAGGCCGCTCTGCCCCGGCGACTGACGCTCAAGGGTGGCCAGGGCGGTGCTGGACGGCAACAGCGAGATCTTTTCATTGCTGGTAGGCAGCAACAGTTGGCCCGGCAAATCGGTCGGCACGCTGCCCTTGTGCAGGAACAGGTCGTAGCAACTGTGCTCCAGGGCATCCGGGTCATAGCCGAAATAGCTGGTCATGGAGCCGTGGGGGTCCAGGTCGACCACGACCACACGCTTGCCGGCCTCTGCCAGCAAGCCGGCCAAGGCGATGGAAGTGGTGGTTTTACCGACACCACCCTTTTGATTGGCAACTGCCCAGACTCTCATTCGGATTGTTCCTCCCGGCAGGCACAGGCTCGACCGAGAAATGGCATGGGGTTATAGAGCCGGTGACGGAGAATTGACGGCACTCCCGCGAACCGGCGCCTTTACGGGCGCTGGTGCAGTTTGTGTGCCAGCCCGCTTCAACGCGGCATCCGGTGTTGCATTGGCGGTGCCGGTACCGGTCAGGCTGCGGCGCACATCCAGGTTGCGCGACACCACCAGCACCACCCGACGGTTGCGCGCGCGGCCTTCTGCCGTGGCGTTATTGGCCACCGGCTGGAACTCGCCATACCCCACCGACGCCAGGCGCCCGGGGTTCACACCCTGCATCGCCAGCATCCGCACAATACTCGCCGCGCGGGCCGAAGACAGCTCCCAGTTGGTCGGATACTGCGCCGTGCTGATCGGCAGGTTGTCGGTAAACCCTTCAACGTGGACCGGGTTCTCAAACGGCTTCAGGATCGCCGCCACCTTGTCGATGATGGTGAACGCCTGGTCGCTGGGCATCGCATCGGCGCTGGCGAACAGCAGGCTGGAATTCAGCTCGATTTCCACCCACAACTCATTGCCGCGCACGGTCATCTGGTTGGAGCTGATCAGGTCGCCAAAGGCTGCACTGATGTTATCGGCGATGCTTTTCAGCGGGTCACTGGTGCCACCAATGCCGGCGGCGGTTTCATCGCTGTCATTGACCAGCGGCTTGGCCGGGGTCACGGTCTTGGGGCGTTCTTCGCCGATGGGAATCGGCTTGAGGGCGCGGTCAGCGTCGTTGAACACGCCGATCAGCGCCTGGGAAATGACTTTGTACTTGCCTTCGTTGATCGAGGAAATGGAGTACATCACCACAAAAAACGCGAACAACAGCGTAATGAAGTCGGCGTAGGACACCAGCCAGCGTTCATGGTTGACGTGTTCTTCAGGCTCGCGGCGGCGACGGCTCACAACAAATACCTCCCATCAATCCATGAAGCCCTGAAGCTTCAATTCGATGGAGCGCGGGTTTTCACCCTCGGCAATCGAGAGGATGCCTTCGAGCAACATCTCGCGATAACGCGACTGGCGCATGGCGATCGACTTGAGCTTGCTGGCCACCGGCAACAACACCAGGTTGGCACTGGCCACGCCGTAGATGGTGGCGACGAACGCCACGGCGATCCCGCTGCCCAGTTGCGACGGATCCGCCAGGTTGCCCATCACGTGGATCAAGCCCATCACCGCACCGATGATGCCGATGGTCGGCGCATAGCCGCCCATGCTTTCAAAGACTTTGGCAGCGTTGATGTCGCGGCTTTCCTGGGTGTAGAAATCCACTTCCAGGATGCTGCGAATCGCTTCCGGCTCAGCGCCGTCCACCAGCAATTGCAGGCCTTTGCGTGCGTAGCTGTCGGGCTCGGCATCGGCCACGCCTTCCAGGCCCAGCAGGCCTTCCTTGCGCGCCGTGAGGCTCCAGTTGACCACCCGGTCGACGCCGCCCGGCAGGTCGACACGCGGCGGGAAAATAATCCAGATAAGGATCTGCATCGCCCGCTTGAACGAACTCATGGGCGACTGCAGCAAGGCTGCGCCCACCGTGCCGCCGATCACAATCAACGCTGCCGGGCCATTGGCCAGGGCACCCAGATGGCCGCCTTCGAGGTAGTTGCCGCCGATAATCGCGACAAACGCCATGATGATGCCAATCAGGCTCAATACATCCATTACAGGCAGGCCTCCACCAGATGCTTGCCGATGTCGTCCAGGCTGTAGACGGCGTCGGCCAGGTCGGCTTTGACGATGGCCATGGGCATGCCATAGATCACGCAGCTGGCCTCATCCTGGGCCCAGATCGCGCTGCCGCCCTGCTTGAGCAGGCGCGCGCCTTCACGGCCGTCGGCGCCCATGCCGGTCAATACCACCGCCAGAACTTTGTCGCCGTAGGACTTGGCGGCGGAACCGAAGGTGATATCTACACACGGTTTGTAGTTCAGGCGCTCGTCACCCGGCAGGATTTTGATCGCACCCCGGCCATCGACCATCATCTGCTTGCCGCCAGGGGCCAGCAGTGCGAGGCCCGGGCGCAGGATGTCGCCATCCTCGGCTTCCTTGACGCTGATGCGGCACAGCTTGTCCAGGCGCTCGGCGAAGGCCTTGGTGAACGCGGCCGGCATGTGCTGGATCAACACGATCGGCGCCGGGAAGTTGGCCGGCAGCTGGGTCAACACCCGCTGCAAGGCAACCGGACCGCCCGTGGACGTACCGATGGCCACCAGCTTGTAGGCCTTGCGCTTGGGTGCAGGCGAATGCGCGGCGGGCGCAGCCGTACGCACAGGGGCTGCGGCCGGGCGCGCAACCGGCGCAGGCGCCGGGCGACCAAAGGTGCTGGGGGCTGCCGGTGGCGGTGTAACAGGTGCCGGCGCCGGTGCACTGAACAGGCTGCGTCGGTTACTGCGGGAGATGCTGTGCACCTTCTCGCAGAGCATCTGCTTGACCTTCTCGGGATTGCGCGAGATGTCTTCGAAATTCTTCGGCAGGAAGTCCACCGCGCCGGCGTCCAGCGCATCCAGGGTGACCCGGGCGCCTTCGTGGGTCAGCGAAGAGAACATCAACACCGGAGTCGGGCAGCGCTGCATGATGTGCCGCACCGCCGTGATGCCGTCCATCATCGGCATCTCGTAGTCCATGGTGATCACGTCTGGCTTGAGGGCCATGGCCTGATCGATCGCCTCTTTGCCGTTGGTGGCCGTGCCGACCACCTGGATATTGGAATCCGATGAAAGAATTTCCGAGACGCGGCGGCGAAAGAAACCTGAATCGTCCACCACCAGGACCTTGACTACCATAAACACTCCGTTAGGCCGGGCGAGGGACAACCGCCCTGCCCGGGCCGAATCAAATACGCCGTGCGGCGTAACGCTTGAGCATGCTCGGAACATCCAGAATCAGCGCGATCCGACCGTCACCGGTAATGGTCGCACCCGACATGCCCGGGGTTCCCTGCAGCATTTTGCCCAAAGGCTTGATGACCACTTCTTCCTGGCCCACCAGCTGATCGACCACAAAGCCGATCCGCTGGGTGCCCACGGAGAGAATCACCACATGGCCATCGCGCTGCTCTTCATGCTTGGCCGAAGCCACCAGCCAGCGCTTGAGGTAGAACAGTGGCAGCGCCTTGTCGCGTACGATCACCACTTCCTGGCCGTCCACCACGTTGGTGCGCGACAGGTCGAGGTGGAAGATTTCGTTGACGTTGACCAGCGGGAAGGCGAACGCCTGGTTGCCCAGCATCACCATCAGGGTCGGCATGATCGCCAGGGTCAACGGCACCTTGATGACGATCTTCGAACCCTGGCCCTTGGTCGAGTAGATGTTGATCGAGCCGTTGAGCTGGCTGATCTTGGTCTTCACCACGTCCATGCCCACGCCACGGCCCGACACGTCGGAAATCTCGGTCTTGGTGGAGAAGCCCGGGGCGAAGATCAGGTTGTAGCACTCGGTGTCGGTGAGGCGGTCGGCGGCGTCCTTGTCCATCACGCCACGCTTGACCGCAATGTTGCGCAGTATCGTGGGGTCCATGCCTTTGCCGTCGTCGGTGATCGACAGCAGGATATGGTCGCCTTCCTGCTCGGCCGCCAGGATCACTTTGCCCTGGCGGTTCTTGCCCGAGGCTTCGCGTTCTTCCGGCGTCTCGACACCGTGGTCGACCGCGTTGCGCACCAAGTGGACCAGCGGGTCGGCCAGGGCCTCGACAAGGTTTTTGTCGAGGTCGGTTTCTTCACCCACCAGTTCCAGGTTGATCTCTTTCTTGAGCTGGCGTGCCAGGTCGCGAACCAGGCGCGGGAAGCGGCCGAAGACTTTCTTGATCGGCTGCATCCGGGTCTTCATGACGGCGGTTTGCAGGTCGGCCGTGACCACGTCGAGGTTCGACACGGCCTTTTGCATGGCCTCATCGCCGCTGTTCAGGCCCAGTCGCACCAGGCGGTTACGCACCAGCACCAGTTCGCCGACCATGTTCATGATGTCGTCCAGGCGCGCGGTATCAACCCGCACGGTGGTTTCGGCTTCACTGGCCGGTTGCTTGTCGGCGACCGGAGCGGCAGCGGCACGCGCGGGTGCTGGGGCCGGTGCAGGTTTGGCAGCTGCAGGCGCAGCGGCCTTGGCGGCCACCGGCGCTGGCGTTGCCACCGCTGCGGCAGCTGTAGCAGCCGGTGCAGCAGCGCCGACCACTTCGGTGAACTTGCCCTTGCCGTGCAGTTCATCCAGCAGGGCTTCGAATTCGTGATCGGAGATCAGTCCATCGGCGGCCGGTGCAGCGTCAGCAGTAGCAGCAGCCGGTGCTGCGGGTGCGGCGGCGGTTGCGGCAACTTCCGGCAGTGCATCGGCAGCAAACGAGCCTTTGCCGTGCAACTGGTCCAGCAGCGCTTCAAATTCGTCGTCGGTGATTTCGTTGCTGGCAGGCGCCGCGGCTTCCGTAGGCGCTGGCGCTGCGGCCACCGCGTCCGGGGCAAACTGGCCCTTGCCGTGCAACTGGTCGAGCAAGGACTCGAACTCGGCGTCAGTGATGTCCTCAGTGGTCGGCACCACGGCCGGCGCACTGGCCGCCGGAGCCTCGGCTTCGGCCTTGACGGCGTTCAGCGAGTCCAGCAGTTGCTCAAATTCGCTGTCGGTCACGTCGCCCGCAGGCTCGGCGACAGGCTCAGCCACCGCCTCGACCACCGGCGCATTGGCCGCCGGTTCCGCCAGGCGCGCCAGGGCGGCCAGCAGTTCCGGCGTGGCGGCCGTGATCGGTGCACGTTCGCGCACTTCACTGAACATGCCGTTGACCGCGTCCAGCGCTTCCAGGATCACGTCCATCAGTTCCGAGTCGACGTGCCGCTCACCCTTGCGCAGGATGTCGAACACGTTCTCGGCGATGTGACAGCACTCCACCAGCTCGTGGAGCTGGAGGAAGCCGGCGCCCCCTTTTACAGTGTGAAAACCGCGAAAAATTGCATTGAGCAGGTTCGCATCATCCGGTCGGCTTTCCAGCTCGACCAGTTGTTCGGACAGTTGCTCTAAAATTTCGCCGGCCTCTACAAGGAAATCCTGAAGGATTTCTTCATCGGCGCCGAAGCTCATGGGTGTGCTCCTTAGAAGCCTAAACTGGACAGCAAATCGTCTACGTCGTCTTGCCCGGATACAACGTCTTCACGTTTATCGGCATGAATCTGCGGACCTTCACCCTTGGCGAGGTGTTTTTGTGGATCTTTTTCAGAAAGGATCGCTTCGCGGTCATGTTCGATGCCGGCAAACCGGTCGACCTGGCCCGCCATCAACACCAGTTTGAGCAGGTTGCTTTCCACTTCGGTGACCAGTTGGGTCACGCGCTTGATCACCTGACCAGTGAGGTCCTGGTAGTCCTGGGCCAGCAGAATGTCATTCAGGTTGCTGGAAACCGTGCGGTTTTCCTGCTCGCTGCGGGACAAAAAGCCCTCGACCCGACGCGCCAGCTCACGAAACTCTTCAGCGCCCACTTCCCGACGCATGAACCGGCCCCAGTCAGTGCTCAGGGCCTTGGCTTCACTGGCCATACCGTTGACCAGAGGCGTGGCGTTTTCCACCAGGTCCATGGTGCGGTTGGCCGCCGCCTCAGTCAGCCTGACCACATAGGACAGGCGTTCGGTGGCATCCGTGATTTGCGAGATTTCTTCGGCCTGGGGCATGTGCGGGTCAATCTGAAAATTGACAATCGCACTGTGCAACTCACGCGTGAGCTTGCCCACTTCCTGGTACAGGCCGCGGTCACGGGTCTGGTTGAGCTCATGGATTAACTGCACCGCGTCACCGAAATGGCCTTTTTCAAGGCTTTCGACAAGTTGGTGAGCATGTTTTTTCAGGGTCGACTCAAAGTCGGCCTGCGATGATTCTTTATGCTCCATAGCTCCCCCGTGGCAGCATCAATGACCGATGCGTTCGAAGATCTTTTCGATCTTCTCTTTCAAGGCCAGTGCAGTGAATGGCTTGACCACGTAGCCGTTAACCCCGGCTTGGGCGGCTTCGATGATCTGTTCACGCTTGGCTTCAGCGGTCACCATCAGCACAGGCAGGCTGCGCAGTTTTTCATCAGCGCGCACGTGGCGCAGCAGATCGATACCGGTCATGCCCGGCATGTTCCAGTCTGTTACCAGAAAGTCGATGCTCCCGCTGTTGAGGATCGGAATCGCCGTAATGCCGTCATCCGCCTCGACCGTGTTAGTGAACCCAAGGTCACGCAACAGGTTTTTTATGATCCGCCGCATCGTTGAGAAGTCATCAACGATGAGGATTTTCATGTTCTTGTCCAATTCGACCTCCAAGCAGTCTTAAACGCGCCCAGCACCTGGGCGCGCCATATCAATCAACAGGCGTTACACAAAAAGGACTACCGGGGGCGCACCACGGGCCAAGCCCGTCCGGGCGCAGAGCCCGGACGGTATCGTTCGCAGTGTCCCCACACTGCCTGTCAGCGCGCTCGCCACTCTCCCAAACGCCCCCGCAAGCGGGCCGCGCACTGGCTGTGTAACTGGCTGACCCGCGATTCGCTGACCCCCAGGACCTCACCGATTTCCTTGAGGTTCAGCTCTTCGTCGTAGTACAGCGCCAACACCAGTCGCTCACGCTCCGGCAAATTGGCAATCGCGTCCGCCAGCGCACGCTGGAATCGTTCATCTTCCAGATCGCGTGACGGTTCGAGATGAGCACTCGCGCCGTCCTCGTGCAGCCCTTCATGTTCGCCGTCCTGCAAAAGGTCGTCGAAACTGAACAGGCGGCTGCCCAAGGTATCGTTCAAAATCCCGTAATAATCGTCGAGACTCAATTGGAGTTCGGCCGCAACTTCGTGATCTTTAGCGTCGCGACCGGTTTTTGCTTCAATTGAGCGAATTGCGTCACTCACCATCCGCGTATTGCGGTGTACCGAACGCGGCGCCCAATCACCTTTACGCACCTCATCGAGCATGGCCCCACGGATACGAATCCCCGCGTAGGTCTCGAAACTCGCGCCCTTGCTCGCGTCGTACTTGGTCGACACTTCGAGCAAGCCGATCATCCCGGCCTGGATCAAGTCTTCGACCTGCACACTGGCAGGCAAGCGCGCCAGCAAGTGATAGGCAATGCGCTTGACCAGGGGCGCATAGCGCTCGATCAATTCGACCTGACTGTCACGTGCCGACTTTTTGTAAAGGTTGTAGCCGCTGGCTGTCATAGCACCGGTCCTGCGCTCGTCTGATGCACCAATCGCTCGACGAAAAACTCCAGATGCCCCCGAGGATTGGCGGGCAACGGCCAGGTATCGACCTTCTGGGCAATAGCCTTGAACGCCAATGCGCACTTCGAACGAGGAAACGCTTCATAGACCGCACGCTGCTTTTGCACGGCCTTGCGTACGCACTCGTCGTAAGGAACTGCGCCAACGTATTGTAAGGCGACATCGAGGAAGCGATCTGTGACCTTGGTCAACTTGGCGAACAGATTCCGCCCTTCCTGCGGGCTTTGGGCCATGTTGGCCAGCACGCGGAAGCGGTTCATGCCGTAGTCGCGGTTGAGCAGTTTGATCAGGGCGTAGGCGTCGGTGATCGAGGTCGGTTCATCGCACACCACCAGCAATACTTCCTGGGCGGCGCGCACGAAGCTGACCACGGATTCGCCGATCCCGGCGGCGGTGTCGATCACCAGCACGTCGAGGTTGTCGCCGATGTCGCTGAACGCCTGAATCAGGCCGGCATGCTGCGCCGGGCTCAGGTGCACCATGCTCTGGGTGCCGGAAGCGGCCGGCACGATGCGGATCCCGCCGGGGCCTTGCAACAGTACGTCGCGCAGCTCACAGCGGCCTTCGATCACATCGGCCAGGGTATGTTTGGGCGTCAGTCCCAGCAGAACGTCAACGTTCGCCAGACCCAGGTCAGCATCCAGCAGCATGACGCGGCGGCCAAGCTCTGCCAGAGCCAGGGACAAATTCACTGACACGTTAGTTTTCCCGACGCCACCTTTGCCGCCGGTCACCGCGATCACCTGTACGGGATGCATGCTGCCCATTTTATTTCTTTACCTTGTCTTGCTTAGACGCAGGCTACATAAGTTGGCCGCGGGAACTGCTGGCAGGCCATCGATGTAGATACTTTGCAATGTGTTCATATTGCCTCAGCCGACTCGCTTGTTCGGGCTGTGGTAGAGGTCAGCAAACATGTCAGCCATCGCTTCCTCACTCGGTTCTTCCTGCATTTGCACGCTGACAGCCCGGCTGACCAACTGATGACGGCGCGGCAGATGCAAATCATCCGGGATCCGCGGCCCGTCGGTCAGGTAGGCGACCGGTAACTCATGACTGATGGCCAGGCTCAATACTTCGCCCAGGCTTGCTGTTTCATCCAGTTTAGTCAGGATGCAGCCCGCCAGCCCACAGCGCTTGTAGCTGTGGTAGGCGGCGGTCAATACCTGCTTCTGGCTGGTCGTGGCAAGTACCAAATAGTTCCTGGATTTGATCCCGCGCCCGGCCAGGCTTTCCAGCTGCATGCGCAGGGCCGGGTCACTGGCTTGCAGGCCGGCGGTGTCGATCAGCACCACGCGCTTGCGCAGCAGCGGGTCGAGGGCGTTGGCCAGGGACTGGCCCGGGTCGACGTGGGTCACCGGCACATTGAGGATGCGGCCCAGGGTCTTGAGTTGCTCCTGGGCGCCAATGCGGTAGCTGTCCATGCTCACCAGCGCGATGTTCTGCGCGCCGTACTTGAGCACATAACGTGCGGCCAGCTTGGCCAGGGTGGTGGTCTTGCCCATGCCGGCAGGGCCGACCATGGCAATCACGCCGCCTTCTTCCAGGGGTTCGATTTCCGGGGTGACGATCATCCGCGCCAAGTGGGCCAGGAGCATGCGCCAGGCCTGGCGAGGTTCTTCAATTTGGGTGGTCAGTTGCAGCAGGTCGCGGGACAACGGGCCGGACAGGCCGATGCGTTGCAGGCGACGCCACAGGTTGGCCTGTTGTGGCTGGCTGCCCTGCAACTGGTTCCAGGCCAGGGAGCCCAACTGCACTTCCAGCAGTTCACGCAGGCCGTTGAGTTCGAAACGCATCGAGTCGAACACCCGCTGGTCTACCGCTGCCGCCGGGGCGGGCGCAGCAGGACGCGGCGGTTCAACAAAAGTCGGCTCTACCAGAGGCTCGGACGCCGTCAGCGGCAACCCGGCAAACAACTGGCGATTGGTGGAAGCGTCGCTGTCGCCACGCATGCTCAGTTCAGCCTGGGCCGAGACAATGCGCGAAGCGGTCTTGCGCAGCTCGTCTTCCAGTTCCATGTTCGGCACGCGCGGCGCCAGGGCCGAGGGCTTGTAATCCAGGGCAGCCGTCAGCTCCACACCGCCGGCAATACGACGGTTACCGATAATCGCAGCGTCGGCGCCCAACTCATCACGTACCAGTTTCATGGCCTGACGCATATCGGCGGCGAAAAAACGCTTCACTTGCATATCCCACTACCTCAGCCGTTGGGCCCTACTGTCGCGACGATAGTCACTTGCTTATTGTCAGGAATTTCCTGGTAAGCCAATACATGCAAATTCGGTATAGCCAGGCGTCCAAACCGAGACAACATCGCCCGGACGGGGCCAGCCACCAGCAGGATCACCGGATGGCCTTCCATTTCCTGGCGCTGCGCGGCCTCAATCAACGAACGCTGCAGCTTCTCAGCCATGCTTGGCTCCAGCAACACGCCTTCATCAGCGCCCTGCCCAGCCTTCTGAATACTATTGAGCAATATTTGTTCCAACCTTGGTTCCAAGGTGATCACAGGCAGCTCAGAGTCAAGCCCTACAATGCTTTGGACGATTGCACGCGACAATCCGACGCGCACTGCGGCCACCAAGGCGGCAGTATCTTGACTCTTGGCGGCATTGTTGGCGATAGCTTCGGCAATGCTGCGAATATCCCGCACCGGCACCTGTTCGGCCAACAGCGCCTGCAGCACCTTGAGCAGTTGCGAGGTAGACAGCACGCCCGGCACCAGCTCTTCGGCCAGCTTTGGCGAGGCCTTGGCCAGCAATTGCAAGAGTTGCTGGACTTCTTCGTGGCCGATCAGCTCGTGGGAATGCTTGTACAGAATCTGGTTGAGGTGGGTCGCGACCACAGTGCTGGCGTCGACCACGGTGTAGCCCAGCGACTGCGCCTGGCTGCGCTGGCTGATTTCGATCCAGACCGCTTCCAGGCCAAAAGCCGGATCTTTGGCGGTAATGCCGTTGAGCGTACCGAACACCTGGCCCGGGTTGATCGCCAGTTCGCGGTCCGGGTAGATCTCGGCTTCGGCCAGGATCACCCCCATCAGGGTCAGGCGGTAGGCGCTGGGAGCCAGGTCGAGGTTGTCGCGGATGTGCACGGTAGGCATCAGGAAGCCCAGGTCCTGGGACAACTTCTTGCGCACCCCCTTGATCCGCGCCAGCAACTGCCCGCCCTGGTTGCGATCCACCAGGGGAATCAGGCGGTAGCCCACTTCCAGGCCGATCATGTCGATCGGGGTCACGTCGTCCCAGCCCAACTCCTTGGTTTCAAGGGCCCGGGCCGGCGATGGCAGCAGTTCTTGCTGACGCGCCACTTCCTGCTGGGCAATCACCTTGATGTTGTTTTGCTTTTTCCAGAACAGGTAGGCACCGCCGGCGGCCATGGCAGCCATGCTCAGGAACGAGACGTGAGGCATGCCCGGCACAATGCCCATGATGGCCATGATGCCCGCCGCCACGGCCAGCGCCTTGGGCGAGGCAAACATCTGCCGGCTGATCTGCTTGCCCATGTCTTCGGAGCCCGAAGCACGGGTCACCATGATCGCCGCCGCTGTAGATAACAACAGTGATGGCAATTGCGCCACTAAACCGTCACCGATGGTCAGCAAGGCGTAAACCTTGCCGGCATCGCCGAAGGTCATGCCGTGCTGGAAGATGCCGACCGCCATGCCGCCGATCAGGTTGATAAACAGAATCAACAGGCCGGCGATGGCGTCGCCGCGCACGAATTTGCTGGCACCGTCCATGGAACCATAGAACTCGGCTTCCTGGGCGACTTCAAGACGACGGGATTTGGCCTGGTTCTGGTCGATGAGGCCGGCGTTGAGGTCGGCGTCGATGGCCATCTGCTTGCCGGGCATCGCGTCGAGGGTGAAACGCGCGCTCACCTCGGAAATCCGCCCGGCGCCCTTGGTCACTACCACGAAGTTGATGATCATCAAGATCGCAAAAACCACGATACCGACCACGTAGTTACCGCCGATCACCACCTCACCGAAAGCCTGGATCACCTTGCCCGCGGCGGCGTGACCGTCCTGGCCGTGGAGCATCACCACCCGGGTGGAGGCCACGTTAAGCGCCAGCCGCAGCAGCGTGGCGATCAGCAGAATCGTCGGGAACACCGCGAAATCCAGCGGCCGCAGGGCGTACACACACACCAGCAGCACGACCACGGACAGCGCAATGTTGAAAGTGAAGAACACGTCCAGCAGGAACGGCGGCATTGGCAACATCATCATTGCCAGCATCACCAGCAACAACAACGGCACACCCAGATTGCCTCGCGAGAGGTCAGTCAGGGTGCCACGGGCCGTGCTGAGCATTTGAGAGCGATCCACCGGTATTCCTCGTTTCCTTGAAGCAAACTTTTGACGCCGGGAGGCGTCCTGAAGGCGGTATTGCAAGAAGCCTTCCAACTTTTGCTTGAGGGAGCAGATCGGTCTCACGGACAGCGAAGGGCTAGCGCCGTACACACATCACCTGTGGCGAGGGAGCTTGCTCCCGTTGGGCTGCGCAGCAGCCCCAGAACGGCTTACGCGTTTTTGCCTGAATAACCGCGATAGCTTTATTGGGGGCGCTTCGCACCCCAGCGGGAGCAAGCTCCCTCGCCACACAAGCTCGTTCGCGGGAGATGGCGAAACGTCCGACAGGTATTCAGAGTCATCGACAGCATCAGTACCGAAGACCTGCTGGTCAACCTCACCGAAACACTGGCTTCAGCCCATGCG
>NZ_JAIWYM010000023.1:0-102234 GCF_020515595.1 Pseudomonas sp. MWU16-30323
GCCGGGCCATGGATGGCCCGTCGCGGCGGCCCGCTTCGCGGTGCCGGAGTGAGGCAACGCCGAGCCACAGCGAGGCGTCGACAGGCGGGCCAGAGCGTTTTGGCTACTTTGCCGCTTTTGCAAAGTGACTCGCTGTAAGAGCGAAACCATAAGTAGCCGTTACCGAAGAAACGGATATGTACTCTCAACTCACGCCGGAAAGCGCAACGGCAACGCCGGCTTCAGCAACGCCGCCGGATCCCGATAACGCGCGCCAAAATGGTCCCCCGGCAACCGCGCCCGCCCAGCCCCAAATAACCGCTCCCGCAGCGTCTCCCCCTCGTTGTACCGCTCACGAAACCGCCCCCGACGACGCAACTCCGGCACCACCAATTCAATAAAATCCCGCGCCGTTTCAAACGACAGATACTGCCTCAGGTTGATCCCATCGATCCCATCCTCATCTAGCCATTTCTCAATCGCATCAGCCACCACCGTAGGTGTACCGGCAACGAAAAAACGCTCACGGTTGAAGCCGCCAAGCTGGGCCAAGACCGCGCCCACAGTGGAGTCCGCCTTGTATCGGCTCAAACTCTCCCACCCCTTGACCTGCCGACTCACCAGATCACTGATCAAGGTATCCCGCGGATACGCCGTCAAATCAATCGCCGACTGCCCATGAGCCAGCGACGCCTCAACACTCACCAGTTTGCGATAACTGTCGAGCTTGGCACTCACCTCCTCATCGGTACGCCCGACGATCACCCCCGCCATCACAATAAACTTCAACCCCGCCGGATCGCGATCATGCTCAACTGCCTTCTGCCGCATCGCCTGGATATTCGCCCGCACCGCCGGCGCATCATTGCCGCCGGTAAACACCACTTCAGCATGCCGCCCGGCAAACTCGATGCCCGCCGGTGACCCGGTGGCCTGGAACAACACCGGCGTACGTTGCCGCGAAGGCTGGCACAAGTGCGGACCGGCAACCTTGAAGTGTTCGCCCACGTGGTTGATGTAGCGCACCTTGTCCGGGTCGGTGTAGATCCGGCGCTCGCGGTCGACGATTACCGCGTCGTCGTCCCAGGAGCCTTCCCAAAGTTTATACAACACGTCCAGATATTCGTCGGCGATCTCGTAACGGTGATCATGGACCACCTCAGTGTCGTGCCCGAAGTTGCGCGCCGCGTTCGGCAGGTACGAGGTGACGATATTCCAGCCCACCCGCCCCTTGGTCAGGTGATCGAGGGTACTCATGCGCCGCGCGAAGGCGAACGGCGGTTCGTAGGTGGTGGAAAAGGTCGCGCCAAAGCCCAGGTTCTTGGTCACCCCGGCCATCGCCGGAATTACCAGCAGCGGGTCGTTGCTGGGGATCTGCATGCCTTCACGCAACGAGGTTTCAGGGCCATCGCGAAAACGGTCGTAGGTGCCAATCACGTCGGCCAGGAATACGCCGTCAAAGGTGCCGTATTCCAGCAATTGCGCCAGCTCGGTCCAGTAGTCGAGGTCGTTGAAGCGGTGCCGGTTGTTGTCCGGGTGCACCCACAAACCATGGACGATGTGACTGACGCAGTTCATCTCAAACAAATTCACGTGCAGTTGCTTGGGCACCTGGAGCACTCCTTTCGTAGATACGTTTTCCAATACGTCAGATCGCGACGTTCAGGTAGAACGGGACCGGCGTGTAGTCGGTTTCGAGGATCGGGATCGCGTCGATCAGCGCGCGGGTATAGGCATGGGCCGGGCGGTCGAACACGGCGCGTACCGAGCCGGACTCCACCACTTCGCCGGCCTTCATCACCAGCACGCGTTCACTGACGTGATTGATCACCCCCAGGTCGTGGGAGATGAACAGGCAGGCCAGGCCGAGGCGGCGCTTGAGGTCGTCGAGCAGCTCCAGAATCTGTGCCTGTACCGACACGTCCAGCGCCGAGACCGGTTCATCGCAGATAAGGATTTGGGGCTCGCAAGCCAACGCCCGGGCAATCGCAATGCGCTGGCGTTGGCCGCCGGAGAGTTCGATGGGTCGGCGGGACAAGGCGCTGGCATCGAGACGTACCAGTTCCAGCAGTTCCAGGGCACGGTCGCGCCGTGCGTGACGCGGTACACCGGCCACCACCAGCGCTTCGAACAACACACGCTGCACGGTGTAGCGCGGGTCGAAGGAACTGAGGGGGTCCTGGAACACCACCTGCACCGCACGCCGGGCTTCGCGTTTTTGCCGGGTATCGAGGTCGGACCAGCGCTGGCCCTTGATCCACACCTCGCCGGCATCGGCGGTTTCCAGGCCAAGTATCAGGCGGGTCAAGGTGGTCTTGCCGCAGCCCGATTCACCCACCACCCCCAGCGTCTCGCCGCGACGCAGCTGCAACGACACCTGGTTCAACACCGTGCGGGTTTTGCCGTCGGGGCCGACAAAGGTTTTGGAGAGATCACGCGCTTCGAGCAGCACCTCGCCTTCGGGAGCAGGCTCCGGTTCAACTGCCGCAAGCAACCGGCGTGTGGGCTGGAAGTGCACGGCCTTGGCCGCCCGCAGCAGCAGTTGCGTATACGGATGACGCGGGTCTTGCAGGACCTGCTCGGTGCTGCCCTCCTCCACGATCACCCCGTGGCGCATCACGGCCACGCGATCGGCCAGGCGCGAGACCACCGACAGGTCATGGCTGACCATCAGCAGCGCATTGTCCTCACCCCGCAGGCTTTCCAGCAGCGCGATAACTTGGGCCTGCACCGTGGCGTCCAGTGCCGTGGTGGGCTCATCGGCAATGATCAGCCGTGGATTGCAGGCAATGGCCGAGGCGATCAGCGCACGCTGGCGCAAACCGCCGGAGAGCTGCCACGGGTATTGGCTCGCGCGCAGTTCCGGTTCCGGCACGCCAACATCCCGCAGCAGTTCCAGCACCCGCAGGCGGCGGGCTTCCAGGCCCAATGCGGTGTGCAGGTGCAACGGTTCTTCAATTTCGGCACCGACGCGGCGCAGCGGGTCCAGCGCGCCGAGGGCGTCCTGCATCACAAAGCCGATGCTCGCGCCGCGCAGTTGCTGCCAGGCCCGTTCGTTGAGCTGGCGCAGGTCGATGCCCTGGAAGGCCAGCTTGGCGGCCTGGACGTGAGCGTCCTTGCCGGTGAGGCCCGCCAGGGTGCGGGCGGTGACGCTTTTGCCGGAGCCCGACTCCCCCACCAGCGCCAGGCATTCACCTCGGTGCAACTGCAGACTGACACCGTGTAACACCGGCTCGGCCCGGCCAAAACGGACCGTCAGGTCGCGGATGTCGACCAGCGGGCCGAGGGTGTGGATGTTCATCGTCATAGGGGCTTTCCTTCGCTGCGGCGCAACAGTTCGCGGCCGATGGCACTGATGGAGACAACGGTCAGGGTGATGATCAAGGCGGGCCAGGCCACCAGCCACGGCGCGTTGGCCAGGAAGCTGCGCCCGATGGACATCATCCCGCCCCACTCTGGCGCCGGTGGCGGTGCGCCGAAGCCGAGGAAGCTCAAGGCGGCGCCGGCGGTGATCGCGCCGCCGACGCCGATGGTGGCGAGGATCAGCACCGGCTTGAACGCATTCGGCAGGATGTGCCGCAGCACCACCGCCAGATGGGATTGGCCGAGGGTGACGGCGGATTCGACGTAGCCCGCGTTGCGCACATTGAGGGTTTGCGCCCGCACCAGCCGCGCATAACGCGGCACGCCGGCGATGCCTATGGCGAGAATCAGGTTGGCCGTGCCCTGGCCGAAAAACGTGATGATCACCAGCGCCAGCAACAGGTCGGGAAAGGACAACAGCACGTCGATCCCGCGCATCAAGGCGCCGTCCAGCCAACGCGGACCGAGCCCGGCGATCAACCCGAGCAAGGTGCCCCAGGCCAGTCCCAGCGCGGTAGCGGCGAGGCCCATGAACAGTGAGGAACCCACGCCATAAATCAACCGACTGAGCACGTCGCGCCCGTTCTCATCGGTGCCCAGCCAATGCACGTTGCTCGGCGCCTGGAACGCCAGGCGCGCCGACGCCTCCAGCGGGTCATAGGGGGCCAGCCATTGCGGAACACCGGCGGCCAACAGCAGCACGGCAACAAACACCCCGGCGAGCAACAGGCCGGGCCGCAGCCGGGTCAGCCCGGCAAGACGCAACGGGCGAATGCCGCTCAACGTTTCAATGGTGTGCGTCATGCCAGGCTCCTCGTTCTAGGGCGCAGGGTTGGGAATGCGCTGGTGGATGGCCTGGACCTGCGCCTTGATCTCGTCGCTGAGGCTCACGTCCAGCGCGCCGAGGTTGTCGCGCAATTGCGCCAGGCTGGTTTGCCCGGTAAGCGCGCTGGTGACGAAGGGTTTGTCGATGATGAAGGCCAGGGCCAACTGGGCCGGGGTCAGGCCATGCTGCCGGGCAATTTCCACGTAGCCGGTGATGGCTTCCTGGGCCGAGGCGCTGTCGTAGCGGTTGAAGGTGCGGTACACCGCCGACAGTCGCGAGCCCTCGGGACGTGCGCCACCCAGGTACTTGCCGGTGAGCGCGCCGAAGGCCAGCGGCGAGTACGCCAGCAGGCCGACACCTTCGCGGTGGGTGAATTCCGAGAGGCCGCCCTCGTACAGGCGATTCAGCAGGCTGTAGGGGTTTTGCACGCTGGCAATGCGCGGCAGGCCGAGGCGTTCGCTTTGCTTGAGAAACTCGGCCACGCCCCACGGGGTTTCGTTGGAAACGCCGATGTGGCGCACCTTGCCGGCCTTGACCTGATCGGCCAGCACCGCCAGGGTTTCCTCGATGGCCACGCTCTGGTTGTCTGCCTGATAGGGGTATTCGCGCTGGCCGAAGATGTTGGTGGTGCGGTCGGGCCAGTGCAGTTGGTAGAGGTCGAGGTAGTCGGTGTTCAGGCGTTTGAGGCTGCCGTCCAGGGCTTCGACGATGTTGCGCCGGTCGTGGTGGCTGAGGCCGTCGCGGATGTGCTGCTGGCTGCTGGGGTCACGGGCCGGGCCGGCGATTTTGCTGGCCAGGATCACCTCGTCACGTCGACCACTGGCCGCCAGCCAACTGCCGATGTAGCGCTCGGTGGTGCGCCAGGTTTCAGCCTTGGTGGGCGTGGGGTACATCTCGGCGGTGTCGATGAAGTTGATGCCTTCGGCCAGCGCCAAATCAATCTGCTGATGGGCATCGGTTTCGGTGTTCTGGTGGCCCCAGGTCATGGTGCCCAGGCCCAGCACGCTGACGTGGATGTCGCTGTTGCCCAGTTGGCGGTAACGCATGGGTGATCCTTTTTTATTCAAGGGTTGAAGGCTCATACCGCACTCGATTCATCGCGGGCGGCCTGCTGCTCGGCATCGGCGGCTTGCAGGCTGCGCCAGGCGGCGTTGGGGGTAACGTCGTTGAGGTAGTAATTGCCCAGGGCGCGTTCGCGAAAGATCGCCGGGTTATGGGAGGCCAGGGTGCGCGCGTTGCGCCAATGCCGGTCGAAGCGACGCGACTCGCTGGTGGCGGAGGCGCCGCCGACTTCGAACAGCAGCGTGGTGGCTTCCAGCACCTGTTCCAGCACGATCTGTTGCGCCTGGTAGGCACGGATTTCGGCCTCGGTGTAATGCTGTTCGGTTGCGTAACCGCCCTGCTCTGCTTCGTGCACCTCCTGAAGGACCTCGGCAACGGCCAGCACCTGAGTGCGGGCGGCATAGGCCAGGCTCGACAGGCGACCGATCACCCGCTGTACCAACGGATCATCCTTGGGGCTCGATTGCCCCGGCACGCCAAACGCGCGGGTGCGGCCTCTGACGAATTCGGTGGCATCGCGCAGCACCGCATTCGCGATGCCGGCCAGGGTCGCCAGGTGGAACAGCTGGTAGAACGCGCTCAGGTAGGACTCGGCGCGCAGCTCGTCTTTCTTGAAGCGTCGCACGATGTGCTGCGCCGGTACGTCGACCGCCTTGAAGCGGGTGGTGCCGCTGCCGGTGAGGCGCTGGCCGAAGCCGTCCCAGTCGTCCTCGACGGTGACGCCTGGCGCATCGGTACGCACCGCCAGGCTGACAAAATCCTCGCCATCCAGGGCGACGGCGGCGATCCAGTTGGCGTACAGCGTGCCGGTGCAGTAGTACTTCTCGCCGTCCAGCTGCCAGCCGGAATCGACGGCGCTGAGGGTCACCGAGTTGCGGGTGGTGTCGGTGCGTTCGGCCATGGCGGCGCCCCACAGCTCGCCGTCGACGACTTTGGCGAACCAGTAATTTTGGGACTCGCTGTCACGGCTGGAAATCCGGCCTTCAACAAACCCGAAATGCGCGCGCACGATCTGCGGCAGGTTTGAATCGGCCTCCCCCAGCTCAATCAACAGGCGAAACAACTGCGGCAGGCTCGCACCCAGGCCGCCCAATGCCTGCGGCACACGCAGGGCACCGAAGCCGGCCTCCCGCAGCCACGCCACCGCATCATGGGCCAGCTCGCGTTGCTGCTCGCGGGCGACGGCGGTGTCGGCTATCCGTGCAAATACGTCGGCGAAACGCTGGTGCAAGTCGGCATAACTCACCGCAGCGGGGATCGAAGCACTCATGGTTTTTCCTTCTTCAAAGACACTCACGCTTGATTGGCCCGGGGGTCAATCCAGCGGTTGATCAAATCGACGGCCAGGTTCACCAGCACGTACACCGTGGCTGCGAGCAGGGTCACCCCCAGCACCATCGGCACGTCTTTGTTACTGGTGGCATCGAGCATCAAGCGCCCGATGCCCTGGCGTGCAAACAGCAATTCCACCACCACCGCGCCCCCCAGCAGGCTCGCGAACACGAACCCGGCCAGGGTCACCAACGGCACCAGCGCGTGGCGCAAGGCATGGCGCAGGCGCACGGCGGTTTCGGACAGGCCGCGTGCGCGGGCCATGGCGATAAAGGGTTGCTCGAGGGTGTCCTCCAGGGACTGACGCAGCAGTTGGGTCAGCACCGCGGCTACCGGCAAGGCCAGCGCGACCGAGGGCAGGATCAACGAGCGCCAGCCCACGGAACCGGACGGCGGCAACCAGTGCCAATGAAACGAAAACACCAGCAACAGCAGCATGCCGATCACAAACGAAGGCGCCGACGACAGCACCAGCTCGCTGCCGGAAACGACTGAGCGCACCCAGCGCGAACGGTTGGCGGTGAGGATCGCGCACACCAGGGCCAACACCACCGCCAGCAGCGCCGCGCTCAGGGACAGTTGGATGGTTGCGCCGATCTGCTCGGCAATCGCCTGCTGCACCGGGATGCGCAGGCGGTAGGACTCGCCCAGGTCGCCATGGGCCAGGCGTACCAGGTAATTGCCGTATTGCACGAGCAGCGGTTGGTCCAGGCCGTATTCGGCACGCACCCGGGCCAGCAGCTCCGGGGTGGGCATCGAGTCCGGGCCGCCGAGGATCGCCAGCGCCGTATCTCCGCCGCTGAAATTGACGGCGAGAAAGGTCAGCGTCGCAGCGCCCCACAGCACGCCGATGCCCGCCAGCAGGCGCCAGGCGATGGATTTGAACAGGCTCATGGTTGCCCCCGGTCCAGCCAGATGCTGGTGAAAAACGGTACGTTGTGGGAGGTGTCAAAAATCACGCCCTGGACTTGCCGGCCATACGCGGTGAGCACCTGGCTTTCCACCGAAGGCACCGCCGGGACGGTTTCGGTCAAGCGCTTTTGCGCTTCGCCGTAGAGCGCCTGCAATTCAACCGGGTCGCGGGATTGGCGAGCGGCGCTGAGCACGCGGTCGAGCTCGGCATCGCGGAAGCGCCCGACGTTCTGGCCGATGATCTTGTCGGTGCTGATGGCCTGGCTGTGATAGAGCACGAACAGGCCATCGGGCGTGTTGGTGTGCCAGTAACCGCCGGCCAGCGCCTGGAATTTCCCGGCGTAGCGTTTCTCGGTCACCCGGGTCAGCGGCAGCATTTCAATGGGCATCTCAAAGCCGACTTTTTTCAGGTCCGCCTGGATGGCCACCGAGACACTGGCGGGAAACGCCGGGTTGTCATAGGACAGCATCGTTGCCTTGAGGCGCTGACCGTCCTTGGTTCGATAGCCCTGGGCATCGCGCCCGGTCCAGCCAGCGTCGTCCAGCAACGCATTGGCAGCTTTGACGTCGTAGGCCAGGGCGTCGTTGTTGGGTTGATAAAACCGGGTGTTGGCCGCCAGGAAATCCGCCTTGGCGATGTATTCGCCGAAGCCGGAAATCCACGCCAACCCTTCGCGGTCGATGGCCTTGGCGACTGCGCGGCGCACGCGTACGTCGTCAAACGGTGGCTGTTCAACGTTGAAGGTCATGCTGCGGCTCGGGTTGCCTTTGCGGATCCGGCTGCGCATCACCAGGTTCGGGTTGGCACGAATGGCGGCGGCGTTCTGGGCCGGTGCGTCGAGGGCGAAATCCGACTGGCCGGACTCCAGCGCCGTGAAGCGGATCATGGCTTCGGGGACGTAACTCAACTCAATGCGGTCCAGGTAGGCCTCCCCCTTGTGCCTTGTCACCGGTGGCGCCCAGTTGTAGCCGGGGCGCTTGATGAACACCGCACCCTGGTCACGGGTGTAACTCTGCAACAGGAACGGGCCGCTGCCGATGGGATGTTCGGCGATGGTCTTGGGCGCTTCGCGGATCTGCCTGGGGGAAATCATGCTCAGCCAGGACTGCGCCAGCACGTCGAGGAAGGGTGTGTAGGGTTCGCGCAAATGGGCTTCGAAGGTGTAGTCGTCGATGACCTTGCCATCCAGGTACGGCGCGATATAGGCCGCGGCCAGTGGGGACTTGGTCGCCGGGTCGCGCATGTGCTCCAGGTTGGTTTGCAGCGCCTGGGCGTTGAATTTCTCGCCATCGCTGAAGGTCACGTCGTCGCGCAGGTGAAAGGTGTAGGTCTTGCCGTCGTCGGAGATGTCCCAGGAGCGGGCCAGCCATGGGCTGATATTGCCCTGCTCGTCCTGGTACACCAGGCAATCGTAGAGAATTCGGCCCATCCATTGGATGTTGCCGTTGGATAAGGCGTGAACATCGAAACTGCCGGCGTCGGAGGCGGCGGACACTCGCAACGTTCCACCGCTGCGACCCGGTGACGGCTCATAAAAGTCCGTCGCCGAATAAGTCACCACACCGTTAGTCACAATGCCATCAGCCACCGAAGTTTCATGTTGTGGTGCAGCAGCCGGTGAACAGGCATTGATCGCCAGGGACAGTGATATAACCGTCGACAGTTTCAGGATGGTTGTCAATGACGCTTCCTTAGAGGAACTCGATGAACACTGAAAGTTTACAACTACAGGCTGTAATGCAGTGAGCATGCCAAACTTTCAGAAACGCCATCCCGACCACCAAACAAGCGCGAAACCCTTACAGAACGGGCATAACCCTGCCAAACACTTATATAGTTATACCCGTTATAGGACCTTGAATTGTTGGCAGCCTTACACACTGCTTATCTGCTGTTGCGTTTGCGACAGTTGAAGCAACTCCGGCCAATAAAGTTGACTGTTGAAAATTAAACACTGATTCAAAACAAAGTGCCCCGCAGAACACTTCCCTCCAACTAAGCATCCGTAATCATTGGAAAATAGCGTTGGCATAGAAACTGCTCAGAGCGAAACAGGCATGACTATTCGAATAGAAAGCTGGGGCTATCTTTATCTATTCATAAGGAACACGCTTAATGGATCCGATCTTTCGGGGAGAGTTGCAAAAGTTGACACTTGCCATACGGCAAGCCACTTGGCTGGCGATGCTGGGACTGGGCTCGGCCCTGGTCTTTTCCGCCAGCGCACAGGCAGATGATGAAGTCACGCCGTCGACCGCCCCACGGCTGAAGACCGTGACGGTGGAGGCACAAAAAATCACGCCCGTTGAGGCGGCAAAGAGTCAGTTGTCCGAGGTACCTGGCGGCACCAGCGTGGTGGACAGCGAACAGGTGGCCAAGGGACGCACCGCCACCTTGCAGGACACCCTCGCCTATCAGCCGGGTGTGTTCGTGCAGTCCACCGGCGGTAACGACGCGGCCAAGATCTCCATTCGTGGCTCGGGGGCCAACACCTCGCCGGGGTATTTCCGTGAGGGCATCAAGTTCCTGTTCGATGGCCTGCCGATCACCGGCCCGGGCGGTACACCCTACGAATTCCTCAACGGCTCGGGGGTGAATTACACCGAAATCCTGCGGGGGGCCAATGCCTTCCAGTACGGCGCGCTGAGCCTTGGCGGCGCCATCAACTTCGTCAACCAGACCGGCTACACCGCACCCGGGCTGCGGGTGCGAGCGGAAACCGGGAGCTACGGCTACAACAAGCAAAGCCTGAGCGTCGGCGGCGTCGAGGGGCCGTTCGATTACTACCTGAATGCCGACAACTACCGCAGCGACGGTTACCGCGACTACAGCCTGTCGAAAAGCCAGGGCGTGGTGGCCAACTTTGGCTACCGCTTCAGCCCGCAACTCGAAACCCGGGTGATGCTGCGCTACCGCGACGAGTTCCACAACGACCCGAGCGCCACTACCCTCGACGCAGTCAAGCACCACTCCGACCGCGCCAGTGCCACCGCCGAAAGCAGCGGCGCCGGCAGCCGTCGTCCCGGCAGCGTATGGCTGGGCAGCAAGACCACCTACACCTTTGAGGACGACGCCACCCTGTCGGTGGGTTTCGTCTACTACCAGTACGCCCACAACAACAGCCCGAACAGCCCGAGCAACCCCAGCTACTGGGACTGGCATGACCTGAGCGCGGTGATCAACTACGACCGCCGCGACACCCTGTTCGGCCACGAAAGCCGCTCCAGCCTGGCCTTCACCTCCACCGAACACCTCAAGGGCCAGGTCGACTCCACCTTCGCCAACAAACAGACCCGCAAGTTCGTCGACTACAGCTCATCGTTCGATCACGTATTCTCCGTGGGCAACGACCTGGAACTGGTGGACGGCCTGTGGCTGACCAGTGGCCTCTCGGCGATCAACGTGCGCCGCCATGCCGACGTCAAGGAAGCCCTGGTGGCCAACACCACCACTTACCCGAGCGATGTGACCTACGACAACTGGAGCCTGGCACCGCGGGTCGGCGTGCGTTACGAGTTCACCCCGCAACTGCAAGTGTTCGCCAACGTCAGCCGCTCCGTCGACCCACCGGCGTCGTGGGAATACTCCGGCTCCGGGCCGACCTCGCCGTACGTCCGGCCGCTGGTGGAGCAGAAAGCCAATACCGTGGAAGTCGGGATCAAGGGTTCATCGGGCATCTTCGACGGCAGCCTGGCGCTCTACCGCTCGTGGGTGAAAAATGAATTGCTCAACGTGCAGATCATTCCGGCCACCTCCACCGCAGCGGCGGTGACCGGTGCATTCAACGCCACACCGACGATCCACCAGGGGATCGAGGCCGGCCTGAATACGCGCCTGTGGGAAAACACCTCGGGTGAAAAAATCACCCTGCGCCAGGTGTACACCTACAACGACTTCTACTACCGGCACGACCCGACCTTCGGCGACAACCAGTTGCCGGGGATTCCGAAGCATATCTATCAGGGCGAGGTGCAATATCAGCACCCAGCGGGCTTCTATACCGGGGTGAATGTGCAATCGGCTTCGCGCACGGCGGTGGACTATGCCAACAGCTTCTACGCGCCCTCCTACACGATCTTCGGGGCGAACGTGGGGTATGAAACGCCGAGCAAGGACTGGAAGGTGTCATTGGATTTGAAGAACCTGACCAATCAGAAGTACGTGACGGCGGTGCAGCCGTTGTATGACGCGAAGGGGCAGGATACGGCGTCGTTGTATCCGGGGGATGGGATTGGGGCTTATGTGGCGGTGGAAATGCGCTACTAAGCCCGCACTGATCAAGCATCGGCGGCTGGGGTTAGTCACAACCTCGGCCGCCATCACGGCAGCCTCGATCTCGCAAAGGAATCAGCGGCCTCAGGTACTGAATCCCTACTGTTTCAGTCGCCAGCCGTTTGCGCATCAAGCGCCTCAACTTCGACGCAAGAGGGTATTCGGCGCAACACCAAAGGCCTTGCGAAATGCGTGGCTGAAATGGGAGAAGTCAGAAAACCCGAAGTCCAGCGCCGCCTGGGACACGCTGCGCACCTGGCCGCGCTCAATCGCTTCACGGCTGGCATTCAGACGCTCCTTCCAAATCTCTGCAACCGGGGTTTTCTGGTACCGCGCGAAGGCGCGCGTAACGGTTCGCGTGGACACATTGTGGGCTTGCGCGATGACTTCAATCGACAGGTCCGGCTCGGTCAGGTGCCGCTGGATGTACTTCATGATGCGACCGTAGAGGTCCAGCTCCTGGTGGGTTGTCTTCAGGTCCTGGAGTTCCAGGCTGATCACCAGCAGGTCAATCAATGCGCCTGAATAACGATTCGAGATGTGCTCATCCTGCAACGACGCCGGTGCGCTCGCGGCCTGTCGCAACATTTCACGCAATGGAATGACGCCGGGGCGCCGGTCGTCGAGGACCATCGCCGTGTAATCGGCGATCCGTGGCAGACGCTCGGTCAGCAAGGCTCGCGGAATACGGACCAGGTGGTTTTCGGTACCACCGAAGCTGAATCGAAACGCTTGAGTTGCGTCATAAAGAAACAAATTTCCGGTTGCCAGGTTGGCTTTTCTTCCGCCTTGCTCAATTTGTCCATGGCCATTTCGGGAGAAGCCCAACCATAAATCTTCAGCCGGCCCGCTGCGCAGGTGCCGCTCGGAGCGTTCCCAGTAATGCAGCGGCGATGACAGCGAACAGATGTCCAGATCGCCGACAGTATTGATGGCAAGCGCGCCATCAAAACTGCTCTGGGACAAGGGTTTGCTATCTGCCGACAGGCAATGGCGGCAGACCACCTCTTTCCAGTAATCAAAGCGACGGGGTGCCGCTACGGCAAGGGTCGAATACTGAGTGTTTGGGTTCATGACACCGACCTCGACAACGATGCAATTGACGCTCGATAGGTTTTGATTTTCGGCCAATTTACAGCCATCAAAAGCAATTAACAGGCCAAGCGCAGTTGCAGGCCTCTTCAGCTGCGGCCGTGTGATTTCCATCGAGACTTTCGCCAGGCTTAGGTGCTATCGCCTTCGCCGCCATCCCCATTTAGAAGCACTGCACGTCACGCGGATGGCTCACGTGCACCAACGCGGACCAAAGGTGCAATTGCGGTTCGGCATTGTCTTTTCCAACCAAACGGTTGTCTCGTCGAACAAAGCGCGCCCTCGCCGCCCAGCCTAATTTCCACCTCACAGCAGCTCACCCCACCGCTGATGAGGCATGCCATGCATCGACCCTATTCACAACGATTGGCTGATTCATCCTGGCTTCTGCAAAGGCGCGACCTCGCACCTGAAGAGTCGGCTTATTGGTTGATTGAATGGGGGGCCATGACGCTGCTGCACCGATGGCAGGTCGCCAAGCGCGACCTGCCGCCGAAGCGCTGACGCCCACCCGTAGGCCTGAACGAAAATAACGAGGAGCTCAACATGGAATCTGCAATCGACACACATCTCAAATGCCCACGCACCCTGTCCCGCCGTGTGCCCGACGAGTATCAACCGCCGTTCCCGATGTGGGTCGCGCGGGCTGACGAGCAGCTGCAACAGGTGGTGATGGCCTATCTCGGCGTGCAATATCGTGGCGAGGCCCAGCGCGAGGCTGCATTGCAGGCAATGCGCCATATCGTCGGCAGCTTCAGCCTGGACGATGGCCCGCAAACCCATGATTTGACCCACCACACCGACAGCAGCGGTTTTGATAATTTGATTGTGGTCGGGTACTGGAAAGACCCTGGCGCCCACTGTCGCTGGTTGCGCTCACCCCAGGTGAATGACTGGTGGAGTTCGCCGGATCGTCTCAGTGACGGCCTGGGCTATTTCCGCGAAATCACCGCCCCGCGCGCCGAGCAGTTCGAGACCTTGTACGCCTTCCAGGAAAACTTGCCCGGTGTCGGCGCAGTCATGGACACCACCAGTGGCGAGATCGAAGAACACGGTTACTGGGGCTCG
Organism: Pseudomonas sp. MWU16-30323; assembly: GCF_020515595.1. Taxonomy (NCBI): domain Bacteria; kingdom Pseudomonadati; phylum Pseudomonadota; class Gammaproteobacteria; order Pseudomonadales; family Pseudomonadaceae; genus Pseudomonas; species Pseudomonas sp. MWU16-30323. The sequence continues at coordinate 13,908 of NZ_JAIWYM010000023.1, forward strand.
ATGCGCGACCGCTTCCCGATCTCCCAGACCGACTGGATGAAGCCCACCACTGAGCTGAAAGTGGTCGCGGGTGACCCTGCCAAAGGCGGACGGGTCGTGGTGCTGGGGCATGACAACCTCACACTGATTCGTTCCGGCCAGGATTGGGCAGATGCCGAGGCGGACGAACGCTCGCTGTACCTCGACGAAATTTTGCCGACCTTGCAGGACGGCATGGACTTCCTGCGTGACAACGGCCAACCCCTGGGCTGCTACAGCAACAGGTTCGTGCGCAATATCGACATGGACGGCAACTTTCTCGACCTGAGCTACAACATCGGCCATTGGCGCTCGGTGGAAAAACTCGAACGCTGGGCCGAATCCCACCCTACCCACCTGCGTATTTTCGTGACGTTCTTCCGTGTGGCCGCGGGTTTGAAAAAGTTACGGCTGTACCACGAAGTGTCCGTGTCAGACGCCAAGAGCCAGGTATTCGAGTACATCAACTGTCACTCGCAGACCGGCATGTTGCGCGACGCGCTGTCGCCAACCGCCTGAGCGCCATCGGCGCTTACAACCCAATGACTGCTTCCTGGCCACCCTCCCCGGGTGGCCCGGTCTCCCTGTGCGAGGAATAAAAGATGAATAAGATTCGCCTGCTGACACTCTCCACCCTGTTGCCCGCACTTCACGCGAACGCCGGTGAAGTAGCCCCTGGCGACTATGAGCAATACCCGGTCGGCGCGACCATCGGTGCGATTTATTACCAGCACTCCACCACAGACTCGGCTTACGCCAACGGGCACAAGGTCAGCTCTGACTACAAGTTGAGCTCAGACGTCGGCATTCTGCGTCTGCTCCATGTCTACGCGCTCAGCGACACGGTCACCATCGACCCGCAATTCCTTTTGCCGTTCGGGCACGTCTCCAGTGGAGGTGATGCCTCGACGCTGGGCAGTACCCGTGGCGTCGGCGACTTGATCCTGACCGCGCCGGTCAAGTGGCGGCTCAACGAAGCCCGCGACACCCTCAGTATCGCCCCCTATGTGTATGTCCCCACCGGCACCTACGACAAGAATGACGCGCTTAACATCGGTGAGAACCGCTGGAAGTTCGAACTGCAGAGCGCCTACGTCAAGCACTTCACAGAAAAATGGGCAATGGACCTGGTCGGCGGCGCTACCTGGTATGGCGACAACACTGATTATGGTGCGAATGCCGACCGTATGAAGCAAGACGTTTCCTACGCAGCACAGATCATGGGCCGTTACATGCCGGACGCCACCACCGCGTTTGCTATCGGCTTCGGGCGCACCTGGGGAGGCGAGACGAACGTCGAACACGTCAATCAGGATAATGAGTTGGGGACAACCAACTTCCGTCTGACGGCCACCAAATTCGTCACCCCCCAGGACCAGATCCAACTGCAGTTGGGCAAGGACCTCTCGGTGGACTATGGCGCCAAGGAAGACTTCCGCATGAACCTGCGTTACGCCCGCATCTTTTGACGCAAGCCTCCACCGGACAGCCATCGCAGACCTCTGCGGCCTTGGCGCAGGGCTGTCCGGCTCAGCCAAGTCGATGTCTTTTTCAACCAAGCCTCCGACCGGAGGCGCGGACTATCTTGAGCACCAGGCCCACTGATCTTGACGAGTACGCAGTGCTCTTCGGCCACTGACGATAAGGACCGCCCCACCATGGCAATCGTTCGCCCCACCCTTGAGCAGCTATTGGATATCGCCAGCAGCCTGCACATGCAGCTCAGCCCCGAGCAAGCTGATGAATACTTGCTTCTTATGCAGTCAAGCTTCGACGCTTACGACCTGATTGACGAGCTGCCCGACTTTATCCCCCCTGTACGTTACGAACGCAGCTCGGGCTATCGCCCATCGGCCGCACACAACCCACTGAACGCCTGGTACTTCCGGACGGAAGTCAGCGGCGCCCGTGAAGGCAAACTGGCCGGTAAAACGGTCGCGCTCAAGGACAATATTTCACTGGCTGGCGTCCCCATGATGAATGGTGCCAAGCCGCTGGAGGGCCACGTTCCAGCGTTCGACGCCACCGTCGTCACCCGCTTGCTGGATGCGGGCGCAACCATCCTCGGCAAGGCCACGTGCGAGCATTACTGCCTGTCCGGTGGCAGTCACACCTCCGACCCGGCACCGGTGCACAACCCTTATCGCCATGGGTTTGCCTCGGGTGGATCGTCTTCCGGCAGCGCGGCGCTGGTTGCCGCGGGCGAGGTCGACCTGGCAGTCGGCGGCGACCAGGGCGGGTCCATCCGGATTCCTTCCGCCTTCTGCGGCACCTACGGCATGAAGCCGACCCACGGCCTGGTGCCTTACACCGGGATCATGGCCATCGAAGCGACCATCGATCATGCCGGCCCCATCACCGCCAATGTGCGCGACAACGCCTTGATGCTGGAGGTCATGGCCGGAGCGGACGGGCTCGATCCGCGACAAGCCGCCCCGCAGGTCGACACGTACAGCGATTACCTGGAGCGCGGCGTGAGCGGTCTCAGGATCGGCATCCTGCGGGAAGGCTTCGAACTGGCCAACCAGGACCCGCGCGTGGCCTCGTCCGTACGCAATGCCATCGCGCGGTTTTCGCAGTTGGGCGCGCAGGTCGAGGAGGTGTCGGTGCCGGAACACAAGATTGCCGGTTCGCTGTGGCACCCCATCGGCTGTGAGGGCCTGACGATGCAGATGATGCACGGCAATGGGGCCGGCTTTAACTGGAAAGGGCTGTATGACGTCGGGTTGCTGGACAAGCAAGCCGGATGGCGCGACCAGGCGAATGACCTGTCGGCCTCTCTCAAGCTGTGCATGTTCGTCGGTCAATACGGTGTCGAGCGCTACAACGGCCGTTTCTACGCCAAGGCGCAAAACCTCAGGCGCCTGGCACGCTCCGCTTATGACGCGGCATTGGCGCGCTATGACCTGTTGGTGATGCCTACCGTGCCGATCATTGCCCAGCCCCACCCGGAGCCGGGTTGCTCGATCACCGAGTATGTGGTCCGAGCCCTGGAAATGATCGGCAACGCCTCCGCCCAGGACATCACCGGCCATCCGGCCATGTCGATTCCCTGCGGCCTGGTAGACGGTTTACCAGTCGGGCTCATGCTGGTGGGCAAGCACTATGCCGAAGGCACGATTTACCAGGCTGCCGCGGCGTTCGAAGCGTCTGTTGACTGGAAAAACGGTTAGCCGGTCCTGCAACGCCAAAAGAAGCAGCGCAAAAAGAATAAGCCGTCAGGCGCTGCCTGGAAGATCAACGATGAGGAATCAACCCATGACCACACCTGAAAAAAACACATCAACCCCGGGCGAACGAGCACAGGCGTTACTGCAAGTGCTCAAGCAAAAGGACCTGATCCCCGACGGTTACATCGAGCACATGACACAGCTGATGGCGCACGAATGGAGCCCGGAGAATGGTGCTCGGATTGTGGCCAAGGCCTGGGTGGACCCGCAGTTTCGCGAACTGCTGCTCAGGGACGGCACCGCAGCGTGCGCCCAGTTTGGCTACACCGGCCCGCAGGGTGAATACATCGTTGCCCTGGAAGACACGCCGAGTGTGAAAAACGTGATTGTGTGCAGCCTGTGCTCCTGCACCAACTGGCCGGTGCTCGGCTTGCCGCCGGAGTGGTACAAGGGCTTCGAATTCCGTGCGCGGCTGGTTCGCGAAGGGCGCACCGTGCTGCGGGAATTGGGCACGCACCTGCCGGCCTCGGTCACCATCAAGGTGTGGGACACCAGCGCCGAAAGCCGCTACCTGGTGCTGCCGGTGCGGCCGGAAGGGAGCGAATCCATGGATGAAGAAGCGCTTCGAAAATTGATCACCAAGGATGTCCTTATCGGCGTGGCGCTACCGCACGTAGCGTAACCGGGGCGCTTTGTTTCTTTCACTTTTCAGAGGTATTCACGATGGATGGTTTTCACGATCTCGGTGGTTTTCAAGGCTTTGGCAAGGTCCCTCATACCATCAACAGCCTGAGCTACAAACAGGTGTTCAAGCAGGACTGGGAGCACCTGGCCTACAGCCTGATGTTTGTCGGTGCCGATCACTTGAAAAAGTTCAGCGTGGACGAAATACGCCACGCCGTCGAACGCCTGGATGTTCGTCAACATGTCGGCACCCAGTACTACGAACGCTATGTCATCGCGACCGCCACCCTGCTGGTGGAAACAGGCGTCATCACCCAGGCGGAACTCGATCAGGCCCTGGGGGCTCACTTCAAGCTGGCGAATCCCGCGCATGCTGAAGGTCGCCCGGCGATCACCGGTCGAGCGCACTTCGAGGTGGGCGACCGAGTGCTCGTGCGCGACGAGTACGTGGCCGGGCATACCCGCATGCCCGCCTATGTGCGTGGCAAGGAAGGCGTGGTGCTGCACCGCACATCCGCGCAATGGCCATTCCCGGACGCGATTGGCCATGGCGACCTGAGCGCGGCGCACCAGCCCACCTACCACGTCGAGTTTCGCACACAGGACCTGTGGGGGGACGCCGCAGATGAGGGTTTCGTGGTGGTCGACCTGTTCGAAAGCTACCTGGATAAGGCCGCAAGCCAACCTGCGGTGAACACATGATGGACGGCGCCCAGGCGGGCCGACTGCCGGTGACGGTGCTTTCCGGCTTCCTCGGCGCCGGCAAAACCACCCTGCTCAACCATATCCTGCGCAATTGCGAAGGCCTGCGGGTGGCGGTCATCGTCAATGACATGAGCGAAGTCAATATCGATGCCGAAGAGGTGCAGCGCGACGTGTCACTGCACCGTGGTCGCGATGAGTTGATCGAGATGAGCAATGGTTGCATCTGCTGCACGCTGCGCGCCGATCTGCTCGAACAGATCAGTGCCCTGGCACGCCAGCAGCGTTTCGATTACCTGCTGATTGAATCCACCGGGATCTCCGAGCCGATGCCGGTGGCGGAGACGTTCGCTTTCCTGGACGCACAGGGCTTCAGCCTCAGCGAACTGGCACGGCTCGATACGTTGGTGACGGTGGTCGATGGCAGTCGTTTTCAGGCGTTGCTGGAGTCGCCGGACACCGTGGCCCGCGACGACGCACAGGAGGACGCGCCCAAGCGCCATCTGGCGGACCTTCTGATCGAGCAGGTGGAGTACGCCAACGTCATTCTCGTCAACAAGCTGGACCTGCTCGATGAGCCTGGCTACCAGGCCGTACACGGGATTCTCGCCGGCCTTAACCCGACCGCGCGGATCGTGCCGATGGTTCAGGGTAACGTCGAGTTATCCAGCCTCCTCGATACCCATCTGTTTGACCTGCCCAGCCTTGCGGCGTCGCCGGGCTGGATGAAGCACATGGAGGCCAGCGACGCACCGGCCTCCGAGTCGGACACCTATGGCGTGACGTCCTGGGTGTACCGCGAACGCGCGCCTTTTCACCCACAGCGATTGTTGGACTTTCTCCAGCGGCCCTGGTGCAACGGGCGTCTGCTGCGCAGCAAAGGTTACTTCTGGCTCGCCAGCCGACACCGGGAAACCGGCCTGCTGGTGCAGAGCGGCAAGCAGTTCCAGTGGGACTATGTCGGCCACTGGTGGAACTTCATCGAGCCGTCGCAATGGCCGCGGGATGAATATCGGTTGCAGGGCATCATGGCCAAGTGGGACAGCGTTGTCGGGGATTGCCGGCAAGAGTTGGTCTTCATCGGCCAGGATCTCGATACCCACACGTTGCAGCGCGAACTCGACCACTGCCTGCTGAGTGCTCAGGAAATCGCCGCCGGCCCGTCGGCCTGGCAAACCCTGCAGGGGGCAACAGCCTTTGACGCCCGGGCCTTGTCGACAGGCCCGACGCCCTCGCTTGCAGGCTGAACCCATTTGATCGAGGTAGAGGTGTTCCATGCTTTTTTTCAGCCGAACCACCCGCTGGGTACTGGCGCCACTTGCCGACAGGCTGGAGCAGCCTGACCAGGCGAGCACGCCGTTATCGTCGAACCACCCGTTATTGCGCCGCATCCTCGCAGGCGTCGAGCAACTGCTGCAGGAGCGGCACGCCCTGAAGGAGCAAACGCGCGCACTGACCTTGCACGTCAGCCAATTGGACGAGCGCCTGGCCGATCGCGACCAGCATTTGCGCCAATTGGAAGCACGTTGGGCACTGATCACCCGAGGCGCAGATGAACTGTTCTGGTCGCTGGACCTGGAGGGCGCCGCCGCACCCACGGCGGAATCCAGAATGGACTGGGCGGGGTCTGCGTCGATTGAGGCCCAAGGTATTGATCAGCTTGGCCGTTGGAGCGAACAGTTACACCCGGCTGATCGGCAACCGCACCTGGAGTCGCTTGCCAGGCACCTTGCCGACCGCAGCGGGCGGACGCCCTTTGCGCTCGAGGTGCGGATGAAGTCCACATCAGACGGTGACTATCGATGGTGCAGGATCAGCGGCGATTCATGTCGCGATACCCAAGGCGTACCTCTCGCCATCGGTGGGACCCTGCGTGACATTCACGACCAGCACCTGCACACCGAAGCGCTCGAACTGGCGGCCACACGTTTCGATATTTCCCGGGAAATGCTGCATGACGGGCTCTGGGACATCGAGGTGGTGGCTGGCGACCCTGCGAACCCGAAAAATACCATTTGGTGGTCTTCGCAAATGCGCCGGCTGCTGGGGTGCAACACGGTTGAAGAGTTCCCCAACACCCTGGAAAGCTGGACCTCGCGCCTGCATCCCGACGACAGCGCGCGGGCAATCGCAGCGTTTGTCGCCCACGTTGACGACCGCAGCGGCAAGACCCCGTTTGATGTGGATTATCGACTCAAACATAAAAGTGGCGCTTATCGCTGGTTTCGCGGCCGGGGGCAAACGCGCCGCGCGCAGGACGGCTCACCGCAAAGAGTGGTGGGTGCCATCACCGATATCCATGCCCACCATGAAGAAAGCACGATGCGTGAGGCGCAGGCAGAACAACATCGGGTGATGCAGGAAACCCTCAGCAAGTTGACCCAGATTGTCGCCACCATCCAGGGCATTGCCAGCCAAACCAACCTGTTGGCGTTGAACGCCGCCATTGAGGCGGCGCGCGCAGGCGAGGCCGGACGCGGGTTTGCCGTGGTCGCCGATGAAGTGCGCAAGCTGGCCACCCGAACCAGCCAGGCCACACAGCAAGCAGCCGAAATGATGGACAGCTAACCCCCTGAAAGCGCGTGCACTGGGCCAGTGCACACAGGGCATATTCCAACAATAACAATCAGGTACGTTATGCGCGATTACGACTCAGCAGTGAGCTCTTTCGATTATCTACAACTGGCCGCCGAGGATTTGCACGGCGAGCTGGCTGCCTTGAACGCATGCATCGAATGCTGCGACCGGCACGCCGACGGTGATGCCGTGGCGTTGTATTGCGAAACCCGGGATGGCCACGCCACCCACTACACCTTCAGCGAACTGCAGGCACAGGCTGCGCGCTTCGGCAACTTTCTGCGAGAGCAAGGGGTCAAGCCGGGCGACCGTGTGGCAGGCCTGATGCCACGCACGGTTGAACTGTTGATTGCCATTTTGGGTACCTGGCGCATCGGCGCGGTCTACCAACCGCTCTTCACTGCATTCGGTCCCAAGGCGATCGAACAGCGATTGGGCTGCTCCGAGGCGCGCTGGATCGTGACCGATGCCCATAATCGCCCCAAGCTGGACGAGGTCACTGACTGCCCCCCTATCATCGTGACCGGCGCTGATCCACGGCACCCGGGTGATTACGACTTCTGGGCCGCCCTGGGTCGTCAACACACGGATTGCGCGCCTGAGTTGCTGGACGCCAGTGCACCGTTCCTGCTGATGTGCACGTCGGGTACCACAGGGCCGGCCAAGCCGCTGGAGGTACCGTTGAGCGCCATTCTGGCCTTCAAGGGCTATATGCGTGATTCGATTGACCTGCGAGAGGATGACCATTTCTGGAATCTCGCCGACCCCGGCTGGGCCTATGGTTTGTATTACGCAGTGACCGGCCCGCTGGCGTGTGGCCGTGCCACGCTGTTCTATGACGGGCCTTTCGCGGTGGACAGTACCTGCCGGATCATCGCCAAGTATGCGATCAGCAACCTGGCTGGCTCGCCGACGGCTTATCGTCTGCTGATCGCGGCAGGGGCTGAGTTCGCCGACGCCGTGCGTGGCCACCTGCGTGTCATCAGCAGCGCCGGCGAACCGCTCAACCCGCAAGTCATCCGTTGGTTTGCCGAAGAACTCGGCGTGGTCATCCACGACCACTATGGCCAGACTGAAATCGGCATGGTGCTGTGCAATCACCACGGCTTGCGCCACCCGGTACGTGAGGGCTCGGCCGGTTATGCGGTTCCGGGGTACCGGATTGTCGTGCTGGATGACGCACATCGCGAATTGCCGACTGGCCGGCCAGGCGTGCTGGCGGTGGATCGCGAGCGCTCGCCCCTGTGCTGGTTCAACGGCTACTTCGGCATGCACACCAAGGCCTTTGTCGACCGTTATTACTTGAGCGGCGATATCGTGGAGCTGAATGACGACGGCAGCATCAGCTTCGTCGGCCGTAACGACGACGTGATCACCACGTCCGGTTATCGGGTCGGGCCTTTCGATGTGGAAAGTGCGCTGATCGAACACCCGGCGGTGGTTGAAACCGCCGTCATCGGCATACCCGACCCGCAACGCACCGAGCTGATCAAGGCGTTTGTCGTACTGCACAGTCAGTACCTGCCAAGCGCCGAGTTGGCTGAAGTCCTGCGCCTGCATGTGCGACAGCGCCTGGCCGCACATGCGTACCCACGGGAAATCGAGTTCGTCGAACAACTGCCCAAGACACCGAGTGGCAAGCTGCAGCGGTTCATTCTGCGCAACCAGGAAATAGCCAAGCAGCAGGCGCTCGACACATGACCCAAGGCCGGGGCGGTCGGGGGTGGCTGCGTGTGTACAGCACGGCGGGTGTGTTGTGCTAAGCCGCTCGGAATTCCAGCGCAGAGCCCTGGAGTTGTTCCAGGAGCGCAGTTTCAGCCAGGTCAGCATGCGTGAATTGGCGGCTCATGTCGGCATAACGCCGGGCGCGATTTATCACCACATAGAAAGCAAGGAAGCGCTGTTGTTCGAGTGGTTGATGGAGCTGTATCAGACGTTGCTTTCGCACGTTGAGCTGATCAAAAAGCGAAGATTGACGCCCGCGCAACGTCTGACAAAACTGATCGAAGGCCACCTTCGATTGCATGAACACATGGCCGGGCAGTTTAAGCTGGCAGCCATGGACATCCGCTGTCTGAACGCGCCGATGGAAGACAGCGTACGGCGATTGAGGCAGGCTTATGAGGCAGAAATACTGAGCCTGGTCGGGCAGCTATGCCAGCAACCGGGTGGTCCCTTGCGCGAAGGTGCACTGCAGGCAATATTGCCCATGCTCAACAGCCTGCCTGCATGGCTGAACCCCATGATGGAGAAGGCTCAACGCTGGGTCATTGCCCAGGCCATCGTCAACGCTGTCGTCCAGGCGATCAAGGCTCTGCCTTGAGTCAGGTACTTAATGTGCCTGGACAAGGCCCTCAGATACTCAGCAGCTCGGCCACCGGAAACCGATGGGTGGTCTTCATTTCCCGCAGCGACAGGTTCGAGCGGATGCTCAATACACCCGGAAGCTTTCTCAGCACCTTTTCAACGAACCTGCTGTAGCTGTCCAGGTCTCTGGCGACGACCTGAAGTAAAAAATCCGCCTCGCCCGTTGTATTGTGACAACTGAGTACCTGGGGCGCTGACGCGATGATTTTTTCAAACTTTTCCGTGGCTTCTTCACTGTGGTCACTGCAGGAAATCTGAACAAAAGCCATCACCCCCAGGCCCAGCTTTCTACGATTCAGGATGGCTTGATACCCCTCAATCACCCCGCACTCCTCGAGGCGCTTTTGTTTGCGCCAACAGGACGCTTCGCTGAGGGAAAGTTGCTCCGCCAATTTGACATTCGACAGTCGCCCATCTCGCTGCAGTCGCTCTGATATTGCAATGTCCACCTTATCCAAACGCTCGAGCATGGTTGATCCATTCAATGATGGGCCGGCTCATGGAGATTAATTTCATTGGCCGCACACTATCAACCGCAATCTGAAAAGCAATTTCAACGCGTTTGCAGATAATGGATCAGCACTGATTCGAGCCACCCCGCGCACGAGATCAACGAATACAGCGCAGTGTCTATCCAAGTAGAGGTGACTTTCATGAAAGCAGTTGTCTACGAAGCCTTTTCCCAACCGCCGCGCCTGATGAACGTCGAAGACCCGACGCCCGAGCGTCACGGCGTGGTCATACAGGTGCGCGGCACCGGCGTTTGCCGCAGCGACTGGCACGGTTGGAAGGGGCATGATCCGGACATCCAGCTGCCCCATGTTCCCGGGCATGAGCTTGCCGGCATCGTGGCGGAGGTTGGCAGGGACATCACCCGGTGGAAGGTCGGCGACCGCGTGACGGTGCCCTTTGTCGGCGGATGTGGCGCGTGTCCCGAGTGCAACAGCGGTAACCAGCAAGTCTGCACGACTCAGTTTCAACCGGGCTTCACTCATTGGGGTTCGTTTGCGGAGTACGTCGGTATCCACCAGGCCGACCTGAACCTCGTCGCACTCCCGCCAAGCATGGACTTCGCGACTGCTGCGAGCCTGGGCTGCCGCTTCGCCACGTCATTCCGCGCCGTCGTTGACCAAGGCAAAGTCAGCCCCGGACAGTGGGTAGCGGTGCACGGCTGCGGAGGCGTGGGCCTGTCCGCCGTGATGATCGCCCAGGCCCTCGGCGCGAACGTCATCGCCATTGATATCTCGCAGGAAAAGCTCGAGCTGGCGCGCGCGCTCGGCGCCGTTGCAACCGTGAACGCACAAAGCGTTGCGGACGTCACCGAAGCCGTGCTGGAAATCACCCAGGGTGGCGCCCATGTATCGCTGGATGCATTGGGCCATCCCACCACGTGCTTCAACTCCATCAGCAACCTGCGCCGTCGAGGCAAACACGTCCAGGTAGGGCTGATGCTCGCCGACCACGCCACGCCGGCAATCCCCATGAGCAAGGTCATCGCGCACGAGCTTGAGATCTACGGCAGCCACGGCATGCAAGCCCATCGTTATGACGCGATGATCCAGATGATCACCAGCGGAAAACTCGCCCCGGAAAAACTCGTGGGTAAAACCATCAGCCTGGAGCAGTCCGTCGACGCGTTGATGAACATGGATCGCTTCGAGACAGCCGGCGTAACTGTCGTGACCGAGTTCTAGACTGAATCACCTGCCACCGGCAATGTGCAGGTGTGTGGGCTTATCGCTTGCTCTATAAACGCCGTATTGCGGCACCTGATCTATAAAGATATTGGCCGGTGTGCCGATAATCGAGAAAGCCCTTCAGGGGGTTGCAGTTCGTTTTGGCGATGAGTAAGGAACACGAAATGATGCCTTTTCGTAAGAGCGCCCTTAAAGCATCCGACGTGACCCTTTGCATTCTTGTGTGCCTGGCTGGGGTGGCCGTAACGAGCTTGGTACTGATTCTTTACCACGGGTCGGAGCAGCGCACCGTTGCCGTTGCGTTCCAACTGGAGGTTGACGAACGATTCAGCCGCCTGCAGCGGCGGTTTACTGTTCAGGACTTGAAACTGGACACCGTCAGGCGTTTCTTCATCAACGCCGACGATGTCACGGAAAAGGAGTTTATGGGGTTCGTCACGCCTCTCGTCGAAGAGGGCGAAACGTACGGCTGGGTCCCGAGGATTCTCGAGCAGGATCTACAAGCGTTTCGCACCAAGGCGCTGCTCAATGGGACGAGTGACTTTGCGTATCATGAGATCAATCCAGTGACCCGTGCCGAAGCCCCCCTCACCCGCCGCCCGGAACACATGGTCTTGCTCTATTTATCCAAGCGCGATGACGTGAAGGTTACACCTGGCATGGATGTCCTCGCCCGCCCGGATCGCGAAGCCTTGTTGAAGAAGGCACGAGAAACACATCAAATGGTCGTGTCGGAACCGTTGAAAATGAGCAATGGCCAGGCCGGGGTCTTCTTTGTCGCGCCCGTATTCAAGGAGTCCTCCGAGGCGCCAGTGAACGATGAAAGTTTGCAGGGTTTCATCGTCTCGACAATACGCTTGGCCTCGTTGATGGAACAAGGCATTCCGTTACCCAGCCTGCAACGACTGAACGTGACGCTGTCATTGATCGACACACAGCATCAGGAAGACAACATTTATCAGAGCTTATCGCCGGCAGCCCCATCGCCGCTTCACGCTCAGCGCCTGTTGAAAGTAGCCGACCAAAATTACTTGATGCGGTTTCGGCCAACCTCAACATTTTTGAGCTCCAACAGTCACGCATCGTTTATCAGTCTGATTGCCGTGTTCGGAACAGGATTGACGCTGCTGATGACGTTGATGGTGTACTTGCTGATCACGCAGCGCGCGCGGGCCCTTTTTCTTGTTGAAGAGCGCACCCAAGACCTGCGTTTATTGAACATGACCGACCACCTGACGGGCGTGTATAACCGCAGGCACTTCGAAGAGCTGATGGAACGCCTGCTCATTGAGGCTAACGGCCAATACCAGCCTCTATCGCTGATCATGTTCGACGTTGATCACTTCAAACGCATCAACGACAGCTGGGGGCATCAGTGCGGTGACAACGTGCTGAAGGCATTGTGTACACGAATACGTTCGGCAACGCGCAAAACCGATCTACTGTGCAGGACGGGTGGCGAAGAGTTTGCCTTGATCTGCCCGGGTAGCGAACTGCACGACACAAAGCAGCTGGCAGAAAAGCTTCGAGCCCTCGTCAGCGCCCTGCCCTTTGAGGAGGCGGGTCAGGTAACGTGTAGCTTCGGCGTCGCGGCGTGGATGCCATCGGAGTCATTTGACGCTTTCATTCGCCGTGCGGACAGCGCCATGTACAGTGCTAAAGCAAAGGGTCGTGATCAGGTCCAGCTTGCCAATGTGTAACAAGCCGGCTGCAGGGTTGTCACGACGCAGTGGGTCACGTGCCGATCAAAAGTCGTCCTTTACGGCTCCGCCCTTGATCTTGAACGCTCGGGTTTGCAGATAGACACTTCGAATGAAGTTGTACTTATCGCCCGTCATAAGCTTTTCGGAAGTCAGATATTGAGCTCGTCCGTCGATCAGGCTCACGCCGTAAAGGCTATTACGGGTAGGAACGTCGCCGATGTAGCGAACCGGATTGGCGTAGGCATCGGGAAGGATGGCGGGCGCATCGCGCAGTGTGCTTGGCCCCAGGAGCGGCAGTACCAGGTAAGGGCCGCTACTGACCCCCCAGTAACCGAGGGTTTGACCGAAGTCTTCGTCACTGCGTTGCAGCCCCATGGGCGTCGCGACGTCAAACACCCCCGCCAGGCCAATCGTGCTGTTGAGCAAAAAGCGACTCGTATCCACGCCGGCACTATGAAACTTGGCTTGAAGTAAGTGGTTGGACAGATTTTTGACCTCCCCCAGATTATTGAAAAAATGATGAATGCCGTCTTGAGCAACCCGGGGAGTGACGAATTGATAGGCTTGGGCGAGTGGTTTCAGTGCATAGGTATCCAACGTGTCGTTGAATGAGAAAACAGGGCGGTTGATACCTTCCCACGGGTCTGCGTCGGAATCCGCACGGGAAGGCGGTGAAAGCGTGATGAAACAGGCGCAGGCAAGCACCTGGACGCAACGGCTTACACTGGAACGAAAGGCACACATGGTTATTCCCCACTGAAAGAAGTCATCTGATTTGATGCGCGCAAGCCGTTCCTTCGCTGCGGTGATGTGTGCACGTGGCAGGGCCATTAATTCCAACCGCCCCCCAGCACTTTGTACAACGTGATGCGGTTACTCTGCTCGGTCAGGCGCAACGTGATCAGGTCCTGCTGTGCGCTGTAGAGCGAGCGTTGCGCATCCAGGGCTTCGAGGTAGCTTTGCGACCCGCCCCGATACAAGGCATCCGAGAGTTCGAAGCTTTTGCGGCTGGCGTCGGTCAGCGCCTGTTGCGCGGCGATACGGCGATCCAGGGTGCTGCGCACCGCCAACGCATCGGCCACTTCGCGGAATGCGGTCTGCAGGGTTTGCTGATAGGTCTGCACCTGAATCTCGCGTTCTACCTTGGCCGAATCCAGGGTCGCGCGGTTACTCCCGCCGTCAAAAATCGGCACGCTGATGCTCGGGGCAAAGGTCCAGGCACCGCTGCCGGACTTGAACAGGCCGGCCAATGCCGCACTGGACGAACCGGCGTTGGCGGTCAGGCTGATGCTCGGGTAAAACGCCGCACGGGCCGCGCCAATATCGATGTTGGCAGACTTGAGCGTATGTTCGGCCGAGAGCACGTCCGGGCGTTGTTGCAGCAGGCTGGAGGGCAGGCCCGCCGGAATCTCCACCAGCACCGCCGCCGACTCCAGGTGCGTCCCCGGCAAGAGCGCCTCGGGCACATCACTGCCGACCAACAGGCGCAAGGCATTGCGGTCCTGCAGGATCTGGCTCTCGTAGGACGCCACATCGCCCCGTGCCGACTCGACCGTGGTCTGGGCTTGCGCCACGGACAGCGCGGAGGAGCCGCCCAAGGTGTAGCTGCGCTGGGTCAGGTCGTAGGTGGCCAACTGGCTGGTCAAGGTTTCCTGGGCCAGCAGCAGCCGTTCGTTGTCGGCGGCCAGGGTCAGCCAGGCCGTGGCCACTTCGGCCACCAGACTGATTTGCGTGCTGCGCCGGGTTTCCGTCAGCGCCAGGTAGTCTTCCAGCGCCTCATCCCGGAGGTTGCGAACCCGGCCAAACACGTCCAGCTCATAACTGCTCAGCCCCAATTGAGCGCTGTAATCGTGAGTGGTGGCCGCCGCGCCGGAGTTGGACAGCGACCCCGGTGTACGGCTATGGGTGCCGCTGACGCTCGCGTCGATAGTGGGAAACAGGTCTGCACGCTTGATGCGGTACTGCGCCTGGGCCTTCTCAACGTTCAGGCTGGCCAGACGCAAGTCGCGGTTATTGGCCAGCGCCAACGCCTGCAACTGCGCCAGGCGGCTGTCGGTAAAGAACTGCTGCCATTTGATATCAACCCCAGCCTGCCCTTTTGGCAGGCTGGCTGCTGGCAGCCATTGCTCGGACACCGGTGCATCGGGACGCTCATACTGCGGTGCCAGGTTGACGCAGCCGCCCAGGACCAGGGCGGCCAGCAAAGGCCAGTGTGACTTGATCATGCATCACCTGTCGGGGCAGATTGGTTAGCGCTGTGCACGCGGCCAAAACGGCGGCGGATCAGCACGAAAAACAGCGGCACAAAGAAAATCCCCAGCACCGTCGCGCTGAACATGCCGCCCAGCACCCCGGTCCCGATGGCCTGGCGCCCGGCGGAGCCTGCGCCCGTACTCAAGGCCAGCGGCAACACGCCGAACATGAACGCCAGGGACGTCATCAGGATCGGCCGCAGGCGTTGGCGCACGGCGATCAGCGTCGCGTCGATCACGCTGTTGCCCTGCTCTTGCAAGTGCTTGGCAAACTCAACGATCAGGATCGCGTTTTTCGCGGCCAGGCCTACGGTGGTCAACAGCCCGACCTGGAAATACACGTCGTTGCTCAACCCGGCGACACGGGTCGCCAGCACTGCACCGATCACCCCCAGGGGCACCACCAGGATCACCGAAAACGGCACCGACCAACTCTCATAGAGCGCGGCCAGGCACAGGAATACAAACAACACGGAGATGCCGTAGAGCAGCGGCGCCTGGGATCCCGACAGGCGCAGTTGATAGGACTGCCCGGTCCACTCGTAGCCGATACCCTGGGGCAATTGCCGGACGATCGCTTCCACCGCGTTCATCGCATCCCCGGAGCTCACCCCTGGCGCCGGATCACCCACGATTTCCAGGGAGGCGCTGCCGTTGTAGCGCTCCAGCAATGGCGAGCCATAGCTCCAGGAACTGCTGGCAAAGGACGAGAACGGCACCATTTCATTGTTGCTGTTGCGCACAAACCAGTGATCAAGGTCCGCCGCCTGCATGCGCGAGGTTGCCTGGCCCTGTACATAGACTTTTTTCACCCGGCCCTGGTTGAGGAAGTCGTTTACGTAAGTACCGCCAAGCGCCGTCGACAATGTGGTGTTGATGTCACTGGTACTCAAGCTCAAGGCCCCCGCCTTGCGGTCGTCAATGCTGACCTTGAGCTGCGGCGCATCGTCCAGGCCGTTGCTGCGCACTCCGAGCAGGCGTGGATCTTTTCTGGCCAGCTCCAGGAACTGCTCGCGGGCCGCCACTAATGCATCATGGCCCAGGCCACCGAGGTCCTTGAGTTGCAGGTCGAACCCTGAGCTCTGGCCCAGGCCGCGCACGGTCGGAGGCTGCATGACGAAAGCATCCGCGTCACCGATGCTCGACAGCGCCATGGTCGCCCGCTGGGCAATGGCGGCCGCATCCTGGCCGGTGCCACCACGCTCGGTCCAGTCCTTGAGGCGGATAAACGCCCGCGCGGTATTCTGGCTATTGCCACCCATGCCCAGCCCGCTGATGCTGATCATCGCTTCGACTTCGGGCTGTTTCAGGATGTAGTCTTCGAACTGTTTGATCACGGCCTGTGTGCGGCTGTCCGTCGCGCCGACCGGTAACTGGATCTGTGCCAGGAGGATCCCCTGGTCTTCATCCGGCAGAAACGACGTGGCCAGGCTCATGTAGCCCACCGCCATGACCACCAGCACCACGCCGTAGATCAGCAGACTGCGCGCCCAACGCCGCAACACCGCCCCCACCCAGCGCTCATAACCGGCACTGGCACGTTCAAAGGTGCGGTTGAACCAGCCGAAGAACCCGCGCTGAGCCGTATGCGCCTGGCCGTCGCGCGCCTTGAGCAACGACGCGCAGAGCGCGGGTGTCAGGGTCATCGCCACCAACACCGACAGGACCATGGCCGAGACAATGGTCACCGAAAACTGCCGATAGATAATCCCGGTGGAACCACCGAAAAACGCCATGGGAATAAACACTGCGCTCAGCACCAGGGTGATACCGACCAGTGCGCTACTGATTTCACTCATCGATTGCCGCGTGGCAGCCACGGGCGACAGCCCCTCGCCCATCAACCGCTCGACGTTTTCCACCACCACAATGGCGTCGTCCACCAGCAAACCGATCGCCAGGACCATGGCAAACATGGTCAAGGTGTTGATCGAATAGCCGAACAGCGCCAGCACACCGAACGTGCCCAACAGCACCACCGGCACGGTAATCGCCGGTATCAGCGTTGCCCGCAGGCTTTGCAGGAACAGGAACATGATCAACACCACCAGCACGATGGCCTCGCCCAGGGCCTTGACCACTTCCTCGATGGACAGGCTGACAAACGGCGTGGTGTCGTAGGCAATCACGTTTTTAAGCTGCATTTCCGTCGGGTAGAACGGTTCCATCTCTTTAAGCTTGGCCTTGACCGCCTCGCCGACATTCAGCGCATTGGCACCAGCCGCCAGTTGCACCCCCATGGCTGCGGCGGGTTTGCCGTTGAGGGCAGAACTGATGTCGTAGCTTTCACTGCCCAACTCCAGGGTCGCGACGTCGCCCAGCAGAACGACAGCCCCATCACTGCTGGACTTGACGACGACATTGCGAAACTCTTCGACGGTCTGCAGTTTGCTGCGGGCGCTGATCGTGGCGTTCAACTGTTGCCCTTTGATCGCCGGCAACGCGCCGAGCTGCCCCGCGGAAACTTCAGTGTTCTGCGCTTCCAGGGCATTGCTGATGTCCGAAGGCATCAACGCGTACTTTTCCAGCAGGGCAGGATCCAGCCAGATGCGCATGGCGTAGCCCGATCCCAACGTCTGCACATCGCCCACGCCGTCTATTCGGCTGATGGAGTCCAGCAAGGTGGTGGAAATGTAGTCCCCGATCTGGGTGCCGGTGACACTGGGGTCATCCGATGCCAGGGCGACGATCATCAAGAAGTCCGAGCCGCCCTTGGTCACGGTCAGCCCCTGGCTTTGTACCGACTGCGGCAATCTCGATTCGGCTTGTTGCAGCTTGTTCTGTACCTGCATCTGGGCAACATCCGGGTCGGTCCCGGCGGTAAAGGTCAAACTGATGCTGGCGCTGCCGGCCGAACTGCTGGTGGCCGACATATAGGTCAGGTTATCCAGGCCTTTCATCTGCTGTTCGATGACCTGGGTCACCGAGTCTTCCACGGTCTTGGCCGAAGCCCCGGTGTAGGTGGCGGAAATCTTGACCGTGGGCGGTGCGATGTCCGGGTATTGCTCCAGCGGTAACTGGTTGATGGACAGGCTGCCACCGAGCATGATCACGATGGCGATCACCCAGGCGAAAATCGGTCGATCAATAAAAAAATGCGCCACGTTCAACCCTCCTTCGCGGGGGTGGGGGGTGTGGCCGCCTGAGCACTGGCGTCCTGCACTTGAACGGCGGCGCCGGCACGGACTTTTTGCCCGCCTTCGACGATCAACTGGTCACCCGGCTGCAGGCCTGCCGTGACCCACCACTGATTCCCCACCGCGCGATCGATGGTCAGCTCACGTTGTTCGACCTTGCCGTCGACCACCAGCAACGCGGTGGTCACACCACTGGCGCTGCGGTTTACCGCTTTCTGCGGCACCAGAATGGCCTGGTCATCGCGCGCCTGTTCCAGCACCGCACGTACGTACATGCCCGGTAGCAGCAGGTGGTCCGGGTTGGCGAATTCAGCACGCAGGGTGACGGTGCCCGTGCCCTCGCTGACACTCACGCCGCTGACCTTGAGCCGGCCCTCTTGGTTGTAGGTGCTGCCATCGTCCAGTTTCAAGCTGACCCGGGCCTGCCCTTCGCCATTGGACTGCAAGGCGCCGCTGGCCAGGTCACGCTTGAGCCGCAGCAATTGCGTGGTCGACTGGGTGACATCCACGTAGATCGGATCGAGTTGCTGCACCGTGGTCAATGCGCTGTCCTGATTGGCCACCACCAGCGCCCCTGGGGTCACGGTGGAGGTTTCAATCCGTCCGCTGACCGGCGAGGTAATACGCGTGTAGGCCAGGTTGATCCGTGCGGTTTCGACTTCCGCCTCGGCAACTTGCACGTCGGCAGCCGCGGTCAGCAAGGTCGCCTGCGCGTCCTCATTATCCTGTTGACTGATGGCATTGATTTTCACCAGTTCGGCGTCGCGTTTAGCAGTGGCCTGCGCCGACTTAAACGTGGCGCGGTACTTGGCCAGGCTCGCCCTGGACTGCGCCAGGGCTGCGGTATAGGACGCCGCGTCCAGTTGGTACAACGCTTGCCCGACCTTGATATCCGCCCCCTCGACAAACAACCGCTGCTGGACGATGCCACTGACCTGCGGACGAATCTGCGCCACCATAAAGGCCTGGGTGCGGCCCGCAAGCTCGGTGGTCAGCACTTGGCTCTGGGGTTTTATGCTGATCACCGAGACTTGGGGGGTGATCGCAGCAGGTGCTGGCTCGCCGCCGGAGCAGCCGCCCAGCATGACCAGAGTGATCAAGGACAGGAGCACCGCGGCGGTGACCAGGAATTTGGCGATTATTTTCGTCGACATAGCTGCCTCTGCAAGACGGGATGGCTTGAGTCAGCGCCATCCTGCGAGGCAAATGTGCAGGAAAATTGAAGATTGCCCGGCCGGGTTGAATCTTTTGTTCGCCAGGGCCTAAATGGTCCAATCCATTGCTGACGGCCCACCTCCATGAAGTTGAGTATCTCCACCAAGCTGTTTATTGCGGTACTGGCCGGCGTGCTGCTGGTCATCCTGAGCATGGGCTTGGCGACCAGCTGGAGTTTTGGACGGGGCTTTCTCGGCTATCTCAATGAACAGGCACTGGACCGCATGGCGCCGGTGCTGCCGCGCCTGGCCAGTGCCTACGCGCGGGAAGGCAATTGGGAATTCCTGCGCAACCAGCCGGACCGTTGGTTCGACATCATGCGGCCCGAACTCGGTGAAGATCCGGCGAAGAACGACTTGCGCACGCCCCTGGCCTCGGACCTGACGGGCGCCCTGTTTCGCATCGCCTTGCTGGATAAACACAAGAAACGCGTGAACGGTTACCCGGATATCGGTAACGACGCCCTGTTACGCCCGATTGTCGTGGCCGGTGAAACCGTTGGCTGGCTGGCCGTGACCCCGTTCCAGAGCGTGACCGAAGCCGGCGGCGAACGGTTCCAGCAATATCAGTTACGCACCAGCCTGGTCATGGGCGCCTTTTCGCTGTTGCTGGCAATGCTGATTGCCTGGTGGATCGCCCGCACACTGTTGGAACCGGTCAAACGGGTGGCTGCGGCGACCCACCGCCTGGCCAGCGGCGACTACAGCAGCCGGGTGGCGGTGGCCTCCAATGACGAGGTAGGCCAATTGGCCCGTGACTTCAACCAGCTCGCCTACACCCTGGAGCGCAATGAACAGATGCGACGCGAATTCATGGCCGACGTGTCCCACGAGTTGCGCACCCCGCTGTCGGTATTGCGCGGCGAGCTGGAAGCCATCGAAGACGGTGTACGCACCCTGAACCAAGGCTCGATGAAGTCCTTGCAAGGTGAGGTCAGCATGCTCAGCAAACTGGTGGATGACCTCTATGAGCTTTCGCTGGCGGATGTGGGCGCGCTGACCTATCGCAAGCACGCGTGTGCGCTGGATCAACTGCTGAACAGCAGCGTGTCGATGTTCCAGGAACGCTTGAACGCACGCCGCTTGCGCATCGAACTGGACCTGCCGGCTGAGCCTCTGGAAATGTTGGCCGATGCCAATCGCTTGCAGCAATTGTTTTCCAACCTGCTGGAAAACGCGGTGCGCTATACCGATCCGGAGGGCGTCATACGCATCCGCGCCTTCCCGGATCAGGCCGACGTGTGCATCGACTTCCTTGACTCCGGCCCCGGGGTTTCGGCCGAGCAGTTGCCGCGCCTGTTCGAGCGTTTCTATCGCGGCGAGTCGTCGCGCAACCGTGCCAGTGGCGGGGCCGGCCTGGGGCTGGCGATTTGTCAAAGCATCGCCCTCGCCCACGGCGGCAGCCTCAGCGCCGCTCACTCGCCCCTCGGAGGCCTTTGGCTGACCCTCCGCCTGCCAAGGAATATCTGACCCCATGAGCGACGCAAGCCCGATCCTGATCGTTGAAGACGAACCGAAGCTGGCCGCATTGATGCAGGATTATCTGATCGCCGCAGGCTACCCGACCGTGTGCCTCGACAACGGTTTGCAGGTGGTGCCAACCGTGCGCGCCCAGGCACCGCGCCTGATCCTGCTCGACCTGATGCTGCCCGGGCGTGACGGTATGCAAGTGTGCCAGGACCTACGCGAGTTCAGCTCGGTCCCCATCGTCATGATCACCGCCCGCGTCGAAGAAGTGGACCGCCTGCTGGGGCTGGACCTGGGCGCCGACGACTACATCTGCAAGCCTTTCAGCCCCCGCGAGGTGGTGGCCAGGGTCAAGGCCATCCTGCGGCGTGGCCCCCAATTGCTGGTCAGTGCGCGGCAGCGATTGCTGATCGACGAAACGCAGTACCGCGCCTCACTCGACGGTGTCGCACTTGACCTCACGCCCCTGGAGCTGAGGCTGCTCAGCACCTTTGCACGTTCCGCCGGGCGGGTATTTTCCCGTGACCAACTGCTCGACAAGATCTACTCCGACCACCGCGTGGTCACCGACCGCACGGTGGACAGCCATATTCGCAATCTGCGACGCAAGCTGGAGCAGGCGTGCCCTGGGGAAACGCCCATCGAATCATTGTATGGGGTGGGTTATCGGTTTCAGTTGGCTGACGCTTGAAGCATCGAGGCACGGATGTGTCCATTTCAGGTACAACGCCAATCCCCCCACACTGCCTCTTCATCAGCAGTGCAGGCGACTTCAGTGGCGCAGCAGTTTGCGTAGGGGCACGCCGTCCTTGAGCACGGGCGACTTGATGACGATATAGCTGAAGTACTTGGAGATACCAATGTTCTTGTCCAGCAGGCTCTCCACCACTTCCTGGTAATGCTGGATGCTGCGGGTCATGAAGCGCACCAGGTAGTCGTAACCACCACTGATCAGGTGGCATTCGAGCACTTCGTCCACCAGGCGGATATTGGATTCGAACTTGGCGAAGTCTTCGCGCTTATGGTCGCTGAGGGTGATCTCGGTGAACACCGTGACCGAATCGGTAATCTTGGCCAGGTTCAAGTGCGCCTTGTAGCTGGAAATATACCCCGCCGACTCCAACCGCTTGACCCGTTGCAAACACGGGCTGGCAGACAAGCCCACGGCGTCGGCGAGGCTGACATTGGTCATCCGGCCGTCCTTTTGCAGTTCAACCAGAATACTGATATCGATCCGGTCCAGCTTCACTTGCCCTTCCATTGCGTACCTCTTGACTGCCGTTTGTAAGACAATCTTCTAGCAAAATCAGCGCCGTAAAGACAGCTGATGCTGAGCCACCAGATCCGCCATGCTGCTGATGCAGTAATCCGCCGCGCACGGCGAAGGCTGCCGGGGCCGCTGGCGGCCGATCAAACAGCGGTCCAGCACGCCGTGCGCCGCGACCGACGGTCGTGTCACATGCAGCACCGGTTGCACCTCCTCCGCTTGCTCGCTGAGCCATTGCAGGTCATCGGCCAGGGAAATGAAATCTTCCGGTGCAATACCCAGCCGCTCACACAACACACCACGATCCTCTGCGTCACGGTCGCCACGCACCAGTAACCGATAGAACTTGCGCAAATACAGCATAGCCCCCGGTGCATCCTCGAACAGCGCCCAACTGCCGGCGCTGCGGGCAAAGCTCATGCCCTCCTCCCAACTGGCGTGGAGCCCCCAGCGTTCGGCGAGTTGGCGGTGGGCGAAACACAGCAGGCCACTGAAGCCCAACTCGGCGAAGCGCGGGTAGAGATTCGCGACCACCGTGTTGTACTCGGCCAGCACCTGCTCCCTGGGCGGCTGCCCGCCACGGCTGTCGAGCAGCGGTTGCAGGGCGGCCAACACACCCGAGTCGCGGTCCACCAGCACTTCATCGCAATCGATCAGCAACGCTCGATAATCTGTCAGTCCCATGTGGGGTCAAGTCTCCAATGATGCCGTCCACCCTGAACAAGCACAGGCTCAGTTCAAGACCCGTGCCAAGGCGCCGTCGAGTATCGCCAAGGCTTCGTCGATCTGGGCCTCGGACGTCACCAACGGCGCGAGAAAGCGCAGCACGTTGCGATGCACGCCGCATTTGATCACCAGCAACCCGCCGGCGCGGGCTTCATCGATCAGCCGTTGGTTAAGGTCGGCATCCGGCGTGCGCGCCGGGTCATCCTGGATCAGCTCGATCGCCAACATGAAGCCGGTGCCGCGCACATCACCGATACGCGGGTAGCGCGCCTGCAAATCAAGCAGGCCCCGGCGCAGGCGTTCGCCCAGCCGTTGGCCGCGTTCGAGCAGTTGCTCCTGCTCGAATGCGCTGATCACCGCCAGTGCCGCCGCGCACGCCAACGCATTACCGCCGTAGGTGCCGCCCAGGCCGCCAGGCAGCGGTGCATCCATGATGTGCGCCTTGCCGACTACACCGGACAACGGCAAGCCGCCGGCCAGGCTCTTGGCCACGGTGACCAGGTCAGGCTGGATGCCCGCATGCTGGTAGCCGAACCAGGTCCCGGTACGGCCGAAACCGGTCTGGATCTCATCCAGGATCAACACGATGCCGTGCTTGTCCGCCAACGCACGCAGTGCCTGGAGAAACTCCGCAGGCGCGGCAAGGAAGCCGCCGTCGCCCTGCACCGGCTCGATGATGATGGCCGCGATCCTCTCCGGCGCCACCTGGGTCGCCAGCAGTTCATCCAGGGCTTTGAGTGCCAGCTCGCTGGTCACCCCGCGATAAGCATTCGGATACGGTGTGTGGAACACCTCCGGTGCAAACGGCCCGAAGTTCTGTTTGTAGGGTTGGCTCATGCCGGTGAGCGTGGTGCCAAGCAAGGTTCGACCATGGAAACCGCCCCGAAAGGCGATCACCGCCGAGCGATTGGTGTGGGCGCGGGCGATCTTCACCGCATTTTCCACGGCCTCGGCGCCGGAGGTGAAAAACGCGGCCTTATAGGCTTCCTGCCCGCCGACCATTTCGCACAGCCGCTGTGCCAGGTCGAGGTAAGGCTGGTAGGCCACCACCTGGAAGCAGGCGTGGGAGACCTTCTGCAACTGGGCCTGCACCGCCGCCACCACCTTGGGATGGTTATGCCCGATGTTCAGCACGCCGATCCCGCCGACGAAGTCCAGGTAACGCTTGCCATCCACGTCCCACAACTCGGCGCCCTGGGCACGGTCGATCACCAGCGGGTGAGCGGTCACCAGGCCACGGGGCACGAATTGATCGCGCTGACGGAGCAAATGAGGGGTTTCGTCGACCTTGCTATTCATGGCAGTTCCCATCGTGAATGCAGCAACCGGAAAGTGGTTGCGATGTGGTTCAGAGTAAGGCTTGCGGGCAACCAACTACGCCGAACTTGGCCCGTGAGAAATTCGGATCGACTGTTTTGCCCCCACCTTTCAACAGATCCTGCGCCGGGCTTGGGGGATGATGAGGGCTACCCAAACCCTGCAGGAAATGCCCATGGCCTTGCTCTACAAAGCTGACCCGGTGCGCGGCCAACATTGGCAGGCACTGTTCGCCGAACACGCGCCGCAGATCGAATGGCGCGCCTGGCCCGACATCGGTAATGCCGAAGAGGTGGACTACCTGGCCGCCTGGCAGGCGCCCGACAACCTCAAGCAAGTACTGCCCAACCTGAAAGTGCTGTTTGCCTTGTCGGCCGGGGTCGACCAACTGGACCTCTCCCGCTTGCCGCCCGACCTGCCCGTGGTGCGCCTGCTCGACCCCGGCATCACCCGCGGCATGTGCGAGTACGCCAGTTGGGCGGTGCTCAGCCTGCACCGCGATATGTTGCGCTACCGCCAGCAGCAAGCCGCGCGTTGCTGGCAGGCACACCTGTTGCAGCCGGCCGTGAGTCGCAGGGTGGGCGTGATGGGACTGGGCACCCAGGCCCAGCAGATCCTGGCAACGTTGGCGCCGTTGGGGTTTGCGCTGTCGGGCTGGGCGCGCAGTGCTCATCAGTTGCCAGGTGTGGACTGCTACGCCGGTGAACACCAACTGCCGACGTTTCTCGGCCAGTGCGACATTCTGTTGTGTGTGCTGCCGTTGACCGAGCAGACCCAAGGCATTCTCGACCGGCAGCTGTTTGCACAGTTACCGCGTGGGGCGGCGCTGATCAACATGGGCCGTGGCGGGCACCTGGTGGAAGAAGACTTGCTGGAGGCATTGGGCAGTGGGCAACTGAGCGGTGCAGTGCTGGACGTGCTGCAGGAGGAACCTGCGCCAGCGGATCATCCATTCTGGGATCACCCGCAGATTGTACTGACGCCCCATATCGCAGCCATGACCCAACCGGCGAGCGCGTTTGGGGTGTTGCTGGAGAATATCCGGCGGTATGAACGTGGGGAACAGATGGTGGGTGAGGTGGATCGGCGCAAGGGTTATTGATGCGTGGAGATCCAAATGTGAGAGAACGGTCTTGATATGATCGTTCCGACGCGCTGCGTGGGAATGCCGCCCCGGACGCTCTGCGTCCAACGGGCAACGCACGGTTCAAGGCTTGCGCAGTGGTGACGCGGAGCGTCACGGGATGCATTCCCACGTAGAACGTGGGAACGATCGCTCATCGGCGTAAGGGTTATTGATGCATGCAGATCCAAATGTGGGAGCCGTCGAGCCTTAGCGAGGCCGCGATAGCGGTGGGTCAGGCAACATCGATGTCGACTGTGCCGACGTCATCGCAGCCTCGCTGAAGCTCGACAGCTCCCACAGAAAACCTGTGTAACTGATGCAATCAGGCGCCCGCGCGCTGATGGCCAGGCTGGCACCCTGCAATTTGGCGGCTGACAAAGATCAAATGTGGGAGCCGTCGAGCTTCAGCGAGGCCGCGATAGCGGTGGGTCAGGCAACATCGATGTCGACTGTGCCGACCTCATCGCAGCCTCGCTGAAGCTCGACAGCTCCCACAGAAAACCTGTGTAACTCTGCGACACCGTGCCCCGGCGCCGGATCAACCGAATGCGGGGTGTCAGCCTGAGATATTTCAACTGAACCCCTGCATTCGCGAGCCAGCCCGCTCCCACATTTTTGAGCCTGCTCGCTTTAGATCTGAAGCCTCTGGGCAATCGCCAGCCCGACATCCTGAGTAGAGCCCTTCCCGCCCAGATCTGGCGTCACCATGCCCTCGGCAATGACCGCCTCAATCCCCCGCAGGATCCCGTCGTGGGCCGCCCGATACCGCTCATCCCCATTGCCAAGGAAATCCAGCATCAACGCCCCCGACCAGATCATCGCGATGGGATTCGCAATGTTCTGCCCATAAATATCCGGCGCCGAACCGTGCACCGGCTCGAACAATGACGGAAAGCGCCGCTCGGGGTCGAGGTTGGCCGACGGCGCAATACCGATCGTCCCGGCGCACGCCGGCCCGAGGTCGGAGAGGATGTCGCCGAACAGGTTTGACGCCACCACCACATCAAACCGGTCCGGTTGCAGCACAAACCGCGCACACAGGATGTCGATGTGCTGCTTGTCCCAGCTCACTTCGGGGTAGTTGGCGGCCATCAATGCGGTGCGCTCATCCCAGTAGGGCATGCTGATGGAAATGCCGTTGGACTTGGTCGCCGCCGTGAGCTTCTTGCGCGGGCGGGACTGGGCCAGGGCGAAGGCAAACTTGAGGATGCGGTCGACGCCGCGCCGGGTGAATACCGACTCCTGCAGCACGAATTCATGCTCGGTGCCCTCGAACATCTTGCCGCCCACTGACGAATATTCGCCCTCGGTGTTTTCGCGGATCACCACAAAATCGATGTCCCCCGGCTCGCGCCCCGCCAAGGGGCACGGCACCCCAGGGAACAGCCGCACCGGGCGAATGTTCACGTACTGGTCGAAGTCGCGGCGGAACTTGAGCAACGAGCCCCACAGGGAAATATGGTCGGGCACCTTGTCCGGCCAGCCCACGGCGCCGAAGTAAATCGCGTCAAAGCCCTTGAGCTGCTCAAACCAGTCCTCAGGCATCATCTGCCCGTGCTCCAGGTAGTAATCGCAGTGAGCCCAGTCGAGCACCTCGATGCTCAGGTTCAAGTTCCAGAGACTGGCCGCCCGTTCCAGTACCCGCAGCCCTTCGGGCAGCACTTCCTTGCCAATGCCATCGCCGGCAATCGCGGCGATTCTGAATGCCTTGCTCATGGTGCGTGCCTCGCAAAAATTCAGTTCAAGCCGCCGATATGGAAGGCTTTGACTTCAAGGTATTCGTCCAGGCCGTACTTGCTGCCCTCGCGCCCCAGGCCCGATTGTTTGATACCGCCAAACGGCGCCACTTCCATGGAGATGATCCCGGTATTGAGCCCGACCATGCCAAACTCCAACGCCTCGCCAAAACGCCACGAGCGCTGCAGGTCCTGGGTGAAATAGTAGGCGCCCAGGCCATACGGCGTGGCGTTGGCCAGGGCCAGCGCCTCGGCTTCATCCGTAAAGCGCATCAGCGGGGCCACCGGGCCGAAGGTTTCTTCATTGGCCAGCAACATGCCGGCGTGGGTGTCACCCAGCACCGTGGGCTGCACAAACTGGCTGTCACCCGCGGGGATCGCGCCACACAACAGCTTCGCGCCCTGGCTCAGGGCATCGTCGATATGCCGTGCGACCTTGTTCACCGCCGCCGGGTTGATCAGCGGGCCGATGGTCACGCCCTCCTCCAGACCGTTACCGACCTTGAGCTTGCTCACCTCCTCCACCAGGCGCGCGGCGAAACGCGCGTAGATACCGGCCTGTACCAGGATGCGGTTGGCGCACACGCAGGTTTGCCCGGCATTGCGGAACTTGCTGAGCATCACCCCGGCCACGGCCTGCTCCAGGTCGGCGTCGTCAAATACGACAAACGGCGCATTGCCGCCCAGCTCCAGGCTCAGGCGCTTGATGTGCTCGGCGCTCTGGCGCATCAGCAAGCGGCCAACGGCGGTGGAACCGGTAAAGGAGATCTTGCGCACCGCCGGGTTGCCGGTCAGCGCCTCGCCGATGCCGGCAGGCAACCCGGTGATCACGTTGAACACCCCGGCCGGAATGCCGACTCGCTCAGCCAACACCGCCAGGGCCAATGCCGACAACGGGGTAAGGTCCGACGGCTTGACGATGATCGGACAACCAGCGGCAAGCGCCGGCGCGCATTTGCGGGTGATCATCGCGTTGGGGAAGTTCCACGGCGTGATGGCCGCGCACACGCCCACCGGCTGCTTGAGGGTCAGCAGGCGTCGGTCGCCGCTGGGCGCCGGCATGGTTTCGCCATAGACCCGGCGCGCTTCCTCGGCGAACCATTTGACGAAACCGGCACCGTAGCGAATCTCGCCCTTGGCTTCAGCGAGCGGCTTGCCCTGTTCCCAGGTCATGATCAGCGCCAGGTCATCGAGGTTGTCGAGCATGGCCTGGAACCAACGTTCCAGCAGTGCCGCACGCTCTGCTGCCGGGCGTGCGCGCCAGGCGGGCCAGGCTCGTTCGGCGGCGGCGATGGCGCGGTGGGTATCCACGGCGTCCATGGCCGGCACCCGCGCCAGCAGGTGGCCGGTGGCGGGGTCGCGGATGTCCAGGGTGGCGCCGCTGTCGGCAGCGATCCACTGGCCATCCACATAGGCGAGTTCAGCCAGGAGGCTGGGGTCTTGCAAGCGATTATTGAGCATGGTCGAGTCCTGATCCGAGACACGCTCCAGTCTAGGGAGGTGCCGCGAATCAGGATGCCGAAAGCGCAGCTTCAGCAGCGTCCCGTGCTGAAATTGCCCCCAGGACGGCAGGCTCTGCTAGGCCGTAAGCGAACCCAGCAAACCTTGCAAAAAGCGCTCTCCGGCGTCCATTTGGCTGATCTCGATAAACTCGTCGGGCTTGTGCGCCTGCTCGATCGAACCCGGCCCGCACACCACCACCGGCACATCCAGGCGCTGCTTGAACAGGCCGCCCTCGGTACCGAACGAGACCTTGGAAGTGCCGGTGCCTGGCGCGGCGAATTGCTTGAGAAAACGTACGGCTTCGACGCTGGGGTGGGTGTCGAGGCCGGGATACACATTGACGGTTTCGATTTCGATGGCCGCCACGCTGGACAACTTCTGTGCCTCGCGCACGATCACTTCAGCGCGCTCACGCATCTGCTCCAGAAATAGGTCCAGATCGTCGGCCGGCAGGTTGCGCACTTCGAAATCCAGGGTGCACAGGTTAGGTACGATATTCAGCGCCTTGCCGCCGACAATCTGCCCTACATGCACGGTGCTATAGGGCACGTCGTAGTCGCTGTCCTGTGCGCCGTGGCGTTGCAGTTGCTGCTGGCTATCGCGCAGGGCAGCGATAAAGTCGCACGCCACATGAATCGCATTGACCGAGCGTGGCGCCAAGGAAGAATGGGCTTCCTGGCCCCGGCAATACGTGCGGTAAGAGCCCTTGCCCTTGTGGCCCAGCACAAACTGCATGTTGGTGGGTTCTCCGATCACGCACAGAAACGGCCGCACCGGCGCCAGGTGCAGCACGTCGAGCAGGCGCCGTACGCCGACGCAACCGATCTCTTCGTCATGGGACAGGGCCAGTTGCAGCGGGCGGTTCAGGCGGTGGTCGGCGGCATCCAGCATGGCGTCGATGGCCAGGGCGATAAAGCCCTTCATGTCGCAACTGCCGCGCCCATAGATGCGCCCATCCTGCACGGTGGCGGCGAAGGCGGGAAAGGTCCAGGCCTGCCCCGCTGCCGGCACCACGTCGGTGTGCCCGGACAGCAACACCCCGGGCTGCTCCTTGGGCCCGGTGCTGGCGAACAGGTTGGCCTTCTTGCCGCTCTGGTCTTTGACGATCAGCGACTCGATGCCTTTGGTCAGCAGCAGGTCGCGCACGTAGTCGATCAGGGCCAGGTTGGATTCCGACGACACGGTGTCGAAAGCCATCAGCTGTTTGAGAATCTCGAGAACCCGGGGTTTCATGAGGCTTGGCTCCGTTGCTCGGCAGGTGGGGCGAACCGGGTGATGGAGAACGGTTCGATCGGGGTACTGGTGCTCCCGGTGCCAAGCAGTTCGGCCATCACATCGCCGACGCCCGGGCCGAGCTGGAAGCCGTGGCCGCAAAAACCGAAGGCATAAAACAGGCCGTCGACGGTGCCGCTGGCGCCCATCACCGGCAGCGAGTCCGGCAGGTAGCCTTCGATGCCGCTCCACACGCGGATGATATTCAGGTTACCCACGCCCGGCAGCAGGCGGCGCATCTGGCTGACCTGGTTGAGGATGCTGCGCGGTTCCACATAGGCGCGGCGGTTGAGCATGTCGGGCTTGCTGCGGTAACCGCCGCCGATGACGATATTGCCCCGGGGAATCTGACGGAAGTAGATCACTTCTTCCGGGATCTTGGTGTAGACGCCGATCACGGTCGGCAATGCATAGGGCACCGGCTCGGTCACCGCCATTTGCGGGCCGTGGGTGTCCAGCGGTACCGGTTCACCGAACTGCGCCGAGAGTTTCTGACCCCAGGCGCCGGCGGTGATCAACAGTTGCGCGGCGTGGAACTGGCGGCCGTCGGTGGTGGAGACCTGAAAGTCAGCGCCGACCTTCTGCACCTCGGCGACTTCAGTGCGCTCTTCAATTTGCGCCCCCAGGCGTCGTGCAGCCCGGGCAAAGGCCGGTGCGGCCAGGCGCGGGTTGGCGTGGCCATCGTGGGGCGCATAGGAGCCGCCCTTGACGTCCGGGCCGAGGAAGCCGAAGCGTTGATGCAGCTCGGCGCCACGATAAATTTTCAGGTCCAGCTGTTCAGCTTCCGGCGCGGCCGCGTAGGCTTCCAGCTCGGCGATTTCATCTTCGCGATAACACACGCGCATGTGGCCACTGGGAATGAACTCCAGGTCATCATCGATCAGTTCCGGCAGGCGCTTCCACAGCGCCCAGGAGCGGTTGGCCAGGGCCAGTTGACCAAGGAAGCGCCCTTGCCGGCGCACGTTGCCGAAGTTGACGCCACTGGCGTACTGGCCGATCTGGTCGCGCTCCAGCAGGATCACCGACAGCCCGCGACGCCGCAGAAAAAACGCGGTGGCCGAGCCCATCACGCCGCCACCGACAATCACTACATCGGCTTTTTGTACACTCATGAAGGCACCTCCTCGGTGATCAGCATCGACAAGGGTTTGACCGGCGCCTGGCCGCGCTGGCGCCCCACCTCCTGGACCTGCACGCCGGCAGCGGCGGCGATCACTTCAGCCCCGGCCTGGGAGCAATAACGCCCCTGGCAACGGCCCATGCCCACGCGGCTGAACGCCTTGGCGCGATTGACCTCGCAGGCGCCCTTCTCCTTCACGGTGCGGCGCAACTCGCCGGCGCTGATCATCTCGCAGCGGCACACGATGGCGCTGTCTGGCAGGGCCCTGGCCTGTTCACTGGGCCAAGGGAACGCCTGGGCCAGGCCGAGGCGGAACTGGTCCATCACTGCCAAGGCCTGTTGTTGTTCATCACGCAAGCCGGTGTCCACCGGTTGTTGCTGGTCTTCCAGCAGTGCCAACGCCACCAGGCGCCCGGCGTGCTCGGCGGCATCCGCGCCGCGAATCTTCGAACCGTCACCGGCTGCATACACGCCCTTCACCGAGGTGCGTCCGGCGTCATCGGTGGCCAGCCACCATTGGCTGGAGGCTTGATCAAACGCCATGGCGCACCCGGCCAGATCGCCCAATTGCGTCTCGGGGCGCAGGTGATAACCCAGCGCAACGGCGTCCGCCTGCACCGTGACCACCCGCCCACTGCCCGTGGTGAACCGCACGCCCATCACACCCTTGGCGGCGTCGCCCATGACTTGCAGCGGCTTGATCCCCAGGTGCACCGCCACCTTGGCGCGGTACAGTTGCGCCAGCAGCTTGATCCCGGTGAACAGCACGCCAGGCCGCGCCAACAGTTTGGGCATGGCTTTCAGGCGCAGGCTCAGTGGCGAGGTATCGAGCACGGCCGCTACCTCGGCGCCGGCCTTCACGTATTGGCTGGCAACCAGGTACAGCAACGGCCCGCTGCCCATGAACACCACCCGATGACCGATGGACACGGCCTGGTTTTTCAAGGCGATCTGCGCCCCGCCCAAGCTATAGGTGCCCGCCAGTTGCCAACCCTCGACGGGCATCAAGCGGTCGGTGGCGCCGGTGCACAGGATCAGCGCGTCATACTCCACGGTGGTATGGCGGCCCTGGCTCACGCAGCACAGTTGCCCCGGCGTGAGGTTCCACACCAGGGTGTCGGGGCGGTAGTCAATGGCGCCGCGCAGGCGATCGAAACTCTGGTGCAGGTCCTGGGCCTTGGCAGCCTCGCTGCCGTACAGGGTGGTGTAGTCGCGGGTGAACCCGTCGGGCTGGCGGCGGTAGATCTGGCCACCGTCACGGCGATTTTCATCAATCAGGATCGGCTTGATACCCGCCGCCAACAGGGTTTCGGCGCAGCGCACCCCGGCAGGCCCGGCGCCCACAATAACTACCCGTGCAGTGGCCATGTCGCCTCCGGTTGTGTGGTAACGATGTCCAGCCCGTCACGGACTTCATTGGAGCAGGCACGCAGGCGTTCACCGCTGCGGGTCCATACCCAGCAGTCCTGGCACGCGCCCATCAGGCAGAAACCGGCGCGGCGCCCGCTGTCGAATTCCGACTGGCGCAGTGCATGGCCCTGGGTCAGCAGCGCCACCATCAAGGTGTCGCCCTGCAAGGCCTCGATGGCTGCACCATCCACGGTCAGGCTGACCGTCGGCCGGCCCTGTTCGGCCAACCTCACAAAACGCCCCTTCATGCATAGGCTCCCAAGCTGGTGGTGGTGACGCCCCGCTGGGTATTCAGCAACTGGGCGCTGTCGTGGTGGCAAAGGATTTCACCGCCGTCGTCGAGGGCTCGGCGACTCGGCGCAGTGCGGTTGCACAGGCCGTCGACGCGTACCGGGCAGCGATTGAGGAAGGTGCACAGCTCCGGCACATTGGCCCGCTCGCCAATCGCTGGCAGCGTTTCACACGTGGTGCCACAGGTTTCCAGCCAGCCCTGGCGCAACTCGGGCACCGAGTGAATCAGCAGGTCGGTGTAGGGGTGGAACGGTGGCTCGGCAAACGACTGGCGGTTGCCGGCCTGCACCTTGTGGCCGCTGTACATCACCACAATGTCATCGCACAACGCACGCACGGTGGAGATGTCATGACTGATAAACAGGTACGACACCCCCAGTTGCTGGCGCAGGTCCCGCAGCAGTTCGAGGATCGCCGCGCCCACCACCGTGTCGAGGGCCGAGGTCACTTCATCGCACAGGATCAGGTCGGGCTTGGCCGCCAGCGCGCGGGCCAGGTTGACCCGCTGCTTTTGCCCGCCGGACAGCTCGTTGGGACGACGTTCAGCCAGGGTGCGCGGCAGGCGCACCAGGTCCAGCAACTCACCGACGCGCGCCTTCAAGGCAGCGCCCTTGAGGCCGAAATACATCTTCAGCGGGCGGCTGAGGATGGTCGCCACGCTGTGCATCGGGTTAAGCGCGGTGTCGGCGTTCTG
Source organism: Pseudomonas sp. MWU16-30323 (assembly GCF_020515595.1). Classification (NCBI taxonomy): domain Bacteria; kingdom Pseudomonadati; phylum Pseudomonadota; class Gammaproteobacteria; order Pseudomonadales; family Pseudomonadaceae; genus Pseudomonas; species Pseudomonas sp. MWU16-30323. The sequence continues at coordinate 47,358 of NZ_JAIWYM010000023.1, forward strand.
GAACACCATCTGGATCCGCCGGAACTGCTCCGGCGTGCGCTCAGACAGGTGGCCGCCCAGCGGCTGGCCATCGAACGTCAGCCCCCCCAGGGCCGGGGTCAGCAGCCCCGCGACCACACGCGCCAAGGTGGACTTGCCGGAGCCCGACTCACCGATCACACCGATGGCCTGGCCACGACGCACGGTCAGGTCGATATCTTCCAGCACCCGAATCGCCGGCATGCCTTGCATGTTCTTGTTGCCGTAGCCGGCGGTGAGGCCGCTGATGTTCAGCAGCGGCACGTCTTCGGCAATCCCGCTGGGCGGGCGGATGGTGGTGTCTGGCCGCGCAGCAGCCAGCAGGCTGCGGGTGTATTCGTGGGCAGGGGTCTTGAGCAGCGGCGCGGTGGCGCTCTGTTCGAGGATTTGCCCAGCGTTGAGCACCACGATCTGGTCGGCCATTTGCGCGACCACCGCCAGGTCGTGGGACACATACACCGCCGTGGCGCCACGCTCACGCACCACGCGCTTGAACGCGCGCAGCACGTCGATCTGGGTAGTCACGTCCAGGGCCGTGGTCGGCTCGTCGAGTACGACCAGCACCGGGTCGCTGATCAGCGCCATCGCCGCCATCACCCGCTGCAGTTGCCCGCCGGAGACTTGGTGCGGGTAGCGCCGGCCAATGCGCTCGGGATTGGGCAGGGCCAGGTCGCGAAACAAGCCGATGGCCTTGGCTTCCAGCTCGACCCGGGTGCCCAGGCCATGGATCAACGCGCCTTCCACCACTTGGTCGATGAGTTTCTTGGCCGGGTTGAAAGCCGCTGCGGCGCTTTGGGCGATATAGGACACGCGATTGCCGCGCAGGCCCTGCAGCTGTTTTTCGCTCAAGGCGAGCATGTCGTGTTCACCGACCTGCACCACCCCGCCGGACAGGCGACAGCCACGCCGTGCATAGCCGAGCAACGCCAGGGCGATGGTGGTCTTGCCCGAGCCGGACTCGCCAATCAGCGCCAGCACTTCACCTTTTTCAAGGGAAAAGCTCACGCCTTTGACGATTTCCACCTCACCACGCTCGTCTCCAGCAACGACACGCAGGTCTTCGACGCGAATCAATTGGGTCATTTCAATGGCCTCCCGTGCGTCGACTGCGTCGTGATGACAAGTAATCAATCAGCAGATTCACACCGATGGTCAGCGTGCCAATGGCCAACGCCGGAATGATGATGGCCAGCGCACCCTGATTGAGGCCGCCGATGTTTTCGCGCACCAGCGAGCCGAGGTCGGCGTCTGGCGGTTGTACGCCGAGGCCGAGAAAACTCATGCCGCTGAGCAACAGCACGATGTAGCCGAACCGCAGGCCCAGGTCGGTCAATACCGGGTTGAGCATATTCGGCAGGATTTCCATGCACGCCACGTACAACCGGCCTTCGCCGCGAGTGCGCGCAACCTGCACGTACTCCAGGGCCTCGATATTGACCGCCATGCTGCGGGCGACACGGAACGAGCCTGGGATATAACTGATAACCGCCGTGCAGATCAGCAGCGTCACTGACGAGCCAAACGCCGAGACCATGATCAGCGCAAGCATTTTGCTTGGGATCGAGATAAAGGCATCCATGATGCGGCTGATGATCTCGTCCAGCCACTTGGGCGAGACCACTGACAGCAGCGCACACCCGGTGCCGAAGGTGCTGGCCAACAGCGCCGCCACCAGCGCCAGCCCGACGGTGAATCGCGCGCCTACCAATACCCGGCTGAGCATGTCACGCCCCAGGTAGTCGGTGCCGAACGGATGAGTGAGGCTGAAGCCTTCGAAGATGTTATCGGACACCACTTCACCCACCGGGTGTGGCGCCAGCCAGGGGCCGAACAGCGCGACCAGCAACCAGACGACGCACACCACGGCGCCCACCAGCCCCAACCAGGACGGGCCGCTGGAAACCTTGGCAAGGGCCAGCGCGGAAGACACAGGCTTGGATTTCGCAATGAGCGGGTTCATTGGTTTCTCAGCCTCGGATTGGACAGGATTGCGCACAGGTCGGCGATCAGCACCAACCCCAGGTAGGCCGCGCAGAACAACATGGTGCACGCTTGTACCAGCGCCATGTCACGGTTGGTCACGGCATCGACCATCAAGCTGGCAATGCCGGGATAATTGAAGATGGTTTCGACGATCACCACCCCGCCCAGCAGGTACGACAGGCTGAGGGCGATGGCATTGGCGATCGGCCCGATCGCATTGGGCAGGGCATGGCGCAGCACAATGCGAATGGGGCTGACGCCTTTGAGTCGGGCCATTTCCACGTAGGGGCTGTCGAGCTGGTCGATCACCGCGGCGCGGGTCATGCGGGCCATTTGCGCGACGATCACGCAGCACAGCGTCATCACCGGCAAGGCATAGGTACGCATGAATTGCAGCGGTGAGGTGATGTCGCTGGCGTAAGACAGTGCCGACAACCAGCCGAGGTTGACCGCGAAAATCAGCACCGCCAGGGTGGCCACCAGAAACTCCGGCACCGCGACCATCGCCAGGGTAATGAAGCTCAGGCAACTGTCGATGCGCCCGCCACGGCCCATCGCCGAGCCGATACCCAGTACCAGTGCCACCGGCACCGAGACCAGCGCCGTGGCGCCCGCCAGCATCAGGGTGTTGGGCACCCGGCCTGCCATCAGTTCACCCACCGGCATGGCGTTGGACACTGACACGCCCAGGTCGCCGGTGAGCAGGCTCATCAACCAGTGCAGGTAACGCAACACACCGGGCTGGTCCAGCCCCAGCTTCAGGCGCAGTGCCGCCACCTGCTCAGGGGTCGCGAACTGGCCGAGGGATTGCTGCGCCGCGTCCCCCGGCAGCACCGCCGTGATCGCAAACACGACCATGGACACGATCAACAAGGTCACGGCCCCGGCGCCGAAACGCCGGGCGATCAACCACAGTGTATTGCCATTCATCGCACTGCCCTCCTCACGCGTCCAACCACACCTGCTCGGCAAACATGTAGCCCATGAAACCGCCCAGCGGGTTGGTGCCGTATCCCTTGACGCGCTGGTCCACGCCGTCAATGTTGCTGATGAACACCGGCACGCCGATACCGCAGTGGTCGTGCACCAGGGTCTGCATGTCGCCATACATTTTGGCGCGCTTGGCGTCATCGGTTTCGCCACGGGCCAGCATCAACAGCTGGTCGAACTGATCGTTCTGCCAGCCGGATTCGTTCCACGGCGCCTTGGACTGGAAGAACTGCGAGAACATCACGTCGGCATTCGGCCGAGGGTTGATGTTGCCGAAGCTCAACGGGTGCTTCATCCAGTGGTTGGACCAGTAGCCGTCGCTCGGCAGGCGGTTCACGTCCAGCTTGAGCCCGGCCTGTTTCGCCGATTGCTGCAACAGCACGGCGATGTCCACCGAACCGGTGGCGGCAGGCGATGCCATGACCGGCATGGTGATGCTTTCCATGCCGGCTTTCTTCAGCAGGAACCTGGCTTTTTCCGGGTCGTAGACCGTCTGCGGCAAGTCGGCGTTGAAGTAACGTGAACCTGGCGCGATCGGGTGGTCGTTGCCCACCACGGCAAACCCACGGAACACCGCAGACTTGACCTGCTCACGGTCGAGCAGCAGCTTCATGGCCTGGGTGAATTCCGGGCTTTTGCCGGGTAACTGGTCCTGGCGAATGATCAAGTCAGTGTAGTTGCCCGACGGCGCATCCACGACCCGGTGCTTGGTACTTGCGGCGATGCGCGTGGTGGAACGCGGGTTGACCTCGTTGATCATGTGCACGTCGCCCGACAGCAACGCGTTGACCCGCGATGGCTCGTCGGCGATGGCAATGAACTCGATCTCGTCGAGGTACGGCAAGCCCGGTTTCCAGTAGTTCTTGTTGCGCACGGCAATCGAGCGCACACCCGGCTTGAACTCACCGACAGTGAACGGGCCGGTGCCGATGCCTTTGTTGAAGTCGGTGGTGCCCTCGGGAACGATCAACAAGTGCGACACGGCGAGGATCGACGGCAACTCGGCGTTGGGCGCGCTAAGGCGAATTTGCACCTCGTTCGGCCCGCTGGCCTTGATCTCGGCGAACTGCTCCATCAGCGGCATGACTTTGGAGCCGGTCAGCGGGTCTTTGTGGCGGTTCAGGGAGAACACCACGTCGGCGGCGGTCAGGGCCTTACCGTTGTGAAAGGTCACGTCTTTGCGCAGGGTGATGGTCCACACCGTGGCGTCGGTATTGTCGATGCGCTCAGCCAGTTCCAGTTGCGGCACCAGGTGCTTATCGAAACGGGTCAGGCCGTTGTAGAACATGTAGTGGCGTGCATAGTCGGTGGACAGCGCGCCCTTGGCCGGGTCGAGGGTGTCGGCGGTGGAGCTGGACATGCCGGCCACGCGGATCTTGCCGCCCGGCTTGCCTTTGCCCTCGGTGGCCGCTTCATCGGCGAACAATTTGCCGGCGGCGCCGAACAGGCTGCCCGCGCCAGCGGCGGCGACACCTGCAACGCCGAGCATTTGCAGGGCATTGCGGCGCGACATGCCACGGTTGAGACTTTCGAACACCCGCAGGCTTTCCTGGCCGGAGATGAGCTCGGGTGTGTTTTTGTTGTCAGTCATAGCAAGGCTACCTGTCGATAATCGGAAGAATCGAGTGCTCACGGATGTCCGGAGCGTCCTGGAAACGCAAACGACGGTCACGCAACAACGGCAACTCAGTGCAAATAGTCCTGGAAACGGTAATAGGCGCCCACGAACGGCAGGAACCAGGGTTTGCCGAAATGCCCGGGAATCGCCGGCCATTCCAGTTCACCCCACGGATTGGCCGCCGCGTTGCCCGCCATGACGTCAGCCATGACCTGGCCCATGTGCACCGACATCTGCACGCCATGGCCGCTGTAGCCCATGGAATGGAACACGCCGCCATGCTGGCCGGCGCGGGGCAGGCGGTCGGACGTCATGTCCACCAGGCCGCCCCAGCAGTAGTCGATCTTCACGTGCGCCAACTGCGGGAACATGTTCAGCATCGCCGCCTGCAGCACCTTGCCGCTCTTGGCGTCGGAGACGCTGTCAGACATGGCAAACCGGGCACGCCCGCCAAACAGCAGGCGGTTGTCCGGGGTCAGGCGAAAATAGTTGCCGATCATGCGGCTGGTCACATAGGCGCGGCGCAGCGGCAGCAATTGATCGATCAACGCTTGGGGCAAGACTTCGGTGACGATGACAAAACTGCCCACCGGCACAATGCGCCGACGGTACCAACCGAGGTCACCATGCTGGCAGGCGCCGGTGGCCAGCAGCACTTGCCCGGCGTGCAGCGAGCCTTTGGCGGTGTTGACCTGATAGCCACCGGCCTGGGCCTTCCAGTCCTTGACGGCAGTGTGCTCGTAGATCATCGCGCCGCGCCGCGCGGCCGCCTCGGCCAGGCCCACCCCGAAGCGACCGACATGCATCTGCACGCCGTTGCGCTGCAGCAAGCCGCCGTGGAACTGGGTCGAGTGGACTTCGGCACGGGTCTGTTCGGCGCTGAGCAACGCGACATCGGCATCCACCTCCTGGCGGATCAGCTCACAGGTGCGGGCCAGGCCTTCGTAATGCAGGGGCTTGGCCGCCAGCTTGAGCTTGCCGTTGCGCACCAGGTCGCAGGCAATCCCTTCCTGCTCAACCAACGAAACGACGGTCTGCACCGCGCTTTCATAGGCCTGGTAATAGGCGCGCGCCTTGGCGGCACCGAGGCTGGCGTGCAGCCCGGCATAATCCTGGGCCACGCCGGTGTTGCATTGGCCACCGTTGCGCCCCGAGGCCTCGCCGATCACACGGCCGGCGTCGAGCACCACCACACTCGCCCCTTTGCTCGCCAACGCACGCGCCGCCGCCAGGCCAGTGAAGCCACCACCGACCACAGCCACATCGACCTGCCCGGGCAAGCTGCCCAGTTGGGCACCGGTGAACGCCGGTGCGGTGTCGAGCCAATAGGATTCACTGCCCATGCTTTACCCCTTGGTGTGCTGTTACAGACCGACCAACGCTGGCAGCCCACCGATATCGGTGATCTGCTGGTAACCGTAAAACGCATTGCCTGGCACTTCGTGGCCACGGGCAACGAACGCCTTGTTTTTGATCTTCATGTCATGGGCCGGCATCAGGTCATAACGGAAGCTGGAAGACACATGCAAGATGTCGTCCGGGCCGCAACCCAGGTTATCGAGCATGAATTCGAAGGCGGCCAGGCGCGGCTTGTAGGCCTGGGCCTGTTCGGCAGTGAATACTTTGTGGAATGGCGCGCCGAGCTTGTCGACGTTGGACATGATCTGGCTGTCGCTGGCATTGGAGAAGATCACCAGGGGAATCTTGTCGGCAATCTTCGACAGGCCGGCCGGCACGTCCGCGTGGGGGCCCCAAGTCGGCACAGCGTCGTAATACAGCTGGCCTTCCTCGCGATACTCGATACCCCAGCGCTTGCAGGTACGGGCCAGGGCGGTCTTGAGAATTTCGTCGTAGGGGCGCCAGTCGCCCATGACCTGGTCGAGGCGGTAGGCCGAGAAGTCCTTGACGAATTGGTCCATCTGCTCAGGGGTGATGCGATCGGCGAAGAGCTCGCGGGTCATGGTGCCCATATGAAAGTTGGTCAGCGTACCGTAGCAGTCGAACGTAATGAATTTGGGACGAAGAAAGCTCATGGAGTGCGGTCCTGAAGTTCGTTGAGTGTGACAAGCGTTCACTGCCCTGGCGGCGGCTCCGCCTCGTTGCAGCACAGGTTCATTACACCACTGTGAAATCAGCATATGCCGTCTAAAAAGACCTTCGCTCAATACAAACCACCGTTTTGGTGGCCGGGCTCAGCAGACTTTGCGGTGCGCGCCAGGCTTGGGCAGGGCCTGTGTTTGTGCGCTTTTAGGGGGCTTCTGGGGGCAGAAAGGCTTAAGGACGGGGGTGGGGGCGGCAGAAAGTGTGGCTGGCCGGGATTGCTTGCATGGCCGTGACCGCGCGATGGAGATGTACCCGGAAAACACCCTTGGCATTTGCTGCTGCTCCCCTACCCCAATTAAGTAGTAACTGTGGCCGCGCAAGACACAGCCCAAGGAATCTGCCGAATATTCCCGACCCACTTGCCAGCCTCTAAAACAGGTGGGATACAAGCATCCTCGTGCTGAACAATACGCTCTATGGAGGCTCGCCATGTCCGCCCTGCCACACCCTGCTTATGTATACCGCCCGATGACCGCGGCCGACCTGCCGGCCGCCCATGCCTTGTCGGTGCAACTCAAATGGCCCCACCGCCTGGAAGACTGGGCCATGTTGCAACGTGTCAGCGACGGTTTCGTGGTGATGGATGGCGAGCGTCTGATCGGCAGCGCCTTCACCTGCCCCCAGGGCGACTACGCCACCATCGGTCTGGTGATCGTGAGCAATGACTACCAGGGCCAGGGCATCGGCCGTCGCTTGATGGAAAAAGCCCTCGCCGCCTGCGATGCGCGCACGCCGGTCCTCAACGCCACCCTCGCCGGGGCCCCGCTGTATACCAGCCAGGGGTTCGTCGAATTTGGGCGAGTGCAACAGCATCAGGGCCAAGCGTTGGTGCCCGCCCTGCCGGGACTGGCCGATGGCGAAACCTGCCGCACCCTGCACGCCGACGACCACCCCAGCCTGCTCGCGCTGGCCAAAGCCGCAAGTGGCCTGGACCGCCGTGAGGTACTGCGCGACCTGCAGGTAGAGCACGCCGTGGGCATCGAGCGCGACGGCCAGCTACGCGGCTTCGCCCTGCTGCGGCCGTTTGGTCGTGGGCGCTGCATTGGACCAGTGGTTGCCGAAAACATCGATCAGGCCAAGCACTTGATCGCGGTGCTGCTGGCCCAGGTGCCGGATGCCTTTGTCCGCATCGACATTCCCGTCACCTGCGGCCTCAGCGACTGGCTCGAAAGCGCCGGCCTGAAGAACATCGACACCGTCGCGCAGATGGCACTGGGCACACCGCCCCGGGCCAGCCACGGCGTACTCCCTTTTGCCCTGATCACCCAGGCGATCGGCTGACTTTCCTCCCGGAGCATTCCCCATGTCATCTCCCTGTATCCTGCTGTTGGCTCGCGCCGACGGCAGCCGCGTTGCCACGTCTTTTAATGCCGGCGCCTTGAGCACGCTGGACCCCTTCGGCGACACCCGCCAACTCGCCTGGCTGGGCGACGATGGCGTGTCCGCAGGGCTGGTGACCTTTAGCGGCGAAGCCGTGATCGAAGACTTCCCCCACAGCGAAACACTGGTGGTGCACGCCGGCCATGTGGTGCTCGGCAGTGCAGAACAGACATTGGAACTGGGGGTCGGCAGCAGCGCCGTGATCGGCCGTGGCACACGCCTTACGGTGCAGGCAAGCGCAGGCAGCCAATGGGCGTTCTGCGCCGTCGACCAAGCCGATGCTCCGGCGCGCCCGGGCCTGACCTTGCTTGCCCCGCATACCTTGCTCAATCCCTCCGCCGCGCCCGAGCCACAGATCCTGATCGGCCCAACCCCACAGTGCCGCGCGTGCAACCTGTTCGATGATGAGGTCACCGAGTTGCGCATTGGCATCTGGGACTCAACGCCCTACGCCCGCCACGGCCGCGCGCACAAACTGCATGAATTGATGCACCTGCTCGAAGGCAGCGTCACGCTGCAAGACGACGAGGGAGTTGCGGTGACGGTCAACCGTGGCGACACGGTATTTGTGGCCAAAGGCGCACCGTGCGCATGGACCAGCACGGTGTACGTACGCAAGGTTTACGCCGTGAAATAAGGCGCAAATCAGGCCTTCAGCGCCTCCTCCATAAACGCCACCAATGCCTGGACGCGCGGGCTGCGAAGCTTGCGCGACGGCACCAGCAGGATGATCGGAGCGCTGTCAAAACTCCAATCCGCCAGCACGCGCACCAGGCTGCCGCTGGCAACGGCGTCGCTGACATCCCACTGCGAACGCAACACCAACCCTAAGCCTTGCTCGGCCCAGCGCCGGGCAACGCTGCCATCATTGCTCAGCAACGCCGGCTCCACGCGCAGCGTCTTGCGGCCCTGCCCTTTGCGCAGGTGCCACAGCGTAACGTCCTCATCATTTTCACGAATGCAAATGCAGCGATGGGACGCCAGTTCGTCCGGTGATGACGGTACACCGTGGGCTTGCAGGTAGGCTGGGCTCGCGCATAACCAGCGCTCGTTTGGCGTGAGCGACCGCGCTGTCCACAGGCTGTCGTTGAGATGGCCGATGTGAATCACCGCATCGCTGTCATGACGATCAGGCCACGGGGTCTCGCGTAAATCCAGGTGCAGGCACAACTGGGGGTGCATCCTGGCAAAACGCGCCAACAGCGGTGCGATTCGCTGCCGACCATAGCCAAATGGCGCCGCCAACCTCAAGGTGCCCACCAGCGTTTCATCCTTTTGCCTGAAGGACTCCGGCAGCGCTTCGAGCTGCTCCAGCAGCAGCGCACTTTCTCGCGAGAACCGCTCGCCATCTGCCGTAAGGCTGAGGCGTCGGGCATCGCGATTGGCCAGGGTCAGCCCCAGGAAGGTCTCCAGTTTACGCAGGCGCATGGAGAGCGCCGGCGGAGTGACGTTCAGGGCTCGGGCCGCAGCGCTCAGTGATTCAGAGCGCGCAAGGGTGACGGCCAGACGCAGGTCTTCGATGGAAATCATTCAATTTTACTTAATGATTGATTAGCCATGATTGAACCACAACTTAAGGACAGCTGAGTAGAGTGCCGCCCATACCCAGTCACTCGAGTTCCGCCATGTCCATGCAGATTGCCTCCCTAGACACACCTGTCGCACTTATCGACCTTACGCGAATGCAGCACAACATCCAGCGTATGCAAGCGCGCATGGGCACCCTTGGCGTACGTTTGCGCCCGCACATCAAAACCAGCAAGTGCTTGCCGGTGATCCAGGCACAGATTGACGCAGGCGCCTGCGGCGTCACGGTTTCCACCCTCAAAGAAGCCGAGCATTGTTTCGCCGCAGGCATCCGCGATGTGTTCTACGCCGTCGCCATAGCCCCGGGCAAACTGCCTCAGGCCCTGGCCCTGCGGCGCAAAGGCTGCAACTTGAGCCTGCTCACCGACAGCGTCTCAGGCGCCCGCGCCATCGTCGCGTTCGCACAGCAACATGACGAACGCTTCGACGTCTGGATCGAGATCGATTGCGACGGCCATCGCTCAGGCCTGGCCGCGCAAGACCCTGTGCTGATTGAGGTGGCGCACCTCCTCAACGACGGCGGTATGCGCCTGCGGGGGGTGATGACCCACGCGGGCTCCAGTTACGAGCTGGACACCCTCGAAGCCCTGCAGGCGCTGGCCGAACAGGAACGTGCGCTTTGCGTCAGCGCCGCCCGCACCCTCCGCGAAGCCGGACTGGCGTGCGCCGAGGTCAGTATCGGCTCAACCCCCACGGCCCTCTCGGCCCTGAACCTGGACGGCGTCACCGAAGTACGGGCAGGCGTGTATGTGTTCTTTGACTTGGTGATGCGCAACATTGGCGTGTGTCAGGCCGACGAGTTGGCACTCAGCGTACTGACCACGGTGATCGGCCATCAGCCGGACAAAGGCTGGATCATCACCGACGCCGGCTGGATGGCCATGAGCCGTGACCGTGGCACACAGCGCCAGCGCCAGGACTTCGGTTATGGCCAAGTGTGTACCGAAGCCGGCGACTGGATCGACGGTGCATTGGTCACGGGCGCCAACCAGGAACATGGCATCGTCACCCTGGGCACCGCCGCCAGTGACGACCTTGTTGAGCGCTTCCCCATCGGCAGCCGGCTGCGCATCCTCCCCAACCACGCCTGCGCCACCGGCGCGCAGTTCCCGGACTATCACGCCGTGGACGCCAAAGGCGACGTACACACCTGGAGCCGCCTCCATGGCTGGTAATCAATCAGGTTCGAAAAGCCAGGTGCTGATTATCGGTGGCGGCATCATGGGCGCCTCGTCGGCGTTTTTCCTGCGGCGGCGTGGCTGCTCGGTCACGCTGCTGGAACGCGACCAGATCGGTCAGTACGCCAGCGGTGTGAACTTCGGCAACGTGCGCCGCCAGGGCCGCTATCTGGGGCAACTGGAGCTGGCCAATCGTTCTTGGGCGCTGTGGAAACGCCTGCCTGAGCTGATCGATGACGACCTGGAGTTCATCCCCAGTGGCCACCTGCGCGTGTGCTATCGCGAAGAGGAAATCGCTGAACTTGAGGCCTACGCCGCCGCGCCGGAAGCCGCGCAACTGGACCTGAAAATCTATCGCGGCGCCGAGCTGCACCGGCGCTTTGGTTTCCTCGGCCCGGAGGTGAAAGGCGGCTCCTATGCGCCTCACGATGGTCACGCCAACCCGCGCCTCGCAGCACCGGCGTTTGCCCGTGCAGCCCGGCGTCTCGGGGCACGAATCGAGGAAAAGACCGAAGTCGCCGACGTGGAAAAGGTCAATGGTTTATTCCAAGTCACCACCACCGACGGGCAGTTGTTCGTCGCCGAACAGCTGTTGATTACCGCCGGTGCCTGGGCTGCCCGCTTGTCCGAGCGCTTTGGTGAGCCGGTACCGCTGGAGCCCAACGGCCCGCAGATGTCGGTCACCGAACCGGTGCCCTACGCCTTGCCGACCGTGATCGGTGTGTTCACCAAAATCAAGGAAGAGGTGATCTACTTCCGCCAGATCCCGCGCGGCAACATCATCATCGGCGGCGGCAACCGCTGTACGCCGGACATGATCAACCGACGGGCGTTTTTCAAACCCGAAAGCCTGCTCAACCAGATGCGCCAAATGCGGCGACTGTTACCGGGGGCCGAGAAGCTGAACATCATCCGCGTGTGGAGCGGTATCGAGAGCTACACCCCGGACTCCCTGCCGGTGATGGGCCCGAGCGGCAGCGTGGACGGGTTGTTTTATGCCTTCGGCTTCTGTGGGCACGGCTTCCAGCTCGGCCCGGGGGTGGGGGATGTAATGGCCGAGCTGATCAGCACCGGCAGCACCAGCACCTTGATCAGCCCCTTCGATATCCGACGGTTTACCCAACCTTCTACGGTGCCTGCAAACGCCCCCACTACAGGAAAACTGATATGAGCCACCCCTACGTTTATCGCACAGTCACCGCCGCCGACATGCCCGCCGCCCACGCACTGTCCGTGCACCTGAAATGGCCTCACCGCGAGGAAGACTGGGCGATGGTGCAGCGCACGTCCGAAGGCTTTGTCGCCGAACATGAGGGTAGGCTGGTGGGCGTGGCGTTCGCCTGCCATCAGGGGGCTTATTCGTCCATCGGCCTGGTGATTGTGAGTGATCAACACCAAGGCAAAGGCATCGGGCGCCAGCTGATGAACCTGTGCCTGGACGCCACGGCCCCGCGTACGCCAATCCTCAACGCAACCGAGTCAGGGGCGCCGCTGTACACCAGCCTGGGCTTCGTCGACTTTGCGCACATTCAGCAACATCAGGGCGTACCGCACGCTCCGGCACCAATGCCGTTGACCCGGCATGCGCACTGTCGCGTATTGAGCCTGGCTGATTACCCCACGGTGATCGAACTGGCCAATGCCGGCAGCGGCCTGGACCGCACCCAGGTACTCAACGACCTGCTGCCCACGGCCGAGCACGTGGTCGGCATTGAGGTCGAAGGGCAACTCAATGGTTGCGCCCTGCTCCGCCGATTTGGTCGGGGCCATATCATTGGTCCCGTCGTTGCACACAATCAGGAACAGGCCCGACAGTTGATCACTCACCTGCTGCGGTTGATCCCGGGTCAGTTCGTGCGCTTCGACATTCCCACCGCCTGCGGGTTGGCCGACTGGCTGGAGAGCCTGGGGCTGCCATGCGTCGACAAAGCGCCGCGAATGGTACTCGGGCAGCCCCCGCAATCAAGCGGCGGCATCACCCAGTTTGCGCTGGTGACTCAAGCAATCGGCTAGGTCGCAAAGCCAGCCTGCCAGATTCAGCAGATTATCCCTTGCAGCGTTGAATAACGGCATCTTCGGGCTGAAACCTTTTGCTAGCTTAGCGAGACACCGGGCCTTGCTGTTCGCAGCGCCTATTGCCGCTCCAGGGAGCCAGTTGGATGACCATACACGCTTCGAACAAAACGTCTCAGCAGCTTTATATCGACGGCTGCTGGGTTTCCCCGACCATTGCCGCCAGTCTGCCGGTGATCAACCCGGCCAGTGAGGAGGTGGTTGCACAGGTCGCAAGCGGGTCTGCCGAGGATGTGGATCGTGCCGTTGCGGCAGCACGTGCGGCGTTTGCCGGTTGGTCTGCAACGCCCGCGGCATCCAGGGCGTTGGTGCTTGGGAAAATCCACGCGCTTATCCTTGAGCGCAAAGAGCAGCTCGCGCAGGCGCTCTCCCTGGAAATGGGCGCCGCCATCGGCTTCGCTCGGGCGATGCAAGTGCCGTTGGCGGCCGAACACGTTCGGGTCGCTCGTGACTTGCTGTCCAGCTATCGCTTCCAGACGGTGGAAGGCAGTACTGCCATCCAGCGCGAGCCTATAGGCGTCTGCGGTCTTATCACGCCGTGGAACTGGCCGCTGTATCAGATCACCGCCAAAGTCGCCCCGGCCATCGCCGCTGGCTGCACCGTGGTCTTGAAACCCAGCGAACTGTCGCCGCTGAGCGCCCTGCTGTTTGCACAACTGGTGCATGACGCTGGCCTGCCGCCCGGGGTGTTCAACCTGGTCAATGGAAGCGGTGCCCAGGTTGGCGCAGCCATGGCGGCACATCCGGATATCGACATGATCTCAATCACCGGCTCCAACCGCGCAGGCGCGCTGGTTGCCCAAGCGGCAGCGCCGACGGTGAAACGCGTCACCCAGGAACTGGGGGGCAAGTCGCCGAATGTGCTGCTGCCCGACGCCGACTTCGCCAAGGCTGTACCGCTGGGGGTGATGTCCGCGTTTCGCAACGTCGGGCAATCGTGCAGCGCGCCGACCCGCATGATCGTGCCAAAAAACTGCTTGGCCGAGGTCGAAGCCATGGCGGCGGCGACCGCAAATGCGCTGATCGTTGGCGACCCGCAATCGGAAGACACGCAACTGGGGCCCATCGCCAACGAAGCACAGTTCAACCGCGTCCAGACGATGATCCAGGCAGGCCTCGACGAGGGTGCGAAACTGGTGTGCGGTGGGCCTGGGCGTGTGCCGGGTTTTGACAAGGGTTTCTATACCCGCCCCACGGTTTTCTCCGACGTGAACAGCGCCATGCGCATTGCCCAGGAAGAAATCTTCGGCCCGGTGCTGTGCATCATTGCGTATGAGACGGTGGATGAAGCCGTCGCCATCGCCAACGACACGGTATACGGCCTGGGCGCCCACGTTCAGGGCCACGACTTGACGCAGGCACGTGCTGTGGCGTCGCGTATTCGTGCGGGGCAAGTGCACCTGAACTACCCCGCGTGGAATCCGATGGCGCCGTTTGGTGGCTACAAGCGCTCGGGGAATGGCCGGGAGTATGGCGTGCAGGGGTTTGAGGAGTATCTGGAAACCAAGGCTATTATTGGATTTGGTGAATGAGGCATGGGACTGTGGTGAGGGAGTAATTTTGCAGGCATGAAAAAGCCCAAGCGTTACCGCTTGGGCTAAGTCATTGAATTATATGGTCGGGACGGAGTGATTCGAACACTCGACCCCTAGCACCCCATGCTAGTGCGCTACCGGACTGCGCTACGCCCCGACTAGGCGTGTTACTGGGTTCGCTTCGCAACGAAGCGATCAGGAATATACCGCAAGCTTTTGAAATGTGGAAGTATTTTAAAAGCCGGAATTACTTCTTCAAAACCACCAGCACATCTTCGAGTTCGGAGATCATCTGGCGGATCATTTGCTTGTATTGGGTGGTGTCGTCTTTGGCTTCATCACCGGACATACGCTGGCGCGCGCCACTGATGGTGAACCCCTGGTCGTACAGCAATGCGCGGATCTGTCGGATCATCAGCACATCCTGGCGCTGATAATACCGACGGTTCCCGGTGCGTTTGACGGGGTTGAGTTGAGGAAACTCCTGCTCCCAATAGCGCAGCACGTGCGGTTTTACCGCACAGAGCTCGCTGACTTCACCAATGGTGAAGTAGCGTTTGCCTGGGATGACGGGCAGTTCGTCGTTATGACTTGGTTCCAGCATAAGCCTCAACTCGGGCCTTCAACTTCTGCCCTGGACGAAAGGTGACCACACGGCGAGCCGTGATCGGGATTTCTTCTCCCGTTTTTGGATTGCGGCCAGGCCGCTGGCGTTTGTCCCGCAGGTCAAAATTGCCGAAACCGGACAATTTGACCTGTTCGTTGTCTTCAAGAGCGTGCCTGATTTCTTCAAAAAACAGCTCGACCAATTCCTTGGCCTCGCGCTTGTTCAGGCCCAGCTCTTCATACAGACGTTCCGCCATCTCAGCTTTCGTCAAAGCCCCCATACGTCACTTCCTTAACGTGGCGTTCAACCTTTGTTCGAGCGAGGTGAGGATATTTTGCGTCGTCGTATTCACCTCATCGTCATTAAGAGTGCGCGATGGATGCTGCCAGGTCAAGCCAACTGCAAGGCTTTTTCTATGCGGATCAATGCCTTTACCCTGATAGACGTCAAATAGCCTGAGGTCTGTCAGCCATTCCCCTGCATTTTCACGGATTACGTCCAGAACAGCACTGGCCGCAACACCTTGATCGGCAATCAACGCCAGATCACGTCGTACTTCAGGGAAACGCGACAACTCGCTGAATTTAGGCATTTTGCCCGAGGCCACTTCAGCCAAGACTAGCTCAAAAACGAAGACTGGACGGTCCAGCCCCAAGGTTTTCGACAGTTCAGGGTGAATCGCGCCAACGAAGCCCACCAGGCGACCTTCACGTTCGATACGTGCAGTCTGGCCCGGGTGCAGCGCCGGGTGTTTGCCAGGGGTGAACGTGAAGGCGTCCAGCGCACCGGCAAAGCCCAGCACCGCTTCCACATCGGCCTTGACGTCAAAGAAGTCGACGGTGTCGCGGCCTTGTGCCCAGCCTTCCGGCAGTCGGCTGCCGCAGACGACGCCAGCCAGCATTGGCTCTTGCTTCAGGCCGTCCAACTGACCGACAAAACGCAGGCCGCTTTCGAACAGGCGCACACGGTCTTGTTGACGGTTCAGGTTGTGGGAAAGCGCTTTTACCAAACCAGGCCACAACGACGAGCGCATGGCAGCCATGTCGTTGGAGATCGGGTTAGCCAGCAACAGCGGCTCGACACCTGGGTTGAACAGTTCGAACTGCTTCGGATCGATGAAGCTGTAGGTCACCGCTTCCTGATAACCACGGGCAACCAGCAGGCGACGCAGTTCCGGCAGGTGTGCACGGGCTTCAGCTTTCGGCTGCGGGGCCAGGCGCGCTTGCGGGTAACGAACCGGCAGGCGGTTGTAGCCGTACAGGCGGGCCAACTCTTCGATCAGGTCGACTTCCAGGCTGATATCGAAGCGATGGCTTGGCACTTCTACGTGCCACTGCCCTGCTTCACCGGCCGAGATGCCGAGGCCGAGTGCCGACAGCAGGCGCTCGATTTCAACCGGGTCGATCACCAGGCCAAGCATTTGCTCAACGGCCTTGGCACGCAGGACGATCGGTGCAACCGACGGCAGGTGCTGCTCGCTGACGGTTTCGATGATCGGGCCGGCTTCGCCGCCGGTGATTTCCAGCAGCAGGCCAGTGGCGCGCTCCATGGCTTCACGGGCCAGTTGCCAGTCCACGCCACGCTCGTAGCGGTGCGAGGCGTCGGTGTGCAGGCCGTAGGAACGGGCCTTGCCAGCGATGGCGATCTGATCGAAGAAGGCACTTTCGAGAAAGATGTCGCGAGTGGTTGCGGACACGCCGCTGTGCTCGCCACCCATCACGCCGGCAATCGCCAGGGCGCGGGAGTGGTCAGCGATCACCAGGGTGTCGGCACGCAGGCTGACTTCCTGGCCGTCGAGCAGTACCAGCTTCTCGCCCTCTTCGGCCATGCGCACGCGGATGCCGCCATTGATTTCAGCGAGATCGAAAGCGTGCAGCGGTTGGCCCAGTTCCAGCATCACGTAGTTGGTGATGTCGACGGCAGCATCGATGCTGCGCACTTCCGAACGACGCAGGCGCTCAACCATCCACAGCGGGGTTGGCTTGGACAGGTCGACGTTGCGGATCACACGACCCAGGTAACGCGGGCAGGCGTTGGGAGCCAGCACTTCGACCGAACGCACTTCGTCGTGCACGGCAGGTACGGCGGCAACCACCGGACGGGTGACGGTCGCGGCGTACAGCGCGCCGACTTCACGGGCCAGGCCGGCCAGGGACAGGCAGTCGCCGCGGTTCGGGGTCAGGTCGACCTCGATGCTGGCGTCTTCCAGTTCCAGATAAACACGGATGTCCTGACCCACTGGCGCATCGGCCGGCAGTTCCATCAAGCCATCGTTGCCTTCACCGACCTGCAGCTCCGCCTGGGAGCACAGCATGCCGTTGGACTCAACGCCGCGCAGCTTGGCCTTCTTGATCTTGAAGTCGCCTGGCAGCTCGGCCCCGATCATGGCGAACGGGATTTTCAGGCCCGGGCGCACGTTTGGCGCTCCGCACACGACCTGGAAAGTCTCCGCGCCATTGCTGACCTGGCACACACGCAATTTGTCAGCATCCGGGTGTTGCTCGGTGCTCAGCACTTCGCCCACTACCACGCCACTGAAAACACCGGCGGCCGGCGTCACGCTATCGACCTCGAGGCCGGCCATCGACAGACGAGCAACCAGCTCGTCGCGACTTACCTGCGGGCTTACCCAGCCACGCAGCCATTGTTCACTGAATTTCATCCTGCTCTCCTAAAGATCCGTTACGACTAGCGAAATTGCGCGAGGAACCGCAAGTCGTTGTCGAAGAACAGACGCAAGTCGTTCACGCCGTAACGCAGCATGGCCAGACGCTCAACGCCCATGCCGAAGGCAAAGCCCGAGAATTCTTCCGGGTCGATCCCGGACATGCGCAGCACGTTGGGGTGAACCATGCCGCAACCCATCACTTCCAGCCACCCGGTCTGTTTGCAGACGCGGCAGCCTTTACCGCTGCACATCACGCATTCCATGTCGACTTCAGCGGATGGCTCGGTGAACGGGAAGAACGAGGGACGGAAACGCACCGCCAGCTCCTTCTCGAAGAACACCCGCAGGAACTCTTCGATGGTGCCTTTGAGGTCGGCGAAGTTGATGTCGCGATCAACCAGCAGGCCTTCGACCTGGTGGAACATCGGCGAGTGGGTGATATCGGAGTCGCTGCGGTACACACGGCCTGGGCAGACGATGCGGATCGGCGGCTTCTGCGATTCCATGGTGCGGACCTGTACCGGCGAGGTATGGGTGCGCAGCAGCATGTTCGCGTTGAAATAGAAGGTGTCATGCATCGACCGGGCCGGGTGGTGGCCTGGGATGTTGAGCGCCTCGAAGTTGTGATAGTCGTCTTCGACCTCAGGGCCTTCGGCAATGCCGTAGCCGATGTGGGTGAAGAACTGCTCGATACGTTCCAGAGTCCGGGTAATCGGATGCAGGCCGCCCGAGGTCTGGCCACGGCCAGGCAGGGTCACGTCAATGGATTCGGCGGCGAGCCTGGCCGCAAGATCGGCCTCCTCGAGCGACGCCTTGCGCGCATTGAGAACCTCTGTAACACGCTCCTTGGCCACGTTGATCAGCGCACCGACTTGCGGACGCTCTTCAGCCGGCAAATTCCCCAGGGTCTTCATCACCTGAGTCAATTCACCCTTTTTGCCAAGGTAGTGAACCCGGATTTGCTCCAGGGCATTGATATCTTCTGCGCTTTGCACAGCCTCTAGTGCTTGAGAGACCAGCGCATCCAGGTTTTCCATGTACAGACTCCAGATACAAAATAGGGGAAGAGCTTGAAGGCTCTTCCCCTATTTAAGACGTTTAACACCTTGGGCCGCGGAAGCGACCCAGGGTGACTGTCGGGGGTACTTAAGCCAAGGTGGCTTTAGCTTTCTCGACAATCGCAGCAAACGCCGCTTTTTCGTTCACTGCCAGATCAGCCAGAACCTTACGGTCGATCTCGATGGACGCTTTTTTCAGGCCAGCGATGAAACGGCTGTAGGACAGACCGTTAACACGTGCACCAGCATTGATACGAGCGATCCACAGAGCGCGGAACTGACGTTTTTTCTGACGACGGTCACGGTAGGCGTATTGGCCAGCCTTGATAACCGCTTGCTTGGCAACACGGAATACGCGTGAACGCGCGCCGTAGTAGCCTTTAGCAAGTTTCAGAATTTTCTTGTGGCGCTTACGCGCCATGACGCCACGCTTTACACGAGCCATGAGTTACTTCCTCTATTCTTGACTAAAATTAACGAAGGCGCAGCATGCGCTCGACTTTTGCAACGTCAGACGGATGCAGCAAGCTGCTACCGCGCAGTTGACGCTTACGCTTGGTCGACATTTTAGTCAGGATGTGGCTCTTGAAAGCGTGCTTGTGCTTGATACCGTTAGCAGTTTTCAGAAACCGCTTAGCAGCACCACTTTTAGTTTTCATCTTTGGCATGTTCGGTACTCCGCATTCAGTTGATAAACATAATCAGAAGGCCTGCCGTGCCCTATTGATTACTTCTTCTTTTTCGGGGCGATGACCATAATAAGCTGGCGTCCTTCCATCTTAGGATGCTGTTCGACCGAACCGTACTCGAGCAGGTCAGCTTCAACCCGCTTGAGGAGTTCCATCCCCAGCTCCTGGTGGGCCATCTCACGGCCGCGGAATCGCAAGGATACCTTGGCCCTGTCCCCATCACTCAGGAAACGTACCAGGTTGCGCAGTTTTACCTGGTAATCCCCTTCCTCCGTCCCTGGACGAAACTTGATTTCTTTTACTTGAATCTGCTTCTGGTTCTTCTTCGCCGCGGCAATCTGCTTCTTCTTCTCGAAGATCGACTTGCCGTAGTCCATCACCCGGCAAACGGGTGGGATTGCATCGGCGGAGATTTCCACCAGGTCCAATTTGGACTCTTCAGCAATACGAAGCGCTTCATCAATCGAGACGATGCCAATCTGCTCGCCGTCAGCGCCAATTAACCGAACCTCGCGTGCCGAGATATTCTCGTTGATCGGGGCTTTCGGTGCAGCTCGTTTATCTTGTCTCATTTCACGCTTAATAATAATTACTCCGAATCTGGGCGACCACGCCGGGAAACCGCTTGCGCGAGGAACTCAGCGAACTGGGCGACGGGCATCGAGCCCAGGTCAGCACCTTCACGAGTACGCACAGCGACAGTCTGCATCTCGACTTCCCGATCTCCGATAACCAAAAGATAGGGAACCTTGAGCAAAGTATGCTCGCGGATTTTAAAGCCGATCTTTTCATTTCTCAAGTCGGACTTGGCACGAAATCCGCTTTCATTGAGAGTTTTTTCAACTTCAGCGGCAAAATCTGCCTGTTTATCAGTGATATTCATGATCACTGCCTGGGTCGGAGCCAGCCACGCAGGGAACGCACCCTCGTAGTGCTCGATCAGGATCCCGACGAACCGTTCGAACGAGCCGAGGATCGCCCGGTGCAGCATAACCGGGTGTTTACGGCTGTTGTCTTCGGAGACGTATTCGGCTCCCAGACGGATCGGCAGGTTAAAATCGAGCTGCAGGGTACCACACTGCCAGACACGACCAAGGCAATCTTTCAGCGAGAACTCGATCTTCGGACCGTAGAACGCACCCTCGCCCGGCTGCAGGTCATACGCAAGCCCCGCACTGTCCAGTGCTGCGGCCAGTGCAGCTTCGGCGCGATCCCACAGCTCGTCGGAACCCACGCGTTTTTCCGGACGAGTGGACAGCTTCATTTCGACTTCGGTAAAGCCGAAATCGCGATACACGTCCATGGTCAGCTTGATGAACGCGGCGGATTCGGCCTGCATCTGCTCTTCGGTGCAGAAGATGTGGGCGTCATCCTGAGTGAAGCCACGTACACGCATGATGCCGTGCAGTGCACCCGATGGCTCGTTACGGTGGCAGGCACCGAACTCGGCCAGGCGCATCGGCAACTCGCGGTAGCTCTTCAGGCCCTGGTTGAACACCTGTACGTGGCACGGGCAGTTCATCGGCTTGATGGCGTAGTCGCGGTTTTCCGACTGAGTGGTGAACATGTTGTCGGCGTAGTTGGCCCAGTGCCCGGATTTCTCCCACAGGCTGCGGTCAACGACTTGCGGCGTCTTGATTTCAAGGTAGCCGTTGTCGCGCTGAACCTTGCGCATGTACTGCTCAAGCACCTGGTACAGGGTCCAGCCGTTCGGGTGCCAGAACACCATGCCCGGCGCTTCTTCCTGGAGGTGGAACAGGTTCAGGCGCTTGCCGATCTTGCGATGGTCGCGTTTCTCGGCTTCTTCGATGCGCTGAATGTAGGCCGCCAACTGCTTCTTGTCAGCCCAGGCAGTGCCGTAGATCCGCTGCAATTGTTCGTTCTTCGCGTCACCGCGCCAGTAGGCACCGGACAGCTTGGTCAGCTTGAACGACTTGAGGAAGCGCGTGTTCGGCACGTGCGGGCCACGGCACATGTCGACGTATTCTTCGTGGTAATACAGGCCCATGGCCTGCTCGTCCGGCATGTCTTCCACCAGACGCAGCTTGTAGTCTTCGCCGCGGGCGGTGAACACGTCGATCACTTCGGCGCGCGGAGTGACTTTCTTGATGACGTCGTAATCTTTTTCGATCAGCGCGTGCATGCGCTGCTCGATGGCCGCCAGGTCGTCCGGAGTGAAAGGACGCTCGTAGGCGATGTCGTAATAGAAGCCTTCGTCGATGACCGGGCCGATGACCATCTTCGCGGTTGGGTACAGCTGCTTGACCGCATGGCCAATCAGGTGCGCACAAGAGTGGCGAATGATCTCCAGCCCCTCTTGATCCTTGGGCGTAATGATTTGCAGGCTGGCATCGCCGGTGATCAGGTCGCTGGCGTCAACCAGCTTGCCGTCGACCTTGCCGGCCACGGTGGCCTTGGCCAGGCCAGCACCAATGGATGCGGCGACCTCGGCTACGGAAACCGAATGATCGAATGAACGTTGACTGCCGTCGGGAAGAGTAATAGTTGGCATGGCGCCTCCTCTCCTAGTGGTGACCCCTACCAAAGGTCACGTGGGTTGGGATGAGCCAGTACAAGATCCAACACCAGGCCGTTCAATGATGAACGCCTGCCTTACAGCGGCAGGAGCCTTTCGGCCAACCGGTAATCGAACCAGAGTGACTGGAGTTAAACAAAAAAGACCTTGGCAAGGCGGCATAGGCGCGCCGGAAAATAGCCAAGCGAAAGATGCTAGCACAGATGAACGATCATGGCGCCGGCGCCGCTTAACGAAACGCAAATTCCCGGCTTTTAGGGGCAAAAGTGAACTTGAACTGTACGGCGAGCCTCAAACACACCGAGAATCACCGTTCGTCCATGACTCCAGGAGCATTTCATTATGCGCTTTACCTCGACTTTCGCCCTTGCTGCATCCCTGACCCTCATGTCCCTGGGTGCGCACGCCGCAGCCCCGTCGAACTGGCCTGCCGGTGCACGGGACAGCTTCATCAAGGATTGCAGTGCAGCCGCCCAGCAAAGCGTTGATGCCAAAACCGCCAAAGACCATTGCGAATGTGGCGCGGACAAGATCAATGCCGAATTGAGCAGTGCCGAGATCAAGGAACTCATGACCAACCAGAACGCAGATCCCGCGATGAAAAACAAAGCTGTCGCGGCTATTTCGTCCTGCAAGGTCGTGAAGAAAAAGTAATTTTTACACCCTGCCAGACCGGCTAAAGGACCAAAAATCGCCCTGAAAACTGCCATTTCTCACAAATTACGCAGCTTTTACGGCTTTTTTTGCTAGCTGATATTTCGCTTAAAAGCCCCGTAGATCGGGGCTCTCAGCCAACCAAGGCATGAAACGCAACGCGATTGAATAGCAAACAATGCCTTGGGGGGGCTCCCAAGCCGAACATTTCGACTATGATAGCTCGGTGTGCCCAGTTGGCCTGAGCAGCACAGCACTACTGAAAATATATGTTTCTTGGAGATACACCATGTCTAATCGCCAAACCGGCACCGTTAAATGGTTCAACGATGAAAAAGGCTTCGGCTTCATCACTCCTCAAGGTGGCGGTGACGACCTGTTCGTACACTTCAAAGCTATCGAAAGCGACGGTTTCAAAAGCCTGAAAGAAGGCCAAACCGTTTCCTTCGTGGCTGAGAAAGGCCAAAAGGGTATGCAAGCTGCACAGGTTCGCCCAGAGTAATTCTGCGCCGAACTAAAAAAACCCCGTCCATGTGACGGGGTTTTTTATGGCCTGGAGAAAAGCGCTGAAGCCATCAGCCGCAATTGACGCGATTGATCACCAGGTTGTCATCGGTATTGAGGTTCAGGCGATCGGAGCGGTATTCCAGCGTGACCATGTCGTCTGGCTTGAGAATACGGGCGTTCTGCGCACCGGCGCGGCTACGGGCCTGTTCCAGCAGTTGTGGCGAAGCTTTCTGGCCGATTGCGAACTCGGCAGCCTTCGCCTCACAGCGGCTATGACCAGCATCGGTCACGGCAGTGTCTTTGGCTGGCTCAGAGGTACCCGGGGTGCTGCAACCCGTCAAGACAAGCGCAGCCAACAAAGTACCGAATGATGCGAGCTTCCAAGGCATGAAGCCTCCTTTGAGAAAAAATAGACAGAGATCGTGCGACCGTGGTTTGGCCGATTGGTTTCAGAATTGTCACAATTGGCTGCAGGCCAGTCTGCCTGAGTCGGCGCCTGGCGCTGGCGAATCAATCGTCACCAAATATGAACGCACTCAATAGATGTCGATGTAATCAAACGGCGGTTTTGGCCAGTTCTGCTTGAGCGCGTTGAAAATCTGCATCACCCACACTTCATCGCTGGCCGCGACGTTACCGACATAACCGGAACCCGCCGCCCAGGTCTCCAGGCGAAACAGCAGCCCGTCAATATCAACGCCGCCCACCACTCCCGAAGAGATGTAGGCAATGCCGGCCTTGGTGACGCGCAATTGGGTGTGAACGTTGTCACTGGCGCTGGCAAGTAACTGCCTCACCGCGTCCAGCGTCAGGTTCTCGGGGTTGTTCAAATCGATCTGCACGCGGTTTTCCCTGGCCATTAAACGGGCAGACAGTGTCGCACAGCCCTCACCTCATGCCTAAGTAGCAGTGCCAAACGCTGCGCAAAATGGTTAACTCCATACGCCAGATAACGCACCAACCGCCTTTCAGCCTCGCGAGACACCCATGACCATCGTCACGATCCACGCCGACATCAAAGCCAAGTGGCCCCACGGGCAAAGCTCCTACAGCCCGGGCAGCCCGGAGGAGTTGGCAATCATCGGTATCGACCTGCTGGTGAAGGAACTGGGGACTCAGGCTGCGCAGGCATTTATCGGCCAGGTATTCGAGAAATACCCGGCCGATCACATGGGGGCACCAGACCCCGAGCGCGAATAAGACCCGGCCAACGAACGTCGGCCGGTAAAGCGCTTACTTCAGACGACCAAGGCGTTCGGTCAGCAGATCGAAGAAGCCCTGGGCATCGCCGTTTTCAACCCAGAATGCGTTCTTCGGTTGTTTCAGGCCGTCGTACCAGTCGACGATGGTCTGGCCGAAGGTCGGGCCTTCACGGCTGTCCACCACCACATTGACCTCACGGCCGCTGAACAGCGAAGGCTTGAGCAGGTAGGCAATGACGGTAGCGTCATGCACCGGGCCACCCGGGATGCCGTAGTGCTCCATGTCGCCTTTGACGTATTCATTGAGAATATCGCCCACCACCTTGCTCGCGTTGTTGTTCAGCGCAGCGATTTGCTTCAGGCGTGCGTCACTGGTCAGGACCTTGTGGGTCACGTCCAACGGCAGGTAAGTCAGCTTGACGCCACTTTTGAGCACGATCTCGGCCGCGATCGGATCCGCGAACAGGTTGAACTCGGCCACCGGCGTGATATTGCCGCCGTTGAAGTGCGCGCCACCCATCACTACCACTTCCTTGATGCCTTGCGTGATCTCCGGTGCCTGGGTCAATGCCAGCGCCAGGTTGGTCTGTGGACCGAGCATGGCAATGGTGATGCTGTGGGGCTTGGCGGTGCTCAGGGTCTTGATCAGATAATCAACGGCATTGCCTTCGGCCAGGCCTTTTTTCGGCTCATGCACAGTGACACCGGAGATGCCTTCCTTGCCGTGGATGTTTTCGGCGTAGATCGGCGTGCGCAGCATCGGTTTCGGTGCACCGGCGTATACCGGGATGTCCTCGCGCCCTGCCCACTCACGAGCCAGGCGCGCATTGCGGGAGGTCTTGTCCAGGCGCACGTTACCGGCAACGGTAGTCAGCGCGCGGATGCTCAGTTCATCGGGCGAAGCCATGGCGAACAGCAAGGCCACCACATCGTCCGCGCCGGGGTCGGTATCGATGATCAGGTCGATTTTTTCCGCCCCGTGGGCGCTTGCAGCAGTCAGGAAGGACAAAAGCAGCACACTCCGGAAAAGGTGTCGCAGGGTTTGGGTACCACGTTGCATGACGCACTCCTTGTCGTTGGGAATTCTAGAACGATACGCCGGAGACCAGCGCGATATTGCAGTAAGGCTGGCACTCACCGGTGCGCACCACCGCCCTCGCCTTGCGGCTGAGCTGCTTGAACTCTTCATGGCTGAGCAGGCGGCGCTCGCCGAGGGCGGCCTGTTCGGTCAGGGTATTGAGATCCGCCAGGGCCGGCGGTTGCTTGAGCAGGATTTCTTCCGCGAGCACGTGGCTTTCCACCTGCATTTCGCTGAGAACAATGCGCAAGGTGCTGACAAAATCCGGGATACCTTTGGTCAGCGCCAGGTCGATCAGCTCAACACCCGGCGGCACCGGCAGGCCGGCATCACCGATCACCAGAATGTCGCCGTGGCCAAGGGACGCAATCACCCGCGACAGCGCGATATTAAGCAAGGGAGTCTTTTTCATGAGGGCACAAAACCTTGGACGTCATGCAATGTAGGAATGGAGGGCTGCGCACCCGCACGGGTGACCGACAGCGCAGCAGCCACCTGGCCAAAACGAATGGCCTCGGCCTCGCTTTTACCGCTGGCCAGTGCTGCCGCAAAACCACCGACGAAGGTGTCACCGGCAGCCGTGGTATCGACCGCCTTGACCTTGGGCGCCACCAGGTGTTCAAAGCCCTGGCCATCGGCAAACAATGCGCCCTCGGAGCCGAGGGTAATGATGACTTTGCCGGCACCGGCCTTGATCAGGCGCGTGGCGGCGACCTTGGCGCTGTCCAGTGAATCCACCACCACGCCGCTCAAGGCCGACGCTTCGCTTTCGTTGGGAATCAGGTAATCGATGGCGGCGTACCAATCTTCAGGCAGCGGGCCGCTGGCCGGTGCCGGGTTGAGGATCACCGTCTTGCCCAGTTCGCGACCGCGCTTGAGGGCATGGCCGACAGTGTCCATCGGCGTCTCAAGCTGGCAGACAATCACGTCGGCAGCCTGCAGTACGCTGTCGAAGGTCTGTAATTTGGCCGGGGTCAACTCGCCATTGCTACCGGCGACGATAACGATCGCATTCTGGCTGCTGTCGTCCACCACGATCAGCGCCACACCGCTGGAACCGTCGACGGTGCTGACGGCCTGGCAATCGATGCCTTCCACCAACAATGCGTCGCGTAATTGCGCGCCATAGGCATCGGTACCCACGCAGCCGACCATCGCGACTTCGGCCCCAAGACGCGCCGAAGCGACCGCCTGGTTTGCGCCCTTGCCGCCGGGGACGGTGGAAAACGATTGGCCGATCAGGGTTTCACCGGCGCGGGGCAGCCGGCTGGCCCGGGTGACCAGGTCCATGTTCAGGCTGCCTATTACCACTACTTTTGCTGGCATACATCAGTACTCATCAATTCGGTTCAGCGGTATTGGGCGAACACACCGGCCAGTGGCGCCGTTGACTCGCGCAGGACAATACTCGGCGTCACGATGCGTTGATCGATCGGCAATTGGGGTGTCGCAATTCGTCGCAGTAAAAGCTCGGCCGCCATCTCTCCCAGTTGCAGGATCGACTGGCCCACCGTGGTCAGCGCCGGGTACACGTACTGGCTCATTTGAATATCATCGAACCCGATCACCGACAGCTCGCCGGGCACGCGGATATTACGTTCGGCAGCCGCGCGCAATACGCCGAAGCCGATCATGTCGTTGCCGGCAAAAATCGCGCTGGGGGGATTATCCGCCAGCAATTGCGCTGCCGCCGCGTAACCACCGGTGCTGGTGAAGTCACTCTCCAGCACACGGCCGGCCGGCACTTCAAGCCCGGCCTCGGCCAGGGCGCGGTAATAACCCGCCATACGCATCTGCGCCACGCGGGTATGGCTCGGGCCACCAATGCAGGCAATGTCGCGGTGCCCCAAATCCAACAGGTGACGGGTCGCCAGGTAGGCGCCCTGTTCGTGGTCGATGCGCACCAGGTCCACATCGATCCCGTCCAGCGCGCGGTCGACGATGACTATCGGCGTACGCACCGCTTTCAGGCCCGTTGCCAGGCCGCTGTCGTCACCGCCCACGGAGGTCACGATCAGACCGTCAATGCGTTTCTCCAGCAGCACCCTCAGGTAGCTGCGCTGCTTTTCGGCATTATCGTCGGAGTTGCAGAGAATCACGCAATAGCCATTACGCTCGCAGTAATCCTCGATGCCTCGGGCCAGCTCCGCAAAATACGGGTTGAGGCTGTTGGGCACCAGCAGGCCGATGGTCGCGGTGGTCTTGGCTTTCAGCGACCGCGCGACCGCACTGGGCACGTAGTCGAGCTGCTTGATAGCCGCTTCGACCTTGATCCGTACCGGCTCGCTGACCGGGCGCGTCTTGTTCACCACATGGGACACCGTGGTGTAGGAAATCCCCGCAAGCGCCGCCACATCCTTGATCGTTGCCATGGCTCAGGCTCGCCGACTGGCGCGCTGGCTGCGGTAAGTATCCAGCACCACCGCGATCACGATCACGGCACCGGTGATGATACGTTTGGTCGGCTCGGTGGCGCCAATCTGCGCCAGCCCCGCCGCGAGTACCGAGATGATCAGCACGCCGAAGAAGGTACTGATCACCGAACCACGCCCGCCCATCAGGCTGGTGCCGCCGATGACTACAGCAGCGATCACTTGCAGCTCCAGGCCGGAACCGGCGTTTGGATCCGCCGCTTCCAGGCGCGAAATCTGGAACAGTGCCGCCACGCCGGCCAGCAGGCCCATCAGGCTGAACACCAGGATCTTGTAGGGTTTTGGATTGATGCCCGCCAGACGCACGGCCTCTTCGTTGGTGCCGATGCCGATCAGGTAGCGACCGAACACGGTACGCGTCAGCACAAGCTGCGCGGCGATGATCACCAGCAACGCGATGATGAACGAAGGCGAAATCCCGAAGGCCACCGGGTCCGACAGCCAGGCAAACGAATCACCAATGTATGCGGTGCGCGAGCCGGTCATCTGGTACGCCACGCCGCGGGCCATTTCCAGCACGCCCAGGGACACGATGAACGACGGGATGCGCCACGCCACGGTGATGGAGCCGGTAATGGTGCCGGCCAACGCGGCGCAGCCCATGCCCAGTATGGCTGCCGGCAACACGCTCCAGCCCCAGCCGAGAATCGCCACGCTGACGGCCGAGGCGGCCAGGGCCAACACCGACCCCACCGACAGGTCGATGCCGCCGATGATCAGCACGAAAGTCATGCCCACCGCCAATACCATCAGGTCGGGAATCTGGTTGGCCAGGGTGCTGAAGGTGTCGTACGAGAGGAAGTGATCGCTCAGGAACGAGAACAACGCGATCATCGCCAGCAAAGCACCGGCCAAGCCCAGGTAAGTGCCCAGGCCGTAGAAGTTGCCGCCATGTTTTGCGGGGGAAGAAGTGGTTTTCATGGGGTATTCCTAGGCGCTGCGTCGTTGAGCAGCGCATCACGTTTCTGATAGCCGGCAAAAGCAGCGGCAAGCAATTCGTCCTGGGTCCAGCTGTCGCGCTCGAAGGTCTCGATCAGGCGGCCGGCGGAAAGCACGCCGATGCGGTCGCAGATCAGCATCAACTCACGCAGGTCGCTGGACACCACCACCAGCGCCTTGCCCTGGCGGGTCAGGTCGCCGAGCAACGCATAAATATCGAATTTGGCGCCAACGTCGATGCCCCGGGTCGGCTCATCGAACAGCATCACCGCGCAGTCGCGCTCCAGCCAGCGGCCAATCACCACCTTCTGCTGGTTACCGCCCGAAAGCTCCGACACCAACTGCGCCGGGCTGGAACTGCGGATGCGCATGGCGTCGACCTGGCGCTTGGCCAGGGCCGTTTCGTCACGACTGTTCATCAGGCCAGCGCTGGAGACCTTCGGCATGTTGCCCAAGGCAATATTGGCGCCGATGGATTGAGTCAGCAGCAGGCCTTCGCCTTTACGGTCCTCGGTGATCAGGGCGATGCCATGACCCACCGCGTCGGCAGGCGAACGAATGCTGACGACTTGCGCGGGGGTGCCCAGGGCCACGGTGCCGCTGTCAGCGATATCGGCACCGAAGATCAGGCGCAGCAATTCTGTACGGCCAGCACCGATCAGGCCGGAGATGCCGTAGATTTCACCGGCGCGCACTTCAAAGGACACGTCGCGGACCTTGTCCGAGCGGGTCAGGCCTGTGACCGTCAACAGCGGCTGGCCGATGGTGCGCGGACCCAGGTCGATTTTCTCCCCCAGTTCACGGCCCACCATCAGGGTGACCAGTTGCTCACTGTTGTAGTTGGCCATCGGCTCGACACACACCAGCTTGCCGTCACGCAGTACCGCAATGCGCTGGGCGACACGGGCAAGCTCTTCGAGCCGGTGGGAAATATAGATAATCGCCACGCCCCGGGCCTGCAGGCGGGTGATTTGTTCAAACAGCATCTCGACTTCACGGGCGGTCAACATCGCCGTGGGTTCGTCGAGGATCAAGACGTGGCAATCGCCGATCAGGTTGCGGGCAATTTCGACCATCTGTTGGTGGCCGATGCCGAGGCTGCCGACCAGGGTGTCCGGGTCGATGGCGTCCAGGCCAACCTGGGCCATGGCTTCAATCGCGGCCTTGCGCAGTTGCTTGCGGCTGATCCAGCCACCGTGGCTGGGCAGGTTATCGAGGAACAGGTTTTCGGCGACGGTCAGGGTCGGCAGCAGGTTGAGCTCCTGCATGACCATGCGGATACCCTGCTCTTCAGCCTGGGTTCGGCTGCCCGGCGTGTAGGCCTGGCCATTGAACTGCATCTGGCCGTCGGTCGGCGTGACCAGCCCGCCGATGATTTTCGACAGGGTGCTTTTCCCCGCGCCATTTTCACCAGTAAGCGCCAACACCTCCCCACGATTGAGCGTCAGGGTGATGTCGGACAGAACCGGTTGGGCATAGGTCTTGCCGATACCGCTGACCGAGAGGACAGCGTTCGGTGCGGAAGATGACATAGGAACGTCTCCAGGCGTCCGCTCGAGTGAGCGGACGCTGTTTGGTGCTGCCGGGGAATTACTTCTTGAGGACGAGTTCGACCGGGGTTTCGATTACGCCGTCTTTGGCGTCGACTTTTTCACCCTTGACCAGCTTGAGCGCGTTCTGGATACCGAACACCGCTTGCTGGGCAGCGGCCTGGTCGGCGGTCGCCAATACGCGGCCGTCCTGCAGCATGGGTTTAATGGCTTCGATGTTGTCGTAGCCCACGACCAACACCTTGCCGGCCTTGCCTGCCGCACGTACGGCAGAGACAGCGCCCAGCGCCATGTTGTCGTTACCGGCCAACAGCGCCTTGAGGTCCGGGTATTCGCTCAGCATGGCGGATGCGACTTTCTGACCCTGGTCAATTTCCCAGTTACCCGACTGGGTGGAGACGATCTTCATGCCGGCGGCGTCCATCGCATCTTTGTAGCCTGCGGTACGCTGTTGGGCGTTGGTGGTGGTCGGCACACCTTCAATGATGCCGACCTTGTCACCCGCAGCCA
This sequence comes from Pseudomonas sp. MWU16-30323, assembly GCF_020515595.1. Taxonomy (NCBI): domain Bacteria; kingdom Pseudomonadati; phylum Pseudomonadota; class Gammaproteobacteria; order Pseudomonadales; family Pseudomonadaceae; genus Pseudomonas; species Pseudomonas sp. MWU16-30323. The sequence goes on from NZ_JAIWYM010000023.1 coordinate 78,253, forward strand.
ACTGCTTGGCCAGATAGTCGCCCACCAGTTTGGCACCTTTGCGGTTATCCGGGCCTACAAACGGGATATCGAGTTTTTTGCTTTTGAGCACTTGCGGATCAAGGCGGTTGTCGATGTTGACGACCTTGATGCCTGCATCGGAGGCTTTCTTCAGCACAGTGACCAACGCCTTGGAATCCGCAGGCGCGATCACGATGGCGTTTACTTTGGCGAGGATCATCTGGTTGACGATATCGATCTGCGCACTGGTATCGGTTTCGTTCTTGATCCCGTTGGTGATCATGTCGAAATCGGCGGCGTGTTCTTTCTGGTAGGACTTGGCGCCGTCCTGCATGGTGACGAAGAATTCGTTGGCGAGGGATTTCATGACCAGGCCGACCTTGGGTTTGGCGGCGGTCTCGGCAGCAAATGCAGAGGAAAGAGGCAGGGCAGCGGATGCGGCAGCAAGCACAGCGACAGCAAGAAGACGTCCAGCGAATGGCAGCTTCATGGGTTCACTCCGATCTTATGATTATTGTGAGCAACGCTTGCACCGAAGTACGCTTCGGCAGCCATCCCACCCGGGCGACTGATACGAGCTTTCACGACACGCCAAGAGCAGCCCGTGAAACATCTCGCAAACGTTTGCGTTAGATCAAACTATGAGAAGCTTGTCGGGATTTGTCAACGGGAGAAAACAGCCTTTTGATGAATCCGCTCTACGCCCTGCCCTCGCAGCCATTGGCTGTCCTCCCTAAACATCGGTGCCCCCTGATCGTTCTCTGAAACGACAGGTCGCGATGTGCCTTCTGCGTTTAAAACCAAACTTTTCCGTCATCCTTTTCGGACAACCGAACATTCGCACGCCGTTTTGTTCGGAAAGCCGGACAAAAGACGAAGTCCCTTGCTTAAAAAGCAAATAAATATAGATATAAATCAATAGGTTAAATTCTATTACCAAACAAAATACCGCTGGTACAAATCCTGCTCTTACTCAGCACCTCGTGGCGCTCAGAACCGCCCGGGTGTTTCTAGATGAACCTGCATCAGCACTCATCAAAAACTAGAGAGAAGAATAATGAAATCTGCGTTGAAAACTTTCGTCCCGGGCGCGTTAGCCCTCCTGCTGTTGTTCCCTGTTGCCGCTCAGGCAAAAGAAGCTGAAACCCAGCAAAAACTGTCCAACGTGGTGATCCTTGCCACCGGCGGCACCATCGCCGGCGCTGGCGCCAGCGCGGCCAATAGCGCGACCTACCAGGCCGCCAAAGTCGGCATCGAACAACTGATCGCCGGTGTTCCTGAGCTTAGTCAGATCGCCAATGTACGCGGCGAGCAAGTGTTGCAAATTGCCTCCGAAAGCATCACCAACGAAAACCTCCTGCAACTGGGTCGCCGCGTCGCCGAGCTGGCCGACAGCAAGGACGTCGACGGCATCGTGATCACCCACGGTACCGACACCCTGGAAGAGACTGCCTACTTCCTCAACCTGGTGGAAAAAACCGACAAGCCAATCGTCGTGGTCGGCTCGATGCGCCCAGGCACCGCCATGTCGGCTGACGGCATGCTCAACCTGTACAACGCCGTTGCCGTAGCCGGCAGTAAAGACGCCCGCGGCAAAGGCGTGCTGGTCACCATGAACGACGAGATCCAGTCGGGTCGCGACGTCAGCAAAATGATCAACATCAAGACTGAAGCGTTCAAGAGCCCATGGGGCCCGCTGGGCATGGTAGTGGAAGGCAAATCCTACTGGTTCCGCTTGCCGGCCAAGCGCCACACCATGAACTCGGAATTCGACATCAAGACCATCAAAAGTCTGCCGGACGTCGAAATCGCCTATTCCTATGGCAACGTAAGCGATACCGCCTACAAAGCCCTGGCCCAGGCCGGCGCGAAAGCCATCATCCACGCCGGTACCGGCAATGGCTCGGTATCGTCCAAGGTGGTGCCAGCCCTGCAGGAACTGCGCAAGCAAGGCGTGCAGATCATTCGTTCTTCCCACGTGAATGCCGGCGGTTTCGTTCTGCGTAACGCCGAACAGCCTGACGACAAATACGACTGGGTAGTTGCCCATGATCTGAACCCGCAGAAAGCCCGCATCCTGGCCATGGTCGCCCTGACCAAGACCCAGGACAGCAAGGAACTGCAACGGATGTTCTGGGAATATTGATCGCTCCCAGGCCCGGCCGGTAACGGTTGGGCCATCCCGCTCGTGGCGCACCGCGAGCGGGCCCAAATTCCCCCGCTCTACCCCCGCGCAATAAACCCTTGAAAAACAAAGCCCTCCTACACCAAATCGGCAAAACCACTGTCAGAAGAACTTCTTGGATTTTAAGCAGTTGCGAAATTGCCCACAGTTAAATACTGTATGCACGTACAGCCTAATAAGGAATACTCCGTGGCAAATCCCTCTTCCGCAGCACCCGCAGCGCCTGACGCCTACCAACGCCTGGCCGTTCGCGTGCAAAAAATCATCAATTCCACCAACGCTCAAAAGAACAAGGCGGCGTTGATTTTTCGTTTACCCGAGGAACCGGAAGACGAATGGGCACGACTACTGGAGGAAATCGCAGAAAACGACAACGTCACCCTCGCTTATCGCGATGACGGTGGCGTGCAGATTTTCTGGGTTGTGCCAAAGGAAGATTGAGTCAATGAGTGTCCGTTTTATCAGTCTGTTGTTTGTGTTTTTTGCTGTCACCGCTCACGCCCAAGCGCCCAAGACGTTCAGCGAAGCCAAGAAAATCGCCTGGAAGCTGTATGAACCGCAATCCACGGAATTTTATTGCGGCTGCAAATACAACGGTAACCGGGTGGACCTGAAAGCCTGCGGCTATGTCCCGCGCAAGAACGCGAACCGGGCAGCACGCATTGAATGGGAACACATTGTTCCAGCCTGGCAGATCGGCCATCAGCGCCAGTGCTGGCAGGATGGCGGGCGCAAAAATTGCACCCGCAAGGATGCGGTGTACAAGCGCGCTGAGGCCGACCTGCACAACCTGGTGCCGAGTATCGGCGAGGTCAATGGCGACCGGAACAATTTCAGTTTTGGCTGGCTGCCGGTGCAAAGCGGGCAATATGGATCATGCCTGACCCAGGTGGATTTCAAGGCCAAGAAGGTCATGCCCCGCCCTTCTATTCGCGGGATGATCGCCCGTACGTACTTCTACATGAGCAAGCAGTATGGCCTGCGCCTGTCGAAGCAGGACCGCCAACTCTACGAAGCCTGGAACAAGACCTACCCGGTACAACCCTGGGAACGCCAGCGCAATCAAACCGTGGCGTGCGTGATGGGGCGCGGCAATGAGTTTGTCGGCCCGGTGAACTTGAAAGCCTGCGGCTGAACGTAAAAAGCGGGAGCGCCATGGACTCCCGCTTGCCGATCCTTTACTGCGCAACCTTGTGTTCGATGACCTCGGACACGGTGTCATTTTTCTTTGCAGTGGCGAGCTTCTCGGTCAACTGCACCTGCTTGGCCTCCGCCTCGGCCTTGGTGCTGAACGGCCCCAGCAATACCTGATCCTTACCGTCTTCCTTTGTCAGATAGAAACTGAAACCGTGTTCCAGCAACCACGCGGTCAAATCAGTTATCGCTTGCAGCTTGTGATCCGGCGGCCCCACCCATACATCCCACTCTTGAGCGGCAATTGCACCGACCGCTGGTTGGGCCTGGGCAGGCGCCTCGGCAACGGCGGGCCTGGCCTTGGGGGCATCGACACTTTTACCTTCACCGCAACCGGCCAATGCCAACACCGCAATTGCCATCGCTACTTTACGCACTACCCTGCTCCTTAGAGGATCAAAGAGGCGACTTTATCATTCACTGTCTATTCTGGCCGTCATAAACGTTGGCTTAAACAATGCGAATCATGTATCGCAGACCTGTATGATGGCGCCATGGGAATTAATGCCGCCTCTATGCGTCCTAAAAGAGGCAGCCACAGGGAAGCGCTTCGCAGTAAGCTACACACATCCGACATCTGCCCTGTCTGAAACATGTGTCCTTCAAAGCAATCAAGGAGAAGTCCATGCTGATACTCACCCGCAAAGTAGGTGAAAGCATAAACATCGGTGATGACATTACGATCACCATTCTGGGCGTTAGCGGCCAGCAAGTAAGAATCGGCATCAATGCTCCAAAGGACGTTGCCGTGCATCGCGAGGAGATCTACCAACGTATCCAGGCGGGCCTGACGGCTCCGGATAAAAACCAGACACCTTGAAGCGCCTCCAGTAGCCAGCCCTTTCGTTCACTGTAACGGCTGGCGAAAACCTCCTTTAGCCTGCTCGCGGCTTCCCGTGGCCAGCGCGCCCTATTCCCTCATTCCAGCGCCAGGCCACTGTTACCCCAGGCCTACGCCGCGTGCCATTCCCGTCGCCGCAATCATCATCAGCACCACCAGCAACGCCTGCAGGTGGCTGATGCGCGCAAAAAGACCTGCCTGGTGCAGATCGAGGTGCGTACCGCGCGCCAAGGCGATGCGCCACTTGATAAAGCGGATCATCGGCGCGAGTTCCAGTAACAGAATTAATACCAGCAGCGTCATCTTCACGTGAAACAACGGCTGGTGCAGGTAATAATCACTGCCTTTTTCATAGCCGCCAAAGGCCCGCAGGCCACCGGTTGCCAGCAACACCAAGGCGCTGATTCCCCAGATGTTGTCCGTGATCAATACGCGACGCACGGTGGAGGGTTCACTCTCCACCAGGCTGCGCAAAGCCTTGCCACGGGCCAGCACGGCCGACAACGCCATGGCAAATGCCAGTAAATGGACGGCGGCAAGAAACCACTGAACGAACATAAGGCGTACTCCCTTTGCATGACGGACGGCAGGAACCCTTCACAGTAATAGCCGCTGGGTGCCCTTTACGCATGAAACAGCTTGCATACAAATGGAACTTGTTGAATTTTCCAGAGCCGAATCTCGTGACAAATCTTTTACAGTCTGCAGCACGCCAAGGAGCATGTTGATGAGGCGTCCTGATAAACAGCCTTCTTTATCCAAGTCCTGGACGATCGCCGGGCTGATCGCCTTGGTCTTTTTCGGGCTGGAGTATGCCGTGCGGTACGAAATGGAGGGCATCTCCGATAATGCCTACTCCTGGCTGGACCTGACGCTGTTCCTGGGCGCGTACTTGTTTGTCTTCTGCCTCCAGCCCCTCCAGGCTGCCATTCATCGAAAATTGTGTCGGCGCCCCCCTCGCGGCGACCGCCGGAAAGCCTCGTCCTGAGCGTCTGTAAACCGTCCGCTTACAAAGAAGGCCGATCCGGTTAACCGGGATCGGCCTTTTTCACATCAGGCGTTGAAGGTGCAACAGCCCGGCCTCATCTTGCTGGACCAGCAGATGCTCATAGCCGGCAATCGAGGGGTGTTCCGTGACCATGGGCGCAAGGTGTGTCGCCGTCACCACCATCACATCGGCCCCCGCCGCCTCGCCGGCACGAATCCCGACGCTGGCATCTTCAAACACCAGGCAGTCCTGCACCGGTACTCCCAACCGTTGGGCACCCAGCACATAACAGGCCGGATCCGGCTTGCCGCTGGCGACATCCTCCGCGGTGACCAACACCGCCGGTGGGTTGATTCCGGCCGCCTGCATGCGGCGCAGCGCCAGTGCCTTGGGTGCGGACGTGACCAGCGCCCATTGATCGCCGGGCAGTGTGTTGAGAAATTCCACCGCGCCGGCAATCGCCACCACCCCTTCTACATCCTCGAGTTCAGCCTCGGTGATCCATTGCGCCTCCACCTGCGCGTCAACCCCGGGCAATGCCTGACGGGTGATGGTATCGATAGCCCGGGCGCCATGAATGGTCTTCAGAAAGGCCGCGACATCCAGCCCATGGCGTTCAGCCCAGGTCGCCCATACCCGTTCGGCGGCGGCAATGGAGTTCAGGAGCGTGCCATCCATATCGAACAGGAAGGCGCGGTAACGGTTGGCGAATACAGCTGAATCGCGGGTGGACACTGCTCGGCTTCCTCATGTTTTCGTCACCCGGTCTTGGGTGCTGACGAACCACTTGCCCGATGCAATCTACGGATCGCCCCAAACGCTGTAAACCTTCCCGTGGTTTGTATCGGACTGTATGGGAACCCTGCCTGGATACGCGAACCCGCATTTCGCCACGCCTGGGCACACATGGCAGATACACCCCGGCGATTCACTACGACCACCAGCCAATCCGGCTGACTCACGCGTAGGAGCCTCATCATGTTCAATCTCTTGAAAGCATCATCCCTGGTATTCGGCCTCGCTGTCGTCGCGGGCCTCGGGCTGTCATCCATGGCGTCGGCCAACACCCACGCCGCCACGGTCAAAGACCAGCCATCCCACCTGCTCGCCGAGGGTGGCGCCGATCGGCTGCACGAACGCGGCATGGCGGAAGGTGGCGCTGAACGCCTGCAGGCGGCCCGTACGGTCTGATGGGCCGCAGCCCAACAAGGGCAGCTCCCAGGCTGCCCATTGCATTACAAACTTGTCATTAAGCTGTCAGTGTTGCCAGCCCCCTCACTTCATACAGTGAAGTCGTCAGTCACCCACCGCGGGTGACCCAACTTCCCACTGATAAAGAAGCGAGCCCGCCCGATGAAACCTGCAAGCAAACTCTGCCTGATCGCCGCCAGCCTGTTGATGCTGGGTACCGGCGCTGCCGTCGCAGGCCCGATTGCACCAGTGAAAGCCAATAACGTAGTGCTGGTACACGGCTCCTGGGCTGACGGTTCCAGCTGGTCCGAAGTGATCACCCGCCTGCAGGCCGCCGGCTTGCACGTAACCGCCGTGCAAAACCCGCTGACCTCGGTGGCGGATGACGTCGCTGCCACCAACCGCATACTCGATCAGCAGGACGGTCCTACCGTGCTGGTCGGCCATTCCTACGCCGGTACCGTGGTCAGCGACGCCGGGGCCAACCCCAAGGTCAGCTCCCTGGTATACGTCGCCGCCCGCGCACCGGACGCCAACGAAGACTTCGTCGCCCTGTCCGCCAAGTACCCGAGCACACCCGTACGGGCCGGTGTGGTGGAGCACGACGGCTACCTGACCCTGAACCAGGACGCCTTCCTCAAGTACTTCGCCGCCGACGTACCCCGCGCCAAGGCCATGGAGTTGTACGCCGTACAACAACCCATCGCCAAGACCCTGTTCAGCGGCCGCACCGTCAACGCCGCGTGGCACACCAAGCCGTCCTGGTATGCGGTGTCCAGCAACGACCAGACCATCAACCCGGACCTGGAACGCTTTCTCGCCAAGCGCATGAACGCCACCACCATCGAAGTGCCATCGAGCCACTTGTCGCTGGTTTCCCACGCCAAGGAAATCACCGACCTGATCCTCGAAGCCTCCGGCCGCCAGCCCTGATCCCTTCATTACGATCTTGTCATCATCCTGTTGGTTGGCTGTTTGTGTCGCCTGGTTACTGTGAACTCACTGCCGGATACCGGCAGCCAACCCTTAAAGAGAGATACCGCCATGAAACTGTTTATCCTCGGCGTTGCTGCCCTCCTCGCCACCGGCTCGGCGTTTGCCGATACCACCCCGGTCATCCATGACACGCCTGGCTTCTTCATGCACATGGACGTGGCCAAAGTGCTGTCGAGCACCGACACCTACGGCCAGTGCGGCATCGTCCCCGCCCGCCTCGACTACCTCGACAGCCAGGGCCGCGAACACGTGCTGGACTATCAGGTACAGGGCATCGGCTGCCCCAATGACAATTGATCGGGCTACACTTGCGCCACGAAACACCGGCACATCACCAGGGCAACTCCCATGAACATCCTCGTAGTCGAAGACGAGCCCAAGGCGGGCAACTACCTGCTTAACGGCTTGCAGGAACAGGGTTACTCCGTGAGCCTCGCCCGCGATGGTGTGGACGGTTTGCACCAGGCCCTGGAAACCCCGTTCGACGTGATCGTGCTGGACGTGATGATGCCGAAGATGGACGGCTGGGAAGTGCTGCGCCGCCTGCGCAAGGAAGCCGATACGCCGGTGCTGTTCCTCACCGCCCGGGACGACATTGCCGACCGCATCAAGGGCCTGGAACTGGGCGCCGACGATTACCTGATCAAGCCGTTTTCCTTCGCCGAACTGGTGGCGCGCCTGCGCACCCTGACCCGGCGCGGGCCAAGCCGTGAAGAAGAACAACTGCAGATCGCCGACCTGCAGATCGACGTGCTCAAGCGCCGCGTCACCCGCGGCGGCGTGCGCATCACCCTGACCAACAAGGAGTTCGCCTTGTTGCACTTGTTCGCCACCCACCAGGACCAGGTACTGTCGCGCTCGCTGATCGCCTCGCGGGTGTGGGACATGAATTTCGACAGCGACACCAATGTGGTCGACGTGGCCGTGCGCCGCCTGCGCCTGAAAATCGACGACCCGTTCCAGCTCAAGCTGATCCACAGCGTGCGCGGCATCGGCTACCGCTTCGATACGCAGCCATGAGCAGACCTCGGCATTATTCCCTGACACTGCGCCTGGCGCTGATCTTTGCCTTGCTGGCGTTCGCCCTGCTGGCGACCCTCGGCGTGGCGCTGTACCGCGACCTTGAGCGCGAGCTGGTCCACCGGGACGATGCCGCGCTGATTTACCGCGTCGACCAACTGCGCAACCTGCTGAACGACAGCAACACCCTGGACCTGATCAAGACCAAGCCGGAGCTGTTCCAGAACATGCTCGGCAACCGCGAATCGGTGCTGAGCATTGCCGCGCCCGGGCAGAAGCCGCTGCTGGAGGTGAACCCCGGCAACATCGACATGCCCACCGTCAAACCGGTACCCAGGGACCACACCCTGGAATTCGCCGACGTGCAGCACTTGCCCGGGGTGAATGGCGTGCCCTTCTCCACCCTGGCCGCCACCATTGATTCGGGCGACCTGGGCAGCCTGCAAGTCACCACCGGGCGCCTGATGACCGAGCGCACCGCCGTGCTCGCCAGCTACCGACTGAGTGTCTATATCCTCGCCAGCATCGCCGCGTTGGTACTGGCGGTGGTCGGTTACCTGATGGTGCATCGCGGCTTGCTGCCGTTGCGGCGCCTGGCGGTGCATGCCCAGGGCATCGGCGTCGGCAACCTCGCCGCGCGCCTCGACAGCCAGGGCGCACCGAAAGAACTGCTGCCGATGATTGACTCGTTCAACACCATGCTCGAACGCCTGGCCAAGGGTTTTGTGCAACTGGGGCAGGTCTCCACCGACATGGCCCACGAACTGCGCACGCCCATCAACAACTTGCTGGGGGAAACCCAGGTAGCGTTGCAGCAACACCGCAGCGTCGAGGCCTATCAGCAACTGCTGGCCTCCAACGTCGAAGAGCTTGAACGCCTCGCGCGCATGCTCGACAACATGCTATTCCTGGCCCGTACCGACCCCGCCAGCGCCCTGCGCCAACGCCAGGAACTGGATGCGGCCGATGAAGTGGAACGCATGGCCGACTACTTCGAAGGCCTGGCGGGCGATGTCGACATCCGCATCCTTGCCCAGGGCGAAGGCGTGATCTGGGCCGAACCAATGCTGTTGCGCCGCGCCCTGGCCAACCTGTGCGCCAACGCCATCAAATATGGCGCGCCGAGTTCCGAGCTGTTGATCCAGGCCACACCCGGCGCCGAGGGCATCAGCCTGACGGTGACCAACCACGGGGCAACCATCCCGGCGGAGCACTTGCCCAGGTTGTTCGAGCGCTTTTATCGGGTGGATGAATCCCGGGAACGCTCGGCGCATTCCAATGGGCTGGGGCTGTCCATTGTCGCGACCATCATGCAGTTGCACAACGGACGCTACAGCGTCAGCAGCGAGGACGGCGTGACGTGCTTCGCGTTGTTTTTCCCGGGACGCGAAGCCGAAAACCTCAGCTGACTTGGCCACCCGCTTCAGTGATATCCACCGGGGTATTCCAGGCCGTCAGCAGCGCAATCCGCAACCCTTCAACCTGCATCGGCAATGCCATCGAGGGCGGCTCGGGTACGCGGCCCGCCACCTGTTCGGGCAGCCACGGCACATGGATGAAACCGCTGCGTACCCCTGATCCGACGAGCGCGTGCTGCAAGAGGTAGAACACCTGATTGCACACGAAAGTGCCGGCGGTTTGCGACACGCAGGCCCCAATGCCGGCTTCGCGCAGGGCCTTCACCATGGCCTTGCTCGGCAAGGTACCGAAGTAGGCCGCAGGGCCGCCGGGCACCACCGCCGTGTCGATTGGCTGCTGCCCCAGGTTGTCCGGGATCCGCGCGTCGTTGAGGTTGATCGCGACCCGCTCGATGGAAATATCACTGCGCCCGGGGCCCAGCCCGACAGCAATGACCATCTGCGGGCGATGCTCGGCCAGCAACTGAGCCAGACGCTCGCCCGCCGTTGCAAAGGCGCAGGGTAACTGCCGCGCGACAATCCGCACATCAGCGGCCAACTGCACACCCTCCAAGAGGCGTACCGCCTCCCAGGACGGGTTGATAAGGTCTTGGTCAAACGGTTCGAAACCCGTCAGCAATACAGTGCGCATTACAGCCTCACATCAGCAGGTAGAGCAGGACAATATTGACCACCAGCATCATCAACGCGGTCGGCATCTGCGCCTTGATCACCGCGTTTTTATCCGGCAGCTCCAGCAACGCCGCCGGGACAATATTGAAGTTGGCCGCCATGGGGGTCATCAACGTACCGCAGTAACCGGAGAACATGCCAATGGCAGCCATCACTGCTGGGTTACCGCCGTAGATACCCACCAGCACCGGCACACCCACGCCGCCGGTCATCACCGGGAAGGCGGCAAAGCCATTGCCCATGATCACGGTAAACAGCGCCATGCCCAACACATACACCATCACCGCTACCAGCTTGTAATCCAGGTTGATGTAGGTGGTGGTGATGTGCGCCACCGCCGTGCCCACGCCCGCTTCGTTGAACAACAGCCCGAGCATCGCCAGCATCTGCGGCAGCACCATCGCCCAGCCCAGTGCTTCGGTCAGGCGCCGGGATTCGCGAAGGGCTTGCACCGGGGTGTCCCGCGTCAGCCAGCACGCCAGCGCCAGTGCAATCAGGCAGCCGATGCCCAGGGAAACAAAGGTGGTGTTCTTCGGGTCCAGCAGCGGCACGCCGCCGATCTCGGTGTGCTTGAGCAGCACCGAGCCGATCACCGTGGTCAACGGAATGGCCAATGCCGGGATAAACAATTTATGCCCCAGGCGACCAGCGCTGGCCCGTGCGGCCTTGTCATGCAACTGAGCATGCGCGCCCCGGCCTACGCCGCCCAGGCCCGCGATGAGCGCCATCACCACCACGCCCACGCCGACCACCACCGAGGGCAGACGCTCCCCCACCAGGAACGGAATGGCAAACAGCAGCCAGAACAACGAACTCGACCAGCGCTTGGGGTGGGTGCGATCCATCAGGATCATCCCGGAGGTGATGACCAGCAGCACGCCGGCCAGCCAGTACAGGTACTCAATGGAAATGATCATTGCGCCGCCTCCGTTTGCTTGGCCGGTGACAGCTCTCGGGTCAGCATTCGGTCAAAACGGTGCAAGCGGATGGCGTGAATGATGAAGGCGCAGATCGCCGTCGGGATGCCCCAGACCGCAATGTGCAGAGGCTCGACATCAATCCCCGAACCCAGCAGGAAGGTGTGCATCAGCGCAATCGCACCAAAGGCGACGAAGATATCCTCGCCAAAAAACAGCCCTACGTTGTCGGTCGCGGCACACATGGCCAGGACCTTGTGGCGAAGCTTGTCGGGGAGTTTGCCATAGCGTTTTTCCGCCGCGCCTTCCGCCATCGGCGCCAGCAACGGGCGCACCATCTGCGGGTGCCCGCCCAGGCTCGTCAGGCCCATGGCCGCTGTGGATTCACGCACAAACAGATAGATGATCAGCAAGCGCCCGACCGTGGCCCGCTCAAAACGCGCGATCCAGTTTTGCGCATGCAGGCGCAAGCCATGACGCTCCAGCAAGCCGATGACGGCCAGGGGCAACAACAGTATCAATTGCAAGGCGCGGGTCTGGAGGAAGCCGTCGCCCATGGTGGCGAGGATCTTTTCCAGCGGGAAGTGGGCGGCAAACCCGGTGGCAATCGCTGCCGCCGTGACGACCAGCAGCGGATTGAAGCGCAACACAAAGCCGACCACGATGACGAGTACGCCAATCAGCGGCCATAGGTTCACAACAGTTTGCATGGTGGTGAGGTCCTTAAGTGCGCGCTGCGGCGCCAGTAAAGCAGGTAGTGAACAAAGGGTTCACTGCAAGAAAACGGCGTGCAGCCCGGCTCGATTTTTTATTGTTGACCTGGAAGGTCGAGCGTCAGTGGCGGCATCTTTGCTGCTTGGGGAGGGAGGTGTCCAACAAGAAAAATTGTTGCTGCAATCCAATAAAGTTTGTGGGTGTTTGAAGTGTTAGAGGGCATTGGGCAGCCTTGGCGCCGAGGTAGAGCCTATCACCGTGAAATATCGCAGCGGCTGGGTCGTGCGCCTTACCGCCGATACCGACACAGCGCTTGGTGAGCTGGTTGCGCAGTTGCAGGCGCTCGATGTGCCCACCGTCCTCGATGAGCCGCCTCACGCCTTTGTCGGCCCGTTTGAAGAGAAGGCCCAGGCGCAGAAGGTGCTCAGGTACTTGAAGTCCGATAATGGCCTGGACGGCTTGGTGACCTGGCGGTCGGTGGCCCGCTAGCCCTCAGGTCAGGTGCTTCTGGAAAAAGTGGCGCGTGTGCCCTGGCGGGTACTCGGCAATATGCCCGAACTCGCTGAAACCCAGCTTCCGATAAAACCCGGGTGCCTGGAAGCTGAAGGTGTCCAGCCAGATCCCCGCACAGCCTTTCTCCCGTGCCAGCTCCTCAGCCGCGTGCATCAGCCGCGAGCCCATGCCTTGAGTGCGCATTGACTCTGGCACGCTCAACAGCTCAACGAACATCCAGCCATAGGAGATTTTCCCGTAGAGGCCGCCTACCACTTCCTGGCTGGCGGGATCGCGCAACAACAACCCGAAGGTTTCGAACGGGTTCTCGCCGCATTGGCTGATGTTGTATTCCCGCAGCGGCTGGAGAATGGCCTGGCGCTCTTGCTCGGTAACCTCGAAAGATAACTCTATCCTCGATTCCATCTCGTTGAACTCCTGACAGTTTGAAGACGGCTATGGTTGAAGACGTGCACGGACTGGATGACTTGATAAGTCACACCAACGGCAGGGATAAAACTGACCAGGTTTGCGCAACTGCGAAGAGCGTTGGCGCCCTCCTTGTTGGCACCACCGCTGCTCATGACATTCACGTAGATCCAATTACACATCACCGCACACTGGTCGCCTGACGATACTGGCGCGGCGTAAACCCGGTCAACGCCTTGAACTGCCGGGTAAACGCACTGTGGTCGGTATACCCACACTGCAACGCCACCTCAGTGATCGGCAGCTCGGTATGCAGCAGCCGATGCGCATGCTCAAGGCGCACCTTCTGGATCATCTGACGCGGCGTCAGGTGGAACACGCGCTTGCAGTAGCGCTCCAGTTGCGCCACTGAAATCCCGGCAATCCGCGTCAACTCACCCAACGTGACACGCCGATTGAAATGCGCCCGGATGTGCTCGTCCACCGCCGCCAGCCGTTGATAAGCCGGGTGGGTTTCGCTGGCGGTTTGCAGGTCGACCGAGATGCCCGCCAGGCCGATGATTGCTCCGTCGCGGCTGTACAGCGGCCATTTGTGGGTCAGGCACCAACCCGGCTCGCGGGTGCCGTAGAGGTGCAGTTCCAACTGGTCTTCCAGGACAAATCCCTGCTCCAGCACCCGTCGATCCTGTTCGGTATAGCCGGGCCCCAACTGCGCGGGAAAAACCTCGGCGCTGGTTTTCCCCAGCAGCGGTTGCAAGTGCTTCAACCCGCACCGTTGCACCAGGGTGCGGTTGGCCAATACGTAGCGCGCCTGCACGTCCTTGATAAAAATCGCAGCATTGGGAATCACGTCCAGCATCGGCAACAACAGCCCCACGCCGGCCAGTAATTCTTCGATGGTGTGCGGGCGGTTGGTCTCGCTCCCTTGGCAAAGGGTCGCGAACGCGCTCTGCATCATGACGCTTTCTCCTGCATTCAGCGGACAGGCCAGGCGCCCGGCGGGCGGTGCCTGGCGAGCAGATTGCCCCATGGGCGCCGGCATGTCGAGCGCTCGAAACTGTGCTGATTTCGTCATATCAGCCTGCGCAAAACATCAATCGCGGCGCCGGTGATGGGTTCACTGTAGGGCCACTGCATGCCTATCCAATAACCCACAAGAAGGCGCCGCCATGTCAGCCCAAGGCAAGTTCAAGAAACAGCTTTCATTGATCGACCTCACCTTTATCGGACTGGGAGCGATCTTCGGTTCGGGCTGGCTGTTCGCCGCCAGTCACGTCTCTGCCATCGCCGGGCCGGCGGGGATTTTTTCCTGGTTGCTGGGCGGGTTCGCCGTGTTGCTGCTGGGCATTGTGTACTGCGAACTGGGGGCGGCCTTGCCCCGCGCCGGTGGTGTGGTGCGCTACCCGGTTTACTCCCACGGCCCGCTGCTGGGCTACCTGATGGGCTTTATCACGCTGATCGCGTTTTCGAGCCTGGTAGCGATTGAAGTGGTCGCCTCGCGCCAATACGCCGCGGCCTGGTTTCCCGAGTTGACGCAGGCGGGTTCCAGCAACCCCACCGTCCTCGGCTGGTTCGTGCAATTTGCGCTGCTCTCACTGTTTTTCGCCCTCAACTACCGCAGCGTGAAGACCTTCGCCATGGCCAATAACCTGGTCAGCGTGTTCAAGTTCATCGTGCCGTTGCTGGTGATCGGCGTGCTGTTCACCTTCTTCAAGCCAGAGAATTTCCATACCCAAGGCTTTGCGCCGTTCGGCCTGTCGGGCATTGAAATGGCGGTGTCCGCTGGCGGGGTGATTTTCGCGTACCTGGGCCTGACGCCGATCATCTCGGTGGCCAGCGAAGTGAAGAACCCGCAACGCACCATTCCGATTGCACTGATCCTGTCAGTGCTGCTTTCCACCGCGATCTACGTGCTGTTGCAGACCGCATTCCTCGGCGGCATTCCCACCGAAATGCTCGCCAACGGCTGGGCCGGCGTCGCCAAGGAACTGGCCCTGCCGTACCGTGATATCGCCCTCGCCCTGGGCGTGGGCTGGCTGGCGTATCTGGTGGTGGCCGACGCGGTGATCTCCCCCAGCGGTTGCGGCAACATCTACATGAACGCCACGCCACGGGTGATCTACGGCTGGGCGCAAACCGGGACCTTCTTCAAAATCTTCACGCGCATCGACGAAAAGTCCGGTATCCCGCGCCCGGCGCTGTGGCTGACCTTTGGCCTGTCGGTGTTCTGGACCCTGCCCTTCCCATCGTGGGAAGCGCTGATCAACGTGGTGTCCGCTGCACTGGTGCTGAGCTACGCCGTGGCGCCCGTGTCCGTGGCTGCGCTGCGCCGCAATGCGCCAGACCTGCCGCGCCCGTTCCGGGTCAAGTGGATGGGTGTGCTCGGCCCACTGTCGTTCATCATCGCCGCGCTGATCGTCTACTGGTCGGGCTGGAGCACCGTGTCGTGGCTGCTCGGCCTGCAGATCCTGATGTTCGTGGTGTACCTGCTGTGCGGCCGTTTTGTGCCGACCCTGCACCTGAGCCTCGGCCGCCAGGTTCGCTCCTCTGCCTGGCTGATCGGCTTCTACGCCGTGACCATCATCCTGTCGAAGCTCGGCAGCTTTGGTGGCCTGGGCATCCTCAGCCATCCGTTCGACACCCTGGTCGTCGCCGCTTGCGCGCTGGGTATTTATTACTGGGGCGCGGCCACCGGCGTACCGGCGCATCTGGTTCGCCTGGAAACCGAAGATGACGAAAGTGAAGCCCCTGAGCCCGACATCGGCCGCGTGCAGCTGGCTTCCTGAGCCTCAGCCAACCCCTGAATGGACACTGTTATGAAACGAGTTCACATCATCGATTCCCACACCGGCGGCGAACCCACGCGCCTGGTGATGACAGGTTTTCCCGAGTTGGCCGGCGAGACCATTGCCGACAAGCTCGACAACCTGCGCACTCAGCATGACCAATGGCGCAGGGCGTGCCTGCTGGAGCCCCGTGGCAACGATGTACTGGTGGGCGCGCTGTATTGCGCGCCGGTCTCGGCCGATGCCACCTGCGGCGTGATTTTCTTCAACAACGCCGGCTACCTCGGCATGTGTGGCCACGGCACCATCGGCCTGGTTGCCTCGCTGCATCACTTGGGGCAGATCGCGCCGGGGGTGCACAAGATCGACACGCCGGTCGGCCCGGTCAGCGCCACGTTGCACGCCGACGGCGCGGTGACGTTGCGCAATGTGCCCGCCTACCGCTATCGCCAGCAGGTGCCAGTGGACGTACCCGGGCATGGTCGGGTTTACGGCGATATCGCCTGGGGCGGCAACTGGTTCTTCCTGGTTTCCGATCATGGGCAAGCGCTGCAAATGGACAACGTCGAAGCCCTGACCGATTACACCTGGGCGATGCTCAAGGCCCTCGAAGCCCAGGGCATCCACGGTGAAGACGGCGCGCTGATCGACCATATCGAACTGTTCGCCGACGACGCCCAGGCCGACAGCCGCAACTTCGTCATGTGCCCGGGCAAAGCCTACGACCGCTCGCCCTGCGGCACCGGCACCAGCGCCAAGCTCGCGTGCCTGGCGGCCGATGGCAAACTCGCCGCCGGTGAACCGTGGATACAAGCCAGCATCACCGGCAGCCAATTCGAAGGCAGCTATGAATGGGAGGGCGAACGTGTGCGCCCTTCCATCACCGGCCGCGCCTACATGACCGCCGACAGCACCTTACTCATCGACGAACAGGATCCCTTCGCGTGGGGCATCTAAGCCGCCCCCGCCCCTTCAATCAAACTGGAGCTGAAACCATGAACACCAACATCTTCACCGGCTGCATCCCCGCCCTGATGACCCCGTGCACTGCCGAGCGCAAACCGGACTTTGACGCACTGGTCGCCAAGGGCCGCGAATTGATCGATATCGGCATGAGCGCAGTGGTGTACTGCGGTTCCATGGGCGACTGGCCGTTGCTGACGGAAGCCGAGCGCCAGGAGGGCGTGGCGCGCCTGGTGGCCGCCGGGGTACCGACCATCGTCGGCACCGGCGCGGTCAACAGCCGTGAAGCGGTGGCCCACGCAGCGCATGCGGCGAAGGTCGGCGCCCATGGCTTGATGGTCATCCCGCGCGTGCTGTCCCGTGGCGCCTCGGCGACGGCGCAGAAGGATCACTTTGCGGCCATCCTCAAGGCCGCGCCGAACCTGCCGGCGGTGATCTACAACAGCCCTTACTACGGCTTCGCCACCCGCGCCGACCTGTTCTTTGAGCTGCGTCGCGAGTACCCGAACCTGATCGGCTTCAAGGAATTCGGCGGCGCGGCAGACCTGCGTTACGCGGCCGAACACATCACCTCCAAGGACGATGACGTGACCTTGATGGTCGGCGTGGATACCCAGGTGGTCCACGGTTTCGTCAACTGTAACGCCACCGGAGCGATCACCGGCATCGGCAACGCGCTGCCACGGGAAGTCCTGCAATTGGTGGCCCTGAGCAAGAAAGCCGCCAAGGGCGACGCCACCGCACGTCGCCAGGCGCGGGAGTTGGAGTCGGCGCTGGCGGTGTTGTCGTCCTTCGACGAAGGCTGCGACCTGGTGCTGTTCTACAAACATCTGATGGTGCTCAACGGCGACAAGGCATACACCCTGCACTTCAACGAGACCGATGCCCTGAGCGATGCCCAGCGTCGTTATGCCGAGAACCAGTACGGGCTGTTCCGCCAGTGGTATGCCAACTGGTCGGCGGAGCAGAACGTCGCTTAACAATACTCAAGGCAGCAAAGATCAAATGTGGGAGCTGTCGAGCCCCAGCGAGGCTGCGATGGGATCACCGCGCTGTACCTGCCAGACCACAGCGCCTGCATCGCAGCCTCACTCGGGCTCGACAGCTCCCACAGTAAATTCTCTTTGCCAAGCCCATCTTTACTTTCAGGACTACGCCATGACTCTGACGGGCACTATGCTGATTGGTCAGCACTCCATTCCAGGCAGCCGCGAGGCAATTCGGGCGATCAATCCTGCCACCAACCTTGCGCTGGAACCCGCCTACGCCGGCGGCACTGCCGAGCAGGTAGACCAAGCCTGCGCCCTGGCCTGGAGCGCCTTCGATACCTACCGCGAAACGCCATTGGCCGCTCGCGCCGAATTCCTTGAAACCATCGCCAACGAAATCGAAGCCCTGGGCGATGAGCTGATTGAACGGGCGATGGCCGAAACCGGCCTGCCCCGCCCACGTATCCAAGGTGAACGCGGCCGCACCTGTCACCAACTGCGCACCTTTGCCCGCACGGTGCGCGCGGGTGAATGGCTGGATGTGCGGGTTGATTCGGCTCAGCCGGATCGCCAGTCCCTGCCCCGGTCGGACCTGCGCCAACGCCAAGTGCCGCTGGGGCCGGTGGCGGTGTTCGGCGCGAGTAATTTTCCGCTGGCATTCTCGGTGGCCGGCGGTGATACCGCCTCGGCACTGGCAGCCGGTTGCCCGGTGATCGTGAAGGCTCACGGAGCGCATCCTGGCACCAGCGAACTGGTGGGTCGCGCGGTGGCCAAGGCCGTTCAGCAATGCGGCCTGCCTGATGGTGTGTTTTCGTTGTTGTGCGGCTCGGGCCGCGAAGTCGGGATCGCACTGGTGTGCGATCCACGCATCAAGGCCGTGGGTTTCACCGGATCGCGCAGCGGTGGCATCGCGCTGTGCCAGGCAGCCCAGGCACGTCCCGAGCCGATTCCGGTGTACGCAGAGATGAGTTCGATCAATCCGGTCTACCTGTTTCCCGCCGCGTTGAGCGCGCGCGGTGAAGCATTGGCCCAGGGGTTTGTCGCGTCCCTGACCCAGGGTGCGGGCCAATTCTGCACCAACCCCGGCCTGGTGATTGCCGTTGCGGGGCAGGCGCTGGACCACTTCATCGGCAACGCTGCCAATCTGCTCCGGCACAGCGCTGCCCAGACGATGCTCACACCGGGAATCTTCAAGGCTTATGAAGACGGCATCAGCGTGCTGGCGAAGCAGGCTCATGTCGCGGGCAAAGGGTTGGCGGCGCAAGGCCCGAACCAAGGCCAGGCCCACCTGTTTGTGACCCACGCAAAAGATTTTCTCGCCAACCACAGCTTGCAGGCCGAGATATTCGGCGCCGCCTCCTTGATCGTGCAATGTGCCAACGCCGATGAAGTCCGCCAGGTCAGCGAACACCTGGAAGGCCAGTTGACCGCCACCCTGCATCTGGATGACAACGATCTGGACGCCGCCCGCGCATTGCTGCCGACCCTGGAACGCAAGGCCGGTCGCTTGCTCGTCAACGGCTGGCCGACCGGCGTGGAAGTCTGTGATGCGATGGTGCATGGCGGGCCTTTCCCGGCAACGTCAGACTCGCGCACCACCTCGGTGGGCACCGCCGCCATCCTGCGATTCCTGCGGCCAGTGTGCTACCAGGATTTCCCGGACGGCTTGCTGCCGACGGCACTGCAACATGGCAATCCATTGTTGTTGCGGCGCTTGCTCGACGGTCAGAGAGAAGCCTAGGCCATGAGCGATAACGTCATTCCAGACATCGCCGTGGTCGGGGCCGGCATTATCGGTGTTGCCTGCGCGCTGCAACTGGCACGCCAGGGGCTGAGCGTGGTGCTCATCGACCAACAGCCACCCGGCCACGGCGCCTCGTTCGGCAACGCCGGGCACCTGGCAACCGAGCAAGTGTTTCCCATCGCGGATGCGTCGATCCTTACGCGCTTGCCGGCCATGCTCATGGACCCGATGGGCCCGCTGCGCCTGGACTGGAAATACCTGCCACGTGCGCTGCCGTGGTTTACCCGACTGCTGTTGAACCTGCGCCCGACGGCCTTCCAGCGCACCGTCGCCGGGATCCGCGCCCTCAACGAAAGCAGCCTGGGCGCCTGGCAGCGGCTGCTGGGCAGTATCGACCGTAACGAACTGATGCGCGAAGACGGTTCATTGCTGATCTTCGAGCGCCCCGACTCACGCCAGGCCATCGATACCTTGCAGGCACGCATGCGCCAGCAAGCAGTGCCGGTGGATTACTGGCAGGCCAGTGCGATACAGGAAGTAGCGCCGCAACTCAGTGAAGGGATTCAGGGCGGGTTGTTCTTTCCGCGCACCGGGCATTTTCTCGATCCTTACCGGGTGGTGTGCGAACTGGTGGACGCGGCCAAAGCCTGTGGGGTGCAATTTCTCAAGCAACCGGTTTTGGGTGGGCAGTTGGGCGAGCACGGTGTTTCGTTAAGGACTGACCAAGGCGTGGTCGCGGCGCGCCGGGTGTTGATTGCCTGCGGTGCGCATTCAGCCAAATTGACCGCCGAACTGACCGGCAAAAAGGTCCCGCTGGATACAGAGCGCGGTTATCACTTGATGTTGCCCATTGAGCAAGGGCGGCTACCGTTCGCCGTCACGTCACTGGAGCGCAAGTTCATCATGACGCCCATGGATGGAGGATTGCGGCTGGCAGGCACCGTCGAGTTTGCCGGCCTCGATCGCCCGCCGAACATGGAGCGCGCGTGGCAGTTGCACCGGCTGAGTCAGGGGCTGTTTCGTCGTGATTTGAGTGCTGAGGGCGCGACGCCGTGGATGGGGTTTCGCCCTTCCCTGCCGGACTCGCTGCCGATCATCGACAAAGTGTGCGATGGCAAGGTCTTGCTTGCGTTTGGACACCAGCATCTGGGGCTGACGCAGGCGGCGGTCACGGCGGAGTTGATTGCACAGCTGGCAACGTCTGCGCCCAACGGGTTGCTGGCACTTGAGCCCTATCGGTTGGACCGTTTCTGAGGTCATAAGAAACGTCTTGCTACTGTTTCGCACTATCGGCGATACAAGGCAGGTCATTATCGTGCATGACCTTACGGTTACGCTCCGCTGAGAACCTGTCTTGAACAACAAACCTTATATGCAGCCCCGCAAAGCGCTCTGGAGTGTTGCTGGCGGCATCCTCGCCTTTTTGTTCTGCACGAGCGCCATCGCAGAACCGGGCATGCCGCTGGGCCAGAAATCATTCGAAGCCTACCGCCTCGATACCTTGCAGTGGCTGCGGGACCATCGCGACTTCCAGGGCACCGACAGGGAAGCCGAACTCAACTGGAACGCACCACAAGAATGGCGCCCCATAGGCGCCCCCAAGCGCGGGATCATTCTCGTGCACGGCCTGGGCGACTCTCCGTGGTCGTTCCACGATATCGGCAGCGCACTGGCCGCCCGAGGCTTTCTCGTGAGGACCGTGCTGCTGCCCGGCCACGGCACACAACCGGCGGACATGCTGCAAGTACGCATGGAAGACTGGCGCCAGGTGGTGGACGAACAGGCCGCGATCCTCCGCGCGCAGGTGGGTGAGATTTACCTCGGTGGTTTTTCCACCGGCGCCAACCTGGTCCTCGACTACGCCTACCAACACGACGACGTCGCCGGGCTGCTGCTGTTCTCCCCCGCCTTCCAGTCCAGCATGACCTACGACTGGCTGACGCCGCTGATCAGTTGGGCACGCCCGTGGCTGCTGGCGCCAGACGCAAGCCGGCCACAACAGAGCCTGGTGCGCTACATGACCGTCCCCACCAATGGCTTCGCCCAGTTCTACCGCAGCAGCCGAGTGGCCCGCCAGGACCTGGAGCGGCGCCCCTATGACAAACCGGTGTTCATTGCCGTCGCAGCCCACGACTCAGTGCTCGATACGAACTATGTGCTGGAGACCTTCCAGCAGCGCTTCAGTAATCCCCACAGCCGCTTGGCGTGGTACGGAACACTGCCGGAGAGCGCCTGGGACACACAGCGGATAAAAGCGCGCACCGACTACGTGCCGGAACTGCGGATCAGCCAGTTCTCACACATGGGCTTGTTGTTCTCACCCGACAACGCGCTCTACGGCGAACACGGCAGCCTGCGCTTTTGCTGGAACGGCCAGACCGAAGACGCCACCCGTGCCTGCGAACAGGGGTCAGAGGTGTGGTATTCGGACTGGGGTTATCGCGAGCCGGGCAAGATGCACGCGCGGTTGACGTTCAATCCGTACTTCAACTGGCAGCTTGGGCTGATTGATGAGGTGCTGGGTAACCTGGCTCTGGCGGGTGAGAACGCTGGGCGCTGAAATCCTTTCACATTCCTTTCACAGATGAACCCCTATGGTTTACCTGCTCCTGGTGAAACCCTCAAGCCCGCGCCCCCATCGCGGGCTTTTCTTTGCCTGTGATTTTAGTCAGGCAACAAAAAAGGGCCCACCTTTCGGTGAGCCCTTCTAGACCGCCCAGCAGAGCGGATTTTGTTTGGTAGGCGCGATTGGACTCGAACCAACGACCCCCACCATGTCAAGGTGGTGCTCTAACCAACTGAGCTACGTGCCTGCTGTGAGGCGGCATTCTACGGAATTCCCGAGGGGTGTCAACACCTTTTTTGCAGCTAAGCCTATGAATATGCGAATTTTTTATTTGTGCGCGGCACGACGGTATTTTTCCGGTGGCTGGCAGCGGATTTTCAACTCAGGTAGGATCGGCGCACTCGTAAAAAATATAAAACAGAGGTTCCAGGATGGCGAACACCCCCTACCCCCAGTCGTATTACGCCGCGTCTGCGAATGCGGCCCCTCCTCGCCCTGAGCTGCAAGGTGAAGTCGAAACCGATGTGTGCGTGATTGGTGCCGGCTATACCGGGCTTTCCAGCGCGCTGTTCCTGCTGGAGAACGGTTTTCGCGTAACAGTGCTGGAAGCCGCCAAGGTGGGGTTTGGCGCGTCGGGCCGCAACGGCGGGCAGATCGTCAACAGTTACAGCCGTGATATCGATGTGATCGAGCGCAGTGTCGGCCCCAAGCAGGCGCAGTTGCTGGGCGCGATGGCGTTTGAGGGCGGCAAGATCATTCGGGAGCGTGTGGCCAAGTATCAGATCCAGTGCGACTTGAAGGACGGCGGCGTGTTCGCCGCCCTGAACAGCAAGCACATGGGCCACCTGGAGTCGCAGAAGCGCCTGTGGGAGCGCTACGGTCACACTCAGCTGGAGTTGCTGGACGAGCGCCGCATTCGCGAAGTGGTCGCCTGTGACAACTATGTAGGCGGCCTGCTGGACATGAGCGGCGGGCACATTCACCCGCTGAACCTGGCGCTGGGCGAAGCGGCGGCGGTTGAGTCCCTCGGCGGCACGATCTACGAGCAGTCGGCGGCGATTCGCATTGAACGCGGCGCCAATCCGGTGGTGCACACAGCCCACGGCAAGGTCAGGGCCAAGTTCATTATTGTCGCGGGCAATGCGTATCTCGGGAACCTGGTGCCGGAGCTGGCAGCCAAGTCGATGCCGTGCGGTACGCAGGTGATTACCACTGCGCCACTGGGTGACGAACTGGCGAAGACGCTGTTGCCGCAGGATTACTGCGTCGAGGACTGCAACTATTTGCTGGATTACTACCGACTGACCAGCGACAAGCGCCTGATCTTCGGCGGCGGCGTGGTGTATGGCGCGCGGGACCCGGCGAATATCGAAGCGATTATCCGGCCTAAGATGCTCAAGGCGTTCCCGCAGCTCAAGGACGTGAAGATCGACTACGCCTGGACCGGCAATTTCCTGCTGACCCTGTCGCGTCTGCCGCAGGTCGGTCGCCTGGGGGATAACATCTATTACTCCCAGGGCTGCAGCGGCCATGGCGTGACGTACACCCACTTGGCGGGCAAGGTGCTGGCCGAAGCACTGAGAGGCCAGGCTGAGCGTTTTGATGCATTTGCCGACCTGCCGCACTACCCGTTCCCGGGCGGACAACTGTTGCGCACGCCGTTTGCAGCACTGGGGGCCTGGTATTACGGGCTGCGGGACAAGCTGGGGTTCTGATCCCGGATCGCGGGGCTGGCTTGCCGGCCCCTGCACATCAAGCACCGAGCCAAATCGCAGACACAAAAAACCCCGGTCTTTCGACCAGGGTCTTTGCTATCGATCCAACCAAGCCAGCGGCTTGCTTTGGCGTCTCAGGGCGTTCAGTGGGCCCTGTAACAG
>NZ_JAIWYM010000024.1:0-96688 GCF_020515595.1 Pseudomonas sp. MWU16-30323
GCCCCCTACGCCCCCCCACAACCAAATTTCGACCAAAACATTGATCCAGAGCGGTATCCGCGCCCCCAAAGTCAGTTAAAAGATCCGCCTTACCAACTAACACCACCCACACAAGTAACAGCAACTTCCCCCGTTAAACCCCGAACAGCTGTTTAAAACCCACGCAAACAATATTCATTATCATTTAGAGCATGAAAACTTCTTTACAGCTTAAACAAAACATAATTGGTGAAATGCCCGCTAATGCCCGCCCCACAAGGGCTACAGCCCCAAGAAGGTGCACTATGTCCTTATTCCATCGAATAATTTCGCTATAGGAATTTTACTTGCCCGGTGTTTAGCCATAAAATCACCGCGATTGATTGCGCTGCGACATATCGTCACTGCATCGTTACTTTTTCGAGCTCAGAGACCTTTGCTCTCTGTTAAGGATTTCCAGCATGACCGAAGCGACAGGACTCATGGCCCACAACTGGGGCTTTGCCATTTTCCTCCTCGGTGTTGTCGGCCTCTGCGCCTTCATGCTCGGTGTCTCCAGCCTCCTCGGGTCAAAAGCCTGGGGCCGCAGCAAAAATGAACCGTTCGAGTCCGGCATGCTGCCTACAGGTGGCGCCCGCTTGCGGCTCTCAGCCAAATTCTATCTGGTCGCGATGCTCTTCGTGATCTTCGATATCGAAGCCCTTTTTCTCTTTGCCTGGTCTGTGTCCGTCCGCGAAAGCGGCTGGACCGGATTCGTCGAAGCCCTCGTTTTCATAGCAATTCTGTTGGCAGGCCTTGTCTACCTATTCCGAGTGGGCGCCCTTGACTGGGCTCCGGAAGCTCGTCGTAAGCGGCAAGCGAAGCTGAAACAATGAGGCTTTGGCGATGCAATACAATCTCACCAGGATCGACCCGGATGCTCCTAACGAGCAGTACCCCATCGGCGAACGGGAAACCGTTTCCGATCCGTTAGAAGACCAAGTCCACAAAAACATCTACATGGGCAAGCTGGAAGACGTGCTGAGTGGCGCGGTCAACTGGGGACGTAAGAACTCCCTGTGGCCGTACAACTTCGGTCTGTCCTGCTGCTACGTGGAAATGACCACCGCCTTCACGGCGCCCCACGACATCGCGCGCTTTGGCGCCGAAGTTATCCGGGCATCGCCGCGCCAGGCGGATTTCATGGTTATCGCCGGTACCTGCTTTATCAAGATGGCGCCGATCATTCAGCGTCTCTACGAGCAAATGCTCGAGCCAAAGTGGGTTATCTCCATGGGTTCGTGCGCCAACTCCGGTGGCATGTACGACATCTACTCCGTGGTTCAGGGGGTGGACAAGTTCCTGCCCGTGGACGTCTACGTGCCTGGCTGCCCGCCCCGCCCTGAAGCATTCCTGCAAGGCTTGATGCTGTTGCAGGAATCGATTGGCAAGGAGCGTCGCCCACTTTCCTGGGTTGTCGGAGATCAAGGCGTATATCGCGCCGAGATGCCGTCACAAAAGGAACAGCGCCGCGAACAGCGTATTCAGGTAACCAACCTGCGCAGCCCCGACGAAGTCTGATCCAGAACCGCTTCTTTTATAGAACGAAAACCTGGCTTCATTCTTTACGTTGACCGAAAGCGATAAAAAACCATGACTACAGGCAGTGCTCTGTACATCCCGCCTTATAAGGCAGACGACCAGGATGTGGTCGTCGAACTCAATAACCGTTTTGGCCCTGACGCCTTCACCGCCCAGGCCACACGCACCGGTATGCCGGTGCTGTGGGTGGCGCGTGCCAGGCTCGTCGAAGTCCTGAGCTTCCTGCGCAACCTGCCCAAGCCGTACGTCATGCTCTATGACCTGCATGGCGTGGACGAGCGCCTGCGTACCAAGCGCCAGGGACTGCCGAGCGGCGCCGATTTCACCGTGTTCTATCACCTGATGTCCCTGGAACGTAACAGCGACGTGATGATCAAGGTGGCCCTCTCCGAGAGCGACCTGAGCGTTCCGACCGTGACCGGTATCTGGCCCAACGCCAACTGGTACGAGCGTGAAGTGTGGGACATGTTCGGCATCGATTTCCCGGGCCACCCGCACCTGTCGCGCATCATGATGCCGCCGACCTGGGAAGGTCACCCGCTGCGCAAGGACTTCCCTGCCCGCGCCACCGAATTCGATCCATTCAGCCTGACCCTCGCCAAGCAACAGCTTGAAGAAGAGGCTGCACGCTTCCGTCCGGAAGACTGGGGCATGAAGCGCTCCGGCACCAACGAGGACTACATGTTCCTCAACTTGGGCCCGAACCACCCTTCGGCTCACGGTGCCTTCCGCATCATCCTGCAACTGGACGGCGAAGAAATCGTCGACTGCGTGCCAGACATCGGCTACCACCACCGTGGTGCCGAGAAGATGGCCGAGCGTCAGTCGTGGCATAGCTTCATTCCGTACACCGACCGTATCGACTACCTCGGCGGCGTGATGAACAACCTGCCGTACGTGCTCTCGGTCGAGAAGCTGGCTGGCATCAAGGTGCCGGACAAGGTCGACACCATCCGCATCATGATGGCCGAGTTCTTCCGGATCACCAGCCACCTGCTGTTCCTGGGTACCTATATCCAGGACGTCGGCGCCATGACCCCGGTGTTCTTCACCTTCACCGACCGTCAGCGTGCGTACAAGGTCATCGAAGCCATCACCGGCTTCCGCCTGCACCCGGCCTGGTACCGCATCGGCGGTGTCGCACACGACCTGCCACGTGGCTGGGAACGCCTGGTCAAGGAATTCATCGACTGGATGCCCAAGCGCCTGGACGAGTACCAGAAAGCCGCCCTGGACAACAGCATCCTCAAGGGCCGGACCATCGGCGTCGCCCAGTACAACACCAAAGAGGCCCTGGAATGGGGCGTCACCGGTGCTGGCCTGCGTTCCACCGGTTGCGATTTCGACCTGCGCAAGGCGCGCCCGTACTCCGGCTACCAGAACTTCGAATTCGAAGTCCCGCTGGCGGCCAACGGCGATGCCTACGACCGCTGCATCGTGCGCGTCGAAGAAATGCGCCAGAGCCTGAAGATCATCGAACAGTGCATGCGCAACATGCCGGAAGGCCCGTACAAGGCGGATCACCCGCTGACCACGCCGCCGCCGAAAGAGCGCACGCTGCAACACATCGAAACCCTGATCACGCACTTCCTGCAAGTTTCGTGGGGCCCGGTGATGCCGGCCAACGAGTCCTTCCAGATGATCGAAGCGACCAAGGGTATCAACAGTTATTACCTGACGAGCGATGGCGGCACCATGAGCTACCGCACCCGGATTCGTACGCCAAGCTTCCCGCACCTGCAGCAGATCCCTTCGGTGATCAAAGGTGAAATGGTCGCGGACTTGATTGCGTACCTGGGTAGTATCGATTTCGTTATGGCCGACGTGGACCGCTAAGCATGAATAGCACGCTTATCCAGACAGACCGTTTCACCTTGAGTGAAACCGAGCGCTCGGCCATCGAGCACGAGCTGCATCACTACGAAGACCCGCGCGCGGCGTCGATCGAAGCCTTGAAGATCGTCCAGAAGGAACGTGGCTGGGTGCCCGACGGCGCCCTCTACGCCATCGGCGAGATCCTCGGCATCCCCGCCAGCGACGTTGAAGGCGTGGCGACGTTCTACAGCCAGATCTTCCGCCAGCCGGTTGGCCGCCACATCATTCGCGTGTGCGACAGCATGGTCTGCTACATCGGTGGCCACGAGTCCGTGGTCAGCGAGATCCAGAGCAAGCTGGGCATCGGCCTGGGCCAAACCACTCCGGATGGCCGCTTCACGCTGCTGCCGGTGTGCTGCCTGGGCAACTGTGACAAGGCGCCGGCGTTGATGATCGACGACGACACATTCGGTGACGTGCAGCCTGCTGGCGTCACCCAATTGCTCGAGGGCTACCCATGACCCTGACTTCCTTCGGTCCTGCCAACCGCATCAAGCGCACGGCTGAGACTCACCCGCTGACCTGGCGCCTGCGTGACGACGGCGAAGCCGTTTGGCTCGACGAGTACCAGGCCAAGAACGGTTACGCGGCCGCGCGCAAAGCCTTTGCCGACATGGCCCAGGACGACATCGTCCAGACCGTGAAAGACGCAGGCCTTAAGGGCCGCGGCGGTGCAGGCTTCCCCACCGGGGTCAAGTGGGGCCTGATGCCGAAAGACGAATCCATCAACATCCGCTACCTGCTGTGCAACGCGGATGAAATGGAGCCGAACACCTGGAAAGACCGCATGCTGATGGAGCAACTGCCCCATCTGCTGATCGAAGGCATGCTGATCAGTGCTCGAGCACTGAAAACCTACCGTGGCTACATCTTCCTGCGTGGCGAGTACACCACCGCCGCCAAGCACCTCACCCGTGCCGTGGAAGAAGCCAAGGCAGCCGGCCTGCTGGGTAAAAACATCCTCGGTTCGGGTTTCGACTTCGAACTGTTCGTGCACACCGGCGCCGGGCGTTACATCTGCGGTGAAGAAACCGCACTGATCAACTCCCTCGAAGGCCGCCGCGCCAACCCGCGCTCCAAGCCGCCCTTCCCTGCCGCCGTGGGCGTGTGGGGCAAGCCGACCTGCGTGAACAACGTTGAAACCCTGTGCAACGTGCCGGCAATCATCGGCGACGGCGTGGAGTGGTACAAATCGTTGGCCCGCGCAGGCAGCGAAGACATGGGCACCAAGCTCATGGGCTTCTCCGGCAAGGTCAAGAACCCGGGCCTGTGGGAACTGCCTTTCGGCGTGACCGCACGGGAGCTGTTCGAGGACTACGCCGGCGGCATGCGCGACGGCTACACCCTCAAGGCCTGGCAGCCAGGCGGCGCCGGTACCGGCTTCCTGTTGCCTGAGCACCTCGACGCACAAATGTACGCCGGCGGCATCGGCAAGGTGGGCACCCGTATGGGTACCGGCCTGGCCATGGCCGTGGACAACACCGTGAACATGGTGTCGTTGCTGCGCAACATGGAGCAGTTCTTCTCCCGCGAGTCCTGTGGTTTCTGCACCCCGTGCCGCGACGGTTTGCCATGGAGCGTCAAGCTGCTGATGGCCCTGGAAAACGGCGAAGGCCGCGAGGGTGACATCGAGACCCTGCTGGGTCTGGTCGGTTTCCTCGGCCCAGGCAAGACCTTCTGTGCTCACGCACCGGGCGCCGTGGAGCCATTGGGCAGCGCGATCAAATACTTCCGCTCGGAGTTCGAAGCCGGCATCGCGCCTACCAGCGCCGCCGTCCCGCCTCTGGCAAGGCCGATTGTTGTCGGCGCGTAACGCTTAAAAAGGCGAAGGGTCCGTGCCCTTCGCCTTCTCATGTGCTGACGCCTTCAAGGCTGTGTTGATGCATATGAATAACAAGATTCCATTAGCCACGCCCGCTGACACCGGGCCAACGAAGAACTTTGAACCATGGCCACTATCCACGTAGACGGCAAAGAGCTCGAAGTCGATGGGGCAGACAACCTGTTACAGGCGTGTCTGTCGCTAGGCCTCGACATTCCATATTTCTGCTGGCACCCCGCCCTTGGCAGCGTTGGCGCTTGCCGCCAGTGCGCGGTCAAGCAGTACACCGACGAGAACGACACCCGTGGTCGTATCGTGATGTCCTGCATGACCCCTGCCACCGACGGCAGCTGGATTTCCATCGAAGACGAAGAAGCGAAAGTGTTTCGCGCCAGCGTCGTCGAATGGCTGATGACCAACCACCCGCACGACTGCCCTGTGTGTGAGGAAGGTGGCCACTGCCACCTGCAAGACATGACCGTGATGACCGGCCACAACGAGCGCCGGTATCGCTTCACCAAGCGTACCCACCAGAACCAGCAACTGGGCCCGTTCATTTCCCACGAGATGAACCGCTGCATCGCTTGCTATCGCTGCGTGCGCTTCTATAAGGACTACGCCGGCGGTACCGACCTCGGTGTGTTCGGTGCCCACGACAACGTGTACTTCGGTCGCGTTGAAGACGGCACCCTCGAAAGCGAGTTCTCCGGCAACCTCACCGAGGTCTGCCCGACAGGTGTGTTCACCGACAAGACTCACTCCGAGCGCTACAACCGTAAGTGGGACATGCAGTTCTCGCCGAGCATCTGCCATGGCTGCTCCAGCGGTTGCAACATCTCCCCGGGCGAGCGCTACGGCGAACTGCGTCGGATCGAAAACCGCTTCAACGGTTCGGTCAACCAGTACTTCCTGTGCGACCGTGGCCGTTTCGGCTATGGCTACGTCAACCGCGAAGACCGCCCACGTCAGCCACTGTTGGCCGACGGGGCCAAACTGAGCCTCGACGAAGCACTGGATAAAGCCGCTGACCTGCTGCGCGGTCGCAACATTGTCGGTATCGGTTCGCCCCGCGCCAGCCTCGAAAGCAACTACGCGTTGCGTGAGCTGGTAGGTGCCGAGCACTTCTACTCCGGTATCGAAGCCGGTGAGCTGGAGCGTATCCGCCTGGTGCTGCAAGTGCTGAACGACAGCCCGCTGCCGGTTCCGAACATGCGCGACATCGAAGACCACGACGCGATCTTCGTCCTCGGTGAAGACCTGACCCAAACCGCTGCACGCGTGGCCCTGTCCCTGCGCCAGTCGGTAAAAGGCAAGGCCGAAGACATGGCCGACGCCATGCGCGTCCAACCTTGGCTCGACGCCGCGGTGAAAAACATCGGCCAGCACGCGCTGAACCCGCTGTTTATCGCCAGCCTGGCTGAAACCAAGCTCGACGACATCGCTGAAGAATGCGTACACGCCGCGCCTGACGACCTGGCCCGCATCGGTTTCGCCGTGGCCCACGCCCTCGACGCCAGCGCGCCTGCCGTTGAAGGCCTGGACGCTGAAGCCGTTGAACTGGCCCAGCGTATTGCTGACGCCCTGCTGGCCGCCAAGCGTCCATTGATCATTGCCGGTACCTCGCTGGGTTCCAAGGCGCTGATCGAAGCCGCTGCCAACATTGCCAAAGCCTTGAAGCTGCGCGACAAGAACGGTTCCATCAGCCTGATCGTGCCAGAGGCCAACAGCCTTGGCCTGGCCATGCTCGGTGGCGAGTCCCTGGACGCCGCCCTGCAAGCCGTGACCGATGGCAGCGCCGATGCGATCGTGGTGCTGGAAAACGACCTGTACACCCGCACTGATTCGGCCAAGGTCGACGCAGCGCTGAACGCGGCCAAAGTGGTGATCGTTGCCGACCACCAGAAAACCGCCACCAGCGACCGCGCCCACCTGGTACTGCCCGCCGCCAGCTTTGCTGAAGGCGACGGTACCCTGGTCAGCCAGGAAGGCCGCGCCCAGCGCTTCTTCCAGGTGTTCGATCCGAAGTACATGGACGCCAGCATCCTGGTTCACGAAGGCTGGCGCTGGCTGCATGCCCTGCGCGCTACCCTGCTGAACCAGCCGATCGACTGGACCCAACTCGACCACGTGACTGCCGCCACAGCCGCAGCCGCACCGCAACTGGCACGCATCGTCGACGCGGCACCGTCTGCCTCGTTCCGCATCAAGGGCATGAAACTGGCCCGTGAACCGCTGCGTTACTCCGGCCGTACCGCCATGCGTGCTGACATCAGCGTGCATGAGCCTCGTACGCCACAAGACAACGACACCGCGTTCGCCTTCTCCATGGAAGGTTACTCGGGTTCGGTCGAGCCACGTCAGCAGGTGCCATTTGCCTGGTCGCCGGGCTGGAACTCGCCGCAAGCCTGGAACAAGTTCCAGGACGAAGTCGGTGGTCACATCCGCGCTGGCGACCCGGGCACCCGCCTGATCGAAAGCACCGGTGACTCGCTGAACTGGTTCGCCAATGTTCCGCGTCCGTTCAACCCGGCCCAGGGTACCTGGCAGGTTGTGCCGTTCTTCCACCTGTTCGGCAGCGAAGAAACCTCTTCCAAAGCCGCGCCGGTACAAGAGCGCATTCCGGCCGCCTACGTGTCCGTAGCCAAGTCCGAAGCCGACCGCCTGGGCGTCAACGACGGTGCCCTGCTCAGCGTGAACGTCGCCGGCAAGACCCTGCGTCTGCCGCTGCGCATCAACGAAGAGTTGGGGGCTGGCCTGGTTGCATTGCCAAAAGGCCTCGCGGGGATTCCTCCGGCGATCTTCGGCCTCACCGTTGACGGTCTGCAGGAGGCAGCTCAATGACCTGGTTCACCCCTGAAGTGATCGACGTGATCATCGCGGTGGTCAAGGCCATCGTGATCCTGTTGGCCGTGGTCGTGGCGGGCGCCTTGCTCAGCTTCGTCGAACGTCGCCTGCTGGGCTGGTGGCAGGACCGTTACGGTCCGAACCGCGTTGGCCCGTTTGGTATGTTCCAGATCGCCGCCGACATGCTGAAAATGTTCTTCAAGGAAGACTGGACCCCGCCGTTTGCCGACAAGGTGATCTTCACCCTGGCACCGGTCGTGGCCATGAGCGCCTTGCTGATTGCCTTCGCAATCATCCCGATCACCCCGACCTGGGGCGTGGCGGACCTGAACATCGGCTTGCTGTTCTTCTTCGCCATGGCCGGCCTGTCGGTCTACGCGGTGCTGTTCGCCGGTTGGTCGAGCAACAACAAGTTCGCCCTCCTGGGCAGCTTGCGGGCCTCGGCCCAGACCGTGTCCTACGAAGTGTTCATGGGCCTCGCGCTGATGGGCATCGTGGTGCAGGTGGGCTCGTTCAACATGCGCGACATCGTCGAGTACCAGGCGCAGAACCTGTGGTTCATCATTCCGCAGTTCTTTGGCTTCTGTACCTTCTTCATCGCTGGCGTCGCCGTGACTCACCGTCACCCGTTCGACCAGCCGGAAGCGGAACAGGAACTGGCCGACGGTTACCACATTGAATACGCCGGCATGAAATGGGGCATGTTCTTCGTAGGTGAGTACATCGGCATCATCTTGATCTCGGCCCTGCTGGTCACGCTGTTCTTCGGCGGCTGGCACGGCCCGTTCGGCATCCTGCCGCAGCTGGCGTTCTTCTGGTTCTTCCTGAAGACCGCGTTCTTCATCATGTTGTTCATCCTGCTGCGCGCTTCCATCCCGCGTCCACGGTATGACCAGGTGATGGATTTCAGCTGGCGATTCTGCCTGCCGCTGACCCTGATCAATTTGCTGGTGACTGCTGCCGTTGTGTTGTTGAACACGCCAGCGGGCGCGGTTCAGTGAGGATTTGACCCATGTTCAAATATATTGGCGACATCGTTAAGGGTACCGGTACCCAGTTGCGAAGCCTGGTGATGGTGTTCGGTCACGGCTTTCGCAAACGCGACACCCTGCAATACCCGGAAGAGGCGGTGTACCTGCCGCCGCGTTATCGCGGCCGCATTGTCCTGACCCGCGACCCCGACGGCGAAGAGCGCTGCGTGGCCTGTAACCTGTGTGCCGTGGCATGCCCCGTGGGTTGCATCTCGCTGCAGAAAGCTGAAACCGAAGACGGTCGCTGGTACCCGGACTTCTTCCGCATCAACTTCTCGCGCTGCATTTTCTGCGGCCTCTGCGAGGAAGCTTGCCCGACCACCGCGATCCAGCTGACACCGGATTTCGAGATGGCCGAGTTCAAACGTCAGGACCTGGTGTACGAGAAAGAAGATCTGCTGATCTCTGGTCCCGGTAAAAACCCTGATTACAACTTCTATCGTGTTGCAGGTATGGCCGTTGCCGGTAAGCCGAAAGGCGCCGCACAAAACGAAGCCGAGCCGATCAACGTGAAGAGCTTGCTGCCTTAAGGAAGAAAGATGGAATTCGCTTTCTATTTCGCATCGGGTATTGCAGTGGTGTCCACGCTTCGCGTGATCACCAACACTAACCCCGTGCACGCCCTGCTCTACCTGATCATTTCGCTGATCGCCGTGGCCATGACCTTCTTCAGCCTCGGCGCACCGTTCGCCGGTGTGCTGGAAGTGATCGCCTACGCCGG
This sequence comes from Pseudomonas sp. MWU16-30323, assembly GCF_020515595.1. NCBI lineage: Bacteria > Pseudomonadati > Pseudomonadota > Gammaproteobacteria > Pseudomonadales > Pseudomonadaceae > Pseudomonas > Pseudomonas sp. MWU16-30323. The sequence goes on from NZ_JAIWYM010000024.1 coordinate 9,854, forward strand.
CGCCATCATGGTGCTGTTCGTGTTTGTGGTGATGATGCTCAACCTGGGGCCGGCCTCGGTCGCCCAGGAACGCGTCTGGCTCAAGCCCGGCATCTGGCTCGGCCCGGTGATCCTGGCAGCCCTGCTGCTGGCTGAACTGCTGTATGTGCTGTTCGCTCACCAGAGCGGCCAGGCCATCGGCCACACCACCGTAGACGCGAAAGCCGTGGGCATCAGCCTGTTCGGCCCGTACCTGCTGGTGGTCGAACTGGCTTCGATGCTGCTGCTCGCTGCAGCCATCACCGCCTTCCACTTGGGCCGCAACGAAGCCAAGGAGCAATGACGATGCCTGCTATCCCTTTGGAGCATGGTCTGGCGGTCGCCGGCATCCTGTTCTGCCTTGGCCTGGTCGGCCTGATGGTCCGCCGCAACATTCTGTTCGTGTTGATGAGCCTGGAAATCATGATGAACGCCGCGGCACTCGCGTTCATCGTGGCCGGTAGCCGTTGGGGCCAGCCGGATGGACAAGTGATGTTCATCCTGGTGATCAGCCTGGCAGCCGCCGAGGCCAGTATTGGCCTGGCGATCCTGCTGCAACTGTATCGTCGCTTCCACACGCTTGATATCGACGCTGCCAGTGAGATGCGCGGATGAACATGATCTTTCTGACTTTCGTATTTCCCCTGATCGGTTTCCTGCTGCTGTCGTTCTCCCGTGGACGCTGGTCGGAAAACCTCTCGGCCCTGGTGGGCGTGGGCTCCATTGGCCTGTCGGCGATTGTTGCCGCCTACGTCATCTGGCAATTCAACGTTGCGCCGCCTGAAGGCGGTCACTACACCCTGGTGCTGTGGCAGTGGATGTCCGTGGAGGGCTTCAAGCCCAACTTCGCCCTCTACGTCGACGGCCTGTCGATCACCATGCTCGGCGTGGTGGTGGGTGTGGGCTTCCTGATCCACCTGTTCGCGTCCTGGTACATGCGCGGTGAAGCCGGTTACTCGCGCTTCTTCGCCTACACCAACCTGTTTATCGCGAGCATGCTGTTCCTGGTGCTGGGCGATAACCTGTTGTTCCTGTACTTCGGCTGGGAAGGCGTGGGCCTGTGCTCGTACCTGTTGATCGGTTTCTACTACAGCAACCGCAACAACGGTAACGCCGCACTCAAAGCCTTTATCGTGACCCGGATCGGCGACGTGTTCATGGCCATCGGCCTGTTCATCCTGTTCCAACAGGTGGGCACGCTGAACATCCAGGAACTGCTGGTGCTGGCACCGCAGAAATTCCAGGTCGGCGACTTCTGGATCACCCTGGCGACCCTGATGCTGCTGGGCGGCGCTGTGGGTAAATCCGCGCAACTGCCGCTGCAAACCTGGTTGGCGGATGCGATGGCCGGTCCTACCCCGGTTTCGGCACTGATCCACGCCGCCACCATGGTGACCGCCGGTGTCTACCTGATTGCCCGTACCCACGGCCTGTTCACCCTGGCGCCAGAGATTCTGCATCTGGTGGGCCTGGTAGGTGGCGTGACCCTGGTACTGGCAGGTTTTGCTGCCCTGGTCCAGACCGACATCAAGCGCATCCTCGCCTACTCGACCATGAGCCAGATCGGCTATATGTTCCTGGCCCTGGGCGTCGGTGCCTGGGACGGCGCGATCTTCCACCTGATGACCCACGCCTTCTTCAAGGCCCTGCTGTTCCTTGCTTCCGGTGCGGTGATCGTTGCCTGCCACCACGAGCAGAACATCTTCAAGATGGGCGGCCTGTGGAAGAAACTGCCGTTGGCCTACGCCAGCTTCATCGTCGGCGGTGCGGCCTTGTCGGCCCTGCCACTGGTGACCGCAGGTTTCTACTCCAAAGACGAAATCCTCTGGGAAGCCTTTGCCAGCGGTAACCACGGCCTGCTATACGCCGGCCTGGTGGGTGCGTTCATGACCTCGCTGTACACCTTCCGCCTGATCTTCATCACCTTCCACGGTGAAGCCAAGACTGAAGCCCACGCAGGCCATGGCATTTCCCACTGGCTGCCACTGTCGGTGCTGATCATCCTGTCGACCTTCGTCGGCGCCATGATCACCCCGCCTCTGGCCGGTGTTCTGCCGGAAAGTGCCGGTCATGCCGGTGGTGCAGCCAAGCACAGCCTGGAAATCGCCTCGGGTGCCATTGCCATCGCCGGCATCCTGTTGGCCGCCTTGCTGTTCCTCGGCAAGCGCCGCTTCGTCACCGCCATCGCCAACAGCGGCATTGGCCGCTTCCTTTCGGCCTGGTGGTTCGCTGCCTGGGGCTTCGACTGGATCTACGACAAACTGTTCGTCAAGCCGTACCTTGCGATCAGCCACGTTCTGCGCAAAGACCCGCTCGACCAGACCATCGGTTTGATCCCGCGCGCCGCCAAGGCCGGTCACACCGCCCTGAGCCGCAGCGAGACAGGCCAATTGCGCTGGTATGCAGCTTCCATGGCGGCCGGTGCCGTCCTGGTAATCGGTGCCATCATCGTGGTCGCGGTCTGACTATGCACATTGCGAACTTTGCGAACTTGCGAAAGGAAACGAGCCCGTCATGATTCTGCCCTGGCTAATCCTGATCCCTTTTATCGGCGGCCTGCTCTGCTGGATGGGTGAACGCTTCGGCGCCACCCTCCCCCGCTGGATTGCGTTGCTGACCATGTCCCTGGAACTTGCGCTCGGCCTCTGGCTGTGGGCCCACGGTGACTATTCATTTGCTCCGGCACCGGGTGTCGATCCAACCTTCGCGCTTGAATTCAAGCACGTGTGGATCCAGCGCTTCGGCATCAACGTGCACCTGGCCCTCGACGGCCTGTCGCTGTTGATGATCCTGCTGACCGGCCTGCTGGGTATCCTCTCGGTACTCTGCTCCTGGAAAGAGATCCAGCGTCACGTGGGCTTCTTCCACCTGAACCTGATGTGGATCCTGGGCGGTGTTGTCGGCGTGTTCCTCGCCCTCGACCTGTTCATGTTCTTCTTCTTCTGGGAAATGATGCTGGTGCCGATGTACTTCCTCATCGCGCTCTGGGGTCACAGTTCTTCGGACGGCAAGAAAACCCGGATCTACGCGGCGACCAAGTTCTTCATCTTCACCCAGGCCTCCGGCCTGATCATGTTGGTGGCGATCCTGGGTCTGGTACTGGTCAACTTCAACAGCACGGGCGTGATCACGTTCAACTACGCCGACCTGTTGAAAACCAAGATGTCCCTGACCACCGAGTACATCCTGATGCTGGGCTTCTTCATCGCGTTCGCGGTGAAGCTGCCGGTGGTGCCGTTCCACTCCTGGTTGCCTGACGCTCACGCCCAGGCACCGACCGCAGGTTCTGTGGACCTGGCCGGTATCCTGCTGAAGACGGCGGCCTACGGCCTGCTGCGTTTCGCCCTGCCGCTGTTCCCGAATGCCTCGGCCGAGTTTGCGCCGATCGCCATGACCCTCGGTCTGATCGGGATCTTCTACGGTGCGTTCCTGGCCTTCGCCCAAACCGACATCAAGCGTCTGATTGCCTTCTCGTCCGTTTCCCACATGGGTTTCGTACTGATCGGCATCTATTCTGGCAGCCAACTGGCACTGCAAGGCGCGGTGATCCAGATGCTGGCGCACGGTGTGTCGGCAGCGGCACTGTTTATCCTCAGCGGCCAGTTGTACGAGCGCCTGCACACCCGGGACATGCGTGAAATGGGTGGCGTATGGTCACGTATCGCCTACCTGCCGGCCATCAGCCTGTTCTTCGCCGCCGCGTCCCTGGGCTTGCCGGGTACCGGTAACTTCATCGGCGAGTTCCTGATCCTGATGGGTGCCTTCGTGCATACACCGTGGATCAGCGCAATCGCTACCTCCGGCCTGGTGTTCGGTTCGGTCTACTCGCTGATCATGATCCACCGCGCGTACTTCGGTCCGGCCAAGTCCGACACCGTGCTGCACGGCATGGACGGTCGCGAACTGATCATGGTGCTCGGCCTTGCGGTACTGCTGGTGTTCATCGGCGTGTACCCGCAACCGTTCCTGGATACCTCTGCCGCAACGATGCATGGCGTGCAGCAATGGTTCAGCACCGCCTTCACTCAACTCGCTTCGGCCCGGTAAGAGCGCTATGGAATTCACGATCCAACACTTTATCGCGCTTGCGCCGCTGCTGATCTCCAGCCTCACCGTTGTGGTGGTGATGCTGGCGATCGCATGGCGCCGCAACCACTCACAGACCTTCCTGATTTCCGTGGCAGGTTTGAACCTGGCCTTGCTGTCGATTATCCCGGCACTCAAGGTCGCACCGCTGGCGGTCACGCCGCTGTTGATGGTCGATGACTTCGCGCTGCTGTATATCGCGTTGATCCTCGTGGCCACCCTGGCCTGCGTCACCCTCGCCCACGCCTACCTCGGCGAAGGCGGCACGGGTTACCCGGGCAACCGCGAAGAGCTGTACCTGCTGATCCTGCTGGCTGCAACCGGCGGTATCGTGCTGGTCAGCGCACAGCACCTGGCCGGCTTGTTCATCGGCCTGGAACTGCTGTCGATCCCGGTCTACGGCCTGGTGGCGTATGCCTTCTTCAACAAGCGTTCCCTGGAAGCCGGTATCAAGTACATGGTGCTGTCGGCCGCAGGCTCCGCGTTCCTGTTGTTCGGTATGGCCCTGCTCTACGCAGAAGCCGGCAGCCTGAGCTTCAGCGGTATCGGTCACGCCCTGGCAGCTTCCGGCAGCCCTGCGCCCATCGCCCAGTTGGGCCTGGCCATGATGCTCATCGGCCTGGCGTTCAAACTGTCGCTGGTGCCATTCCACCTGTGGACCCCGGACGTGTACGAAGGCGCCCCGGCGCCGGTAGCCGCGTTCCTGGCCACCGCGTCGAAAGTCGCGGTGTTTGCGGTGATGGTGCGTCTGTTCCAGATCTCCCCTGCGGCCAACACCGGTGTACTCAGCAACGTGCTGACCATCATCGCCATCGCCTCGATCCTGTTCGGCAACCTGCTGGCGCTGACCCAGAACAACCTCAAGCGTCTGCTGGGTTATTCGTCCATCGCGCACTTCGGTTACCTGCTGATCGCCCTGGTGGCGAGCAAGGGCCTGGCGATGGAAGCCATCGGCGTGTACCTGGTCACCTACGTGATCACCAGCCTCGGTGCCTTCGGTGTGATCACCCTGATGTCCTCGCCTTACAAAGGCCGTGACGCCGACGCCCTGTACGAATACCGCGGCCTGTTCTGGCGCCGCCCGTACCTGACTGCCGTGCTGACCGTGATGATGCTGTCCCTGGCCGGTATCCCGCTGACCGCTGGCTTCATCGGCAAGTTCTATATCGTGGCCACCGGTGTTGAAGCGCACGAATGGTGGCTGGTTGCTTCCCTGGTACTGGGCAGCGCCATCGGCGTTTTCTACTACCTGCGTGTGATGGTGACCTTGTACCTGATCGAGCCAAACCTGCGCCGTGTGGACGCCGAGTTGCACTGGGAACAGAAAGCGGGCGGCGTGATGCTGCTGGCAATCGCCCTGCTGGCGTTCTTCCTGGGTGTGTACCCACAACCGTTGCTCACCCTGGTGCAGCATGCGGTGATGGCGGGTTGATCGCTTAGTTAGATGCAGTAAACAAAACGGCGCCTTCGGGCGCCGTTTTGCTTTCCACTGTAGGTGCAAGCTTGCTCGCGATGGTCGTTAACGATGACGCGGGGTATCTGAAACAACGCAGCGCTTTTCAGTTTTTCGCGAGCAAGCTCGCTCCTACAGAAACGGCGGAGTTGTCTGACCCCACACACAATCTCTACTGATATCGCCCTCTCAAGCGCCACCGTAGAGTTGCCGTCCTATACGCAATCTACGTAGGCATACCCATGAAACGTGACATCTTTTCCGAACTGGTCGAAGGCCTCGACGCGCTGGCAGATGAACGAGAAGGCAAGGTAACGTTGCGTAGCCACAAGGTGCAGTTGAACAAACTGGCACCGCTCACTGCCGACGAAGTGATTGCTGTGCGCCAACAACTCAATCTGTCGCGCTCGGTATTTGCGATGTACCTGCGCACCAATACCCGGACCCTGGAAAACTGGGAGCAAGGCCGAGCAAAACCCAATGCTCAGGCGGCAACCTTGATTCGGCTGGTGGCGAAGTTTCCGGAGACGGTGGAACGTTTGGCGCTGTTGACCTGATCGATCAACCCCGCCAAGCCCATCGGCAACAGGACGTTGCCGATGGGCGAAAGCCTGCAATCAAATCCTGAACTGCCCCACCAACTGCCCCAACCGCTGCCCAAGGTCCGCCAGGCTGCGGGAGGTCTGGGCGCCCTGCTGGGTTTCATCGGCCACGCTGTCCACCGCTACTGCGATCTGATGCACGCTGCGGTTGATCTCTTCGGCCACGGCGGTTTGCTCCTCAGCCGCGCTGGCGATCTGCGCGTTCATCGAGTTGATGGTGCCGATCAACTGCGCCATGGTGTCCAGGGACGCACCGGCTTCGTTGGCCTGGGCTGAAGTGCCGTCACCGGCATCACTGGAGCGACGCATGGATTCCACGGCGGCTTCGGTGCCTTTTTGCAGGCGGTCGATCATGCCCTGGATTTCCTGGGTGCTTTGCTGGGTGCGGCTGGCCAGCGCCCGCACTTCGTCGGCGACCACGGCGAAACCACGGCCGGCCTCCCCTGCCCGCGCGGCTTCAATCGCGGCGTTGAGGGCGAGCAAGTTGGTCTGCTCGGCAATCGAGCGGATTACCCCCAGCACGCTGACAATCGAGGAAACGTCCTGCTGCAAGCTGTCCAGGGACACGCCGCTGGTGCGGATGTCGTTCACCAGCGCGTGAATCTGCGCGATGCTGCCATCCACGACTTTTTTCGCGGCCTGGCCTTCGGCGTCAGTCTGCTGCGCTGCAACCGCCGCGCCTTGGGCACTGCGCGCTACTTCATGGGCAGCGGAAGACATTTCGTTGATCGCAGTCGCCACCTGGTCCGTCTCGTGACGCTGGCGTTCCATGGCTTTTTCCGAGCGATTGGCTTGCTCGGCGACCTGGCTCACCAGGCCGGTAAGCTGGGAGGTCATTTCAGTGATCTGGCGCACCAGGCCGTGGATCTTGTCGACAAAGCGGTTGAACGAACCGGCCAGTTCCCCCAGCTCGTCCTGGCTGGTGATGGCCAGGCGGCGGGTCAGGTCACCCTCACCGGCCGCGATGTCGTCGAGGTTGATCTTCATCAGGTGCAACGGCCGCAGGATGGTATTGGCCACCAGCATGCCCACGGCGGCGATCACCAGCAGCACCACCACGGCAATCCCGATGATGCTCAGCACCACGCCTTCCATGCGTTTCTCCACCTTGGCCTGAACCTCGGCGACCTGGGCGTCGATACCGTCCAGGTTCACCGACGTACCAATCACCATGTCCCACTTGGGCAGGTATTCGGTGTAGCCGAGCTTGGGCACCAGTTCGGTCTGGCCGGGCTGCGTCGAGCTGTATTGCAGGTAGTGGGTGCCATCCTTGCCGACTTTCACCAGGTCGCGGTTGACGTAGACGCCATTCGGGTCGCGATTGTCCTTGAAGCTTTTGCCGACGCCGTCCGGGCTGTTGCCCTTGAACAGGCGAATGGTCTCGGAGTCGTAGCCGAAGAAATAACCGTCCTTGCCGTAGCTGGTGTTGGACAGCAGCTTGACCACCTGTGCCCGCGCCGCCGTGTCGCCCTGGGCGGCAGCGTCGTACAGCGGCTTGATGGTGGTCATGGCCACCTCGACGTAACCGCGCAAGGTGGTCTTGGCGTCGTTGAGCAGGTTCTGACGGGTTTCTTCGACCTCGTTGCGGGCCTGCTCCTGAAGGATCCACACCGTGGTCAGGCTGATGATCACGGCAAACAACAACACGGGCAGGACAGCAAGGGACAGTACTTTGGCCTTTAGACTCAGACGCATGGCTCTTCTCTCTTAAGGGACGACTTAAGAGGTTAACGGCTAGTTACAATAAATCTGTAGGACAATCCCGTCAGAGCGTCATCGCGGCAAACCAGCCAAACGCCAGCAGCGGAATGTTGTAGTGCAGGAAGGTCGGCACCACGGTGTCCCAGATATGGTGATGCTGGCCGTCGATGTTCAAACCCGAAGTCGGGCCCAGGGTGGAGTCCGACGCGGGAGAGCCGGCATCGCCCAATGCCCCGGCCGTGCCGACGATGCACACGATCGCCAACGGGCTGAAGCCCAACTGCACGCACAACGGCACAAAGATCGCCGCCAGGATCGGCACCGTGGAAAACGACGAGCCGATACCCATGGTCACCAGCAACCCCACCAGCAGCATCAGCAACGCGCCCACACCACGGCTATGGCCGATAAACGCCGCGGAGGCTTGCACGAGTGTCTGCACTTCACCGGTGGCCTTGAGCACTTCGGCAAAGCCGGACGAGGCGATCATGATGAAGCCGATCATCGCCATCATCTTCATGCCTTCGGTGAACAGGTCATCGGTGTCGCGCCAGCGCACGATGCCCGACACCGAAAAGATCAGGAACCCGGCCAGGGCGCCAATGATCATCGAGTCCAGCCACAGCTGGATAATGAACGCCGCCGCAATCGCCAGGCCGGCCACCAGCAGGGTCAGCGGGTTGTATTGCACCGCCACCTGCTCGACCCGCTCGATTTTCTCCAGGTCGTACACGCGCTTCTTGCGGTAGCTGATAAACACCGCCACCAGCAGGCCGACCACCATGCCCAGCGCCGGGAGGCCCATGGCGTGGGTGACGTTGACGTGGCTGATGTCGACGCCGCTCTTGGCCACGTTGGCCAGCAGGATCTGATTCAGGAAGATATTGCCGAAGCCCACCGGCAGGAACATGTAGGGCGTGATCAGGCCGAAGGTCATGACGCAGGCGATCAGCCGACGGTCCAGCTGCAGCTTGGTCAGCACATATAAAAGCGGCGGTACCAGCAACGGGATAAACGCGATATGGATCGGCAGGATGTTCTGGGAGGCGATGGCCACTACCCAGAGCAGGCCGATCAGCAACCATTTGACGTGACTGCCGCCCGTGGCTTCCTGGCGATCCACCAGCAGCAGGGCTTTGTCCGCCAGCGCATGGGCCAGGCCGGATTTGGCAATCGCCACGGCGAACGCGCCCAGCAGCGCGTAGGACAACGCCACCGTCGCACCGCCACCCAGCCCGCTGTTGAACGCCTTGAGCGTTGCATCGATACCCAGGCCGCCGGTCAGGCCACCCACCAGGGCGCCGACAATGATCGCGATCACCACATGCACGCGGGACAGGCTGAGCACCAGCATCGTGCCGACCGCGGCGATTACTGCATTAATCATCGTTACCTCAAGACAGAAAAACTAAAAAAAGCACGCACCTGCCCGGGCTGCTGTCGGGAACGGCTGCCGCAAACCAGGTTTTAAAGGCGTTTTATTAGAGGGCGCGCACTTTGCAGCAGGTGGGCGGGCATGTCAAAGAACGGCGTCGCAAACGAGTTTAAATTGATCGTTTGAATAAAGAAAATTCCCGAGCGGCCGATACAGGCAGATCGTCTTTGTCGTATCGAAAGTTAAGGAAGGCTCCATGTCGCTCAGACAGCTGTCCATTCAATGGAAAATTACCCTGCTGGCCGGTCTTTGCCTGCTGGGCATCGTGACCTTGCTGGTAGGTCTCTCGCTGTACCGCATGGCGCAGAGCTCCGAACTGGTCAAGGCTTCCAGCATGGAAATGCTCGACGAAGCCGCCCAGGCCCGCATTGAAGCCCAGGGTGAAGTCCAGGCCTTGGGCATTCGCCAGCAGTTCATGGACGCCTATCAATACGGCCACGGTTTTTCCCGGCAGGTGCTGTTCCTGCGCGAACAGGCGGAGAAACGCTTCCTGGATGCCTTCGACCTGCGCGAAGACCTGACCCGCCAGGTCAAGGCCGCGCTGCAAGCCAATCCGGAACTGCTGGGCCTGTCCCTGGTGTTCGAGGCCAACGCACTGGACGGCAAGGACGAGTTGTTCGCCAACCAGCAAGAGCTGGGCAGCAACGACAAAGGCCGTTTTGCGCTGTACTGGTCGCAGCCGACTGCCGGCAAGCTGACGTCCATGTCGCTGCCCGAAAGCGACATGTCCGACACCAGCGTCGGACCCAGCGGCGAAAAAGCCAACGCCTGGTTCACCTGCCCGCGCACCACCCTGAAGCCGTGCGTGATCGAGCCGTACTTCTATGTGATCGACGGGCAAAAGGTGCTGATGACCAGCATCGTCTTCCCTCTGATGGTCAACGGCAAAGTCATCGCCTCGCTGTCGGTGGACATCAACCTCAACAGCCTGCAAGCCGTCAGCCAGGGCGCCAGCCAGAAACTCTATGACGGCCAGACCAGCGTCAGCATCATCAGCCCGGTGGGCCTGCTGGCGGGCTACAGCCCGGACGCCGGCAAACTCGCCCAGCGCCTGGACGCCGTCGACACGGCCAACGGCGCGCAGCTGATCAGTTCGCTTTCCACCAGCACCCAGACCCGCAGCGTGCGCACCGACCATCAACTCAAGGTGCTGGCGCCGTTCCAGCCGATCCCCGATGGCAAGCCGTGGGGCGTTCTGCTGGATGTACCGGAAAAAGTCCTGGTCGCCCCGGCTGAAGCCCTGAAGTCCAAACTGGATGCCGACAACGCTAAAGGCACTCTGCTGGAACTGAGCCTGGGCCTGCTGGCAGCAATCGTCGGCCTGTTGCTGGTGTGGCTGATGGCCCGCAGCGTAACCCGGCCGATTCTCGGCGTGGCGCGCATGCTGGAAGACATTGCCAGTGGCGAAGGCGATCTGACCCGGCGCCTGGCCTACGACAAACACGACGAACTCGGCGAGTTGGCCGGCTGGTTCAACCGCTTCCTCGACAAGCTGCAGCCGATCATTGCCCAGGTCAAACGCTCGGTGCAGGACGCCCGTGGCACCGCCGACCAGTCGGCGGCGATTGCCACTGAAACCAGTGCCGGCATGGAGCAGCAATACCGCCAGGTCGACCAGGTGGCCACCGCCTCCCACGAAATGAGCGCCACCGCCCAGGACGTTGCCCGCAGTGCAGCGCAAGCCGCCCAGGCCGCCCGCGATGCCGACCAGGCCACCCGTGAAGGCTTGACCGTGATCGACCGCACCACCACCAGCATTGGCCACTTGGCGGCGGACATGAGCACCGCGATGACCCAGGTGGAAGGGCTGGCCGCCAACAGCGAGAAGATCGGCTCGGTACTGGAAGTGATTCGTGCAATCGCCGAGCAAACCAACCTGCTGGCACTGAACGCGGCCATCGAAGCTGCCCGTGCGGGTGAAGCCGGTCGCGGTTTTGCGGTGGTCGCCGATGAAGTGCGCAACCTGGCGCGACGTACCCAGGAGTCGGTTGAAGAAACCCGCCTGGTGATCGAGCAGTTGCAAAGCGGTACCCAGGAAGTGGTCGGTTCCATGAGCAACAGCCATCGCCAGGCCCAGGGCAGCGTCGAACAGGTGGGCCAGGCCGTGACCGCCTTGCGCCAGATCGACGAGGCGGTGACGGTGATCAGCGACATGAACCTGCAGATCGCCAGTGCCGCCGAAGAGCAAAGCGCGGTGGCCGAGGAGATCAACAACAACGTAGCGACGATTCGCGATGTGACGGAGTCGTTGTCCGAGCAGGCGAATGAGTCGGCGCGGGTCAGCCAGGCGTTGAACAGCTTGGCGAATCAACAGCAGAGCCTGATGGACCAGTTCAGGGTTTGATGACACGCCGGAGGTGAAGAAGCTTGCTTCTTCACCTCCCTGCTAGTGGCGACGTGGCAAGTCGATGACTACCGTTAAACCACCAAGTTCGCTTTCTTCAAGCCGCAGTACCCCGCCCCACACCTCTACGATATCCCGCACAATACCCAGCCCCAGACCATGCCCGTCAGTCTGCTCATCCAGCCGTGTGCCTCGGCTGAATACCTGGTCGCGCTGATGCTCGGGAATCCCCGGCCCATCATCTTCCACCACCAGCCGAAAGCCTTCCGGGGTTTCACTGATGCTCAACACAATTTCCGCGTCCGCCCATTTGCAGGCGTTGTCCAGCAGGTTACCCAACAGTTCCAGCAAGTCTTCACGGTCCCACGGCAACTGCAAACCGGGCGGTACGCGGTAAGTCAAATCCAGGTGTTCGCCATGGATCATGTTCAGGGTCGCCAGTAACCCCGGCAATTCAGCATCGCAATCAAACAAGGCACCCGGCAACGTCTCGCCGGCCAGGCGCGCACGATTGAGTTCGCGATTAAGCCGTTGTTGCACCTGCTCCAACTGTTCACGCAGCAGCTTGCTCAGTTGCGGATGGTCCTTGAGCTGCTCACTGGATGCCACACTCAGCAACACTGCCAACGGGGTTTTCAAGGCATGGCCGAGATTGCCCAGGGCATTGCGCGAGCGCTTGAGGCTGTCCTCGGTGTGGGCCAGCAAATGGTTGATCTGCGCCACCAGCGGCTCCAGTTCCACCGGCACCTGGGTGTCCAGTTGCGAACGCTGGCCTTGCTGCAGTTGCGCGATCTGGTTGCGCGCGGTCTCCAGCGGGCGCAAGGCGCGACGCACGGTGACCCGTTGCAGGATCAGGATCAGCAACAGCGCCGCCAGCCCCAGCACCAGGCCGATCTGGCGCATCAGGCGAAAGCTTTCCCTGACCGGGGTGTAGTCCTGGGCCACGCTGATGGAAATCGATTGGCCAAAGCGCTTGTAGTCCGAACGCAGTACCAGCAACTGCTGGCCTTCCGGCCCCAACTGCAGGTTGCCCTTGAGCCCGGCGTGAGGCAGTTGCGGCAATTCCTGGTCCCATAGCGAGCGGGAACGCCAATGGGTGTCGGCAAAATCAATACGGAAATAGTGCCCGGAAAACGGACGCTGGTACGCAGGAGACAATCGCTGCTCATCCAGTTGCACCCCCGCAGGCCCACGCACCAATGCCACCAGCAGGTTTTCACTGTCGTTGCGCAAGCCCGATTCCAGGTAGCGTTGCAGGCCCATTTCGAACAGCCACAGGCTGGTTTGCGCCAGCACCAGGCCGACGATCACCATGACGCTGATCAGCCCCAGGCTCAGGCGCCGCTGGATCGACTTCATGCAGGGCTGGCGCCGAAACGGTAACCCTGCCCGCGCCGGGTCTCGATCACGCTGCGACCCAACTTGCGGCGCAGGTGATTGACGTGGACCTCCAGCACATTGGAATCACGTTCGGTCTCGCCATCGTACAAATGTTCGGCCAAGTGGCTTTTTGAAAGGATTTGCTCGGGGTGCAGCATGAAGTAACGCAACAGCCGAAATTCGGCGGCGGTCAGTTGGATCTCCTCGCCATCACGCATCACACACTGGCGGCCCTCATCCAAATGCAAGCCGGCGGCCTGCAAGGTCGGCTGATTGGCCTGGCCATGGGAACGGCGCAGTAAGGCCTGGATACGCAGGTGCAGTTCTTCGGGATGGAACGGTTTGCTCAGGTAATCGTCGGCACCCGCCTTGAGCCCTTCGATGCGCTCGGCCCAGGAGTCGCGGGCAGTGAGGATCAGCACCGGTGTGGCCAGGCCGGCGGCACGCCACTGTGTCAACACTTCAAGCCCGGGCAAACCCGGCAGACCGAGGTCAAGGATGATCAGGTCGTAGGGCTCGCTGCGCCCCTGATACACCGCATCACGCCCGTCCGCCAGCCAATCCACGGCATAGCCCTGACGGTTGAGCCCAGCCATCAGCTCATCGGCCAGGGGGACGTGGTCTTCCACCAGGAGCAGGCGCATCAGTCGTCTTCCTTGTCTTTGAGCAGTTCACCGGTGTTGGCATCAAGTTCGATCTCGCGCACCACGCCTTCCACCGTCAACAGTTCGATTTCATAGATATAGCGCACAGGTCGATCCTTGTGCTCTTCAAGCTCGGCGTCCAGCAACTTGGCACCCGGGTAGCGCTCGAAAGCCGGGCCCAGAAGGTGCTCAAGCGGCGCAATGACGCCCTTCTGGCGCAGGCGCAGCGCTTCATCCTGGCCCAGGTCCCGCGCGGCCAGGCCTGAGCAAAATGCCAGGAGCACCAGCGCCACTTGAACGCTGGTGCGTAGATTTACCTTCATTACGTATCCTGATGATCCTTGAGGACGGCCCCGGTCACAGCGTCCAATTCCAGGTCCCACTCAACGCCCTGGGCGTCGCGCAGTTCCACCTGATAAAGGTACTTGCCGTATTCCTCTTCAAGCTCGGTTTCATGCACGGTGGCGCCGGGATGTTTGGCCAGTGCGATGGCATTGAGCTTCTCGAAAGACACAATGGTACCAGCGTCGCGCAACTTCAGTGCTTCGTCCGGCCCCAGGTCGCGAGCCTGGGCGACGCCTGCGGTGAGGGCGATGATACTGCTGGCGATCAAGGCTGTGAGGGTTTTCATGGTGAGTCTCCGTTTCAGGATATTTTGCCTACGGGGCTCACGGTACTGGATCCAACTTAACTGAAACTGAATTGCCACCATGGCAATTCTGCGCAATACCTTTGCCTGCAACCGCGCAAGATTTCCTATACTGCCCCGCTCGCTGTCGATGAGACCGGTATGACTGCTATCCACATGAAGTTCCCCGCCCTGACCCTCAAGGCCGGTAAACGCGCCTTCACACGCATTCGTGAGCAGGGGCTTGCGCCTGCGGACGTCGGCATCCTTCCCGGCGCTGCCGGCGGGCCCAAGGCGCTGGGCATCCAGGGTCTGGATCTGGCGGTGTTTGGTGACTGGCTGCCCCGGGCGCCACGTGAACGTGCACTGATCGGCGCCTCGATTGGTTCCTGGCGGTTTGCCAGTGCGTGCCTGCCCGACCCGGTGCAAGGCCTGCTCGACCTGGGCCGGCTGTACAACGAACAAAGCTTTGCCAAAGGCGTGACCATGGCTGAAGTCAGCCAGAGCTGCGTGCGCATGCTCGATGACTTGCTGGCCGGCCGCGATGCCCGGGTGCTCGACAACCCGAACTACCGGCTGAACATCATGGTGGTCAAAAGCCATGGCCTGCTCGCCGACGATCATCGCGGTCGCCTCGGTTTGGGGCTGTCCTCGGTGATCGCCGACAACCTGCGGGGCCGCGCGCGGTTGTCCCGGCACTTCGAACGGCTGATCGTCCACGACCCACGCCAGGCGCCCCCGCTGCATGCGCTGGAGGATTTCCCGTCGCGTTTCCTGAATCTGGAACCGGGCAACCTGCGCCAGGCGCTGCTGGCGTCGGGCTCGATCCCCATGGTGATGCAAGGCGTGCGCGACCTGCCCGGCGCCGGTGCTGGCACCTACCGCGATGGCGGCCTGCTGGACTATCACCTCGACCTGCCCTACCACGGCGATGACATCGTGCTGTACCCGCACTTCACCGACCGGGTCATTCCTGGCTGGTTCGATAAAGGCTTGCCGTGGCGCCGCGCCAATCAACAGGGCTTGCAGGATGTATTGCTGCTGGCACCGTCGAAGGAATACCTGGCCCGCCTGCCCCACGGCAAACTGCCGGACCGCAGCGACTTCAAGCGTTTCATGGGGGATGACCCGGGCCGCAACAAATACTGGCAAACCGCAATGAGCGAAAGCCAGCGGCTGGGTGACGAGTTTCTGCAACTGGCCGACAACGGGCAATTGGGCGAACGCCTGCTGGCCCTCTGATCAAGCGGTGTGCGCGGCGAGGTCACAAACTGTTAAACTCGCCGCCTGCCAGACACCTCACCGAGCTGAAAAACCCTGTGGAAATCTTCAAAGAGTTTACCTTCGAGTCCGCCCACCGCCTGCCCCACGTTCCGGAAGGCCACAAATGCGGGCGCCTGCATGGCCATTCGTTCAAGGTGGCGATCCACCTCAGCGGCGACCTCGACCCGCACACCGGCTGGATCCGTGACTTCTCGGAGATCAAGGCGATTTTCAAGCCGCTCTACGAGCGCCTCGACCACAACTACCTCAACGACATCCCGGGCCTTGAAAACCCCACCAGCGAAGTGCTGGCCAAGTGGATCTGGAATGAGTTGAAACCGTTGTTGCCGGAACTCAGCGCGATTCGCATCCATGAGACCTGCACCAGCGGCTGCATCTACCGCGGCGAATAAGCCGGTGATGTAAAAAAACCACCCTTGCGGTGGTTTTTTTATGCCGATGAGTCCCTTACAGTCAGGGCCTCTCGATGATATCGCCGCCATTGAAGGAACCTTCATGGAAAACACCTGGCTGGCCCAGGCCAAGCGCTTGCAAGCATTGGCCTCCACGGGGCTGCACTTCTGCACCGATGACTTCGAGCGCGAGCGCCTCGAGGAAATCGCCCAGATTGCCCACAGCATGCTGGCGCAATTGGGCGAGGTGCCGCTGGAGCGCATCACCGGGCTGGTGCCGGATTTTGCCAAGCGCTATTCAACGCCCATGATTGATGTGCGGGGCGCGGTGATTGAGGGCGACCGGATCCTGTTGGTGCGCGAGCTGACGGATGGCTGCTGGGCGTTGCCTGGTGGTTATGCGGATATTGGTTTGTCGGCCGCTGAAAACATCATCAAGGAGATCCGCGAAGAGGCCGGACTGACCGTCACCGCGAGGGCGCTGTACAGCGTCACCCATAAGGCCAAAGGCTTGTACCGGCCCGATATCAGGGATTTCTACAAACTCTACTTTCTGTGCGAACGGGTTGATCAACTGGCGCCAGCAGCGGGGTTCGAAACCACGGAAGTCGGGTTCTTCAGCCTCGACGACCTGCCGCCGTTGTCCCGCGGCCGCACCATTGAAAGCGACCTTGAGGCCGCCTTTGCATTTCATCGCGGCGAGACCACTCACACCCTGTTCGATTGAATAACCGATGATCCAATTTGTATCACCGCTGCACCGCTTTCGCGCCTGACTGGGCAGAAAGACCAATCCCTCCTGCGCGCCCCCCCTGTTTGGCTATAAATACTGTGCAACCTGCACAGTACTGACCGTGCGCCTGTCACTGCCTTGCACTTGGCACGACGGGTGCAATAGGCCTGCGTCACTCATTCAGGGAGAACGGCACATGACGCAGAACGAACCGGGCAATGACTACCCTCTCAGCGAGGTGCCCATGCATGCCCGCAAAGGCCTGGCCTCCACCGCCATGGTGCTGCTGGGCTTTACCTTTTTTACCGCGACCATGTTCGCCGGCGGCAAGCTGGGGGTGGCCTTCAGCTTTACCCAGATGCTCGGCGTCGTGGCCCTGGGTAACCTGCTGTTGGGTATCTACGCCGCAGGCTTGGGTTACATCGCGTTCAAGAGCGGTTTGAACTCGGTACTGATGGGGCGCTTCTGCTTCGGTGAAGTGGGCAGCAAGTTGAGCGACTTGATCCTCGGTTTCACCCAGATCGGCTGGTACGCCTGGGGCACCGCCACCGCTGCTGTGGTGCTGGGCAAATATTTCGAGTTAAGCCAGGGCAGCGTACTGGGGTTGATGGTGCTGTTTGGCATGATGTTCTGTGCGACGGCCTACGTGGGCTATCGCGGGTTGGAGATTCTGTCCTACATCGCCGTGCCGGCCATGGGCATTTTGCTGTTTCTGTCGATGTGGGTCGCCACGGTAAAGGTCGGCGGACTGGACGGGCTGCTGGCCGTGGTTCCCACCGGAGAGCTGGACATGTCCACCGCCATCACGCTGGTGTTCGGCACCTTCGTCAGCGGCGCGACCCAGGCCACCAACTGGACGCGCTTCTCGCGTTCGGCCAAGGTCGCGGTGCTGGCCAGCCTGATCGGCTTCTTTATCGGCAATGGCTTGATGGTGCTGATCGGTGCCTACGGCGCCATCGTCTACCAGCAGCCCGACGTGGTCGAGGTGTTGCTGCTGCAAGGTTTTGCCATGGCGGCCATGGCCATGTTGCTCCTGAATATCTGGAGCACCCAGGACAACACCATCTACAACTTCGCCGTTGCCGGCTGCAACCTGCTGCGCACCAAGCGCCGCAAAACGGTGACCCTGGCCGGCGCGGTGATCGGCACCCTGCTGGCGCTGCTGGGCATGTACGACATGCTGGTGCCCTACCTGATCCTGCTGGGCACGGTGATTCCACCGATTGGCGGGGTGATCATGGCGGACTTTTTCTATCGCTACCGTGGCCACTATCCGCGCCTGGCCGATACGCGCCTGCCGGCCTTCAACTGGCCAGGACTGATCGCCTATGCCGTGGGCACGGTGCTGGCCTTTCATTCGCCGTGGGTTGCTCCACTGGTGGGGATTGTGGCGGCGTCACTGACCTACATCGTGCTGACCAGTGTGCTGCGGGTGCGGGCACCTTTGGCTGACGTCCAGGCATGAGCCTGACCATCGCCGATGTGTTGGCCTTGCCTGGCCTTGAGTCGATGTGCCTGCGAGCCGGGGAAGCCGGCCTGGAGAACACGGTGCGCTGGCCCTATGTCGCAGAAAACAGCGGCATCGCCGAATGGGTGCTGGGGGGCGAACTGGTGTTTGTCACCGGCATCAATCACCCACGGGATGAGGCCAATCTGTTGGTGCTGCTGGACGAAGCCTGTCAGCGCCTGGTCGCCGGCCTGGTGATCCTCACGGGACCGGACTATATCCAGGCGATTCCCCAACGTCTGCTGGAAGCGGCACAAGCGGCGGGCATGCCGCTGATCGAACAGCCGTACTCGTTGAAGATGGTGCTGGTGACCCAGGCCATCGGGTCGGCGTTGATCCAGTCGCAGCAGTTGGGGCGCTCGCGACACGATGTGCTGGAGCGCCTGCTGGCCGGTGATTACCAATCCCTGGATTTGCTGCTGCACCGCGCTGCGCAGCTGGACATGCCGTTGGCCGGACATTGGCAGGTCGTCCAGCTGCAACTGGACGGCAGCGATGCACTGTTTGCCCAAGGCGAAGCGCCGGTGGTAGAGGCACAGCTTGCCCGTCAGCACGATGCCATTACCCGGCGTCTGCGCCAGTTTTCTGCGCAGCACCCATCGCGCCTGCCCGTGCTGGGGCGTGCCGGGCAATGGACGTTGCTGTTGCCGGCGATGGACGCGGGTGCGGCATTGGCCAACCGCCCATTGTTGGCCGGTTGGTTGAAAGCACTGAACCTGCGCCTGGCCCCCTTGAAACTGTTTATCGGCCTGAGTGCTGCTGCGCACCCACCCGCGCGCCTGGCCCAGGCCCTGGATGAGGCACGTCAGGCGTTGACCGCTGCACGACGGTTCAGTGAGCGCGCCGGGCTGTGCGTCTACGATGAGTTGGGGGTACTCAAGTTGCTCAGCGGCGTGCGTGATCGCGCCCTGCTCGACCAGTTTCTCAACGAACGCCTGGGGCCGCTGTTGCGGCATGACCTGCACCACGGCCCAAGCCTGATGCCGACCCTGGAAGCCTGGTTCCACGAGAATGGTAACCTTGTGGCCGCCGCCCAGCGGCTGGCGGTTCACCGCAACACCCTGACGCACCGCGTCCAGCGCATCGAAGCCCTGTGCGGCCTGAGCCTGGACAATGCTTATGACCGCCTGGACATCGGCATCGCGCTGATGATCTGGCGGCTGTCTGCCTGACTGTTTTTTGCCAAGAGGAACTTGCCCATGCACATCATCAACGCCCGCCTGCGCAACCGTGAAGGCCTGCATGATCTGCACCTGGAACACGGCCGGATCGCCAGCATCACCCAACAAGGCGCTGCTCCCATAGCCGGCCCCGACGACCTGGACGCCGCCGGCAACCTGGTGGTACCGCCCTTCGTCGAGCCGCACATCCACCTCGACGCCACCCTGACCGCTGGCGAACCCCGCTGGAACATGAGCGGCACACTGTTTGAAGGCATCGAGTGCTGGGGCGAACGCAAGGCCACCATCACCCTGGAAGACACCAAGACTCGCGCCAAGAAAACCATCCAGACCCTGGCCGCCCATGGCATCCAGCATGTGCGCACCCATGTCGACGTCACCGACCCGGACCTCACCGCACTCAAGGCCATGCTTGAAGTGCGCGAGGAAAGCGGCCACCTGATCGACCTGCAAATCGTCGCCTTCCCCCAGGAAGGCATCGAGTCCTACCGCAATGGCCGCGCGTTGATGGAAGAGGCTATTCGCCTGGGCGCCGACGTGATCGGCGGCATCCCGCACTTTGAATACACCCGCGACCAGGGAGTGAGTTCGGTGAAGTTCCTGATGGACCTGGCCGAGCGCACTGGTTGCCTGGTAGACGTGCACTGCGACGAAACCGACGACCCGCACTCGCGCTTCCTCGAAGTGCTGGCCGAAGAAGCCCGCAGCCGCGACATGGGCGCACGCGTGACCGCCAGCCACACCACAGCCATGGGCTCGTACGACAATGCCTACTGCGCCAAGCTCTTCCGCCTGCTGGGGCATTCGGGCATCAGCTTTGTCTCCTGCCCCACCGAAAGCATCCACCTGCAGGGCCGCTTCGACACCTTCCCCAAACGCCGCGGCGTGACCCGGGTCAACGAACTGCTGGAGGCCGGCATGAACGTCTGCTTCGGCCAGGACTCCATCGTCGACCCTTGGTATCCACTGGGTAACGGCAACATCCTGCGGGTGCTGGAAGCCGGACTGCATATCTGCCACATGCTCGGCTACCGCAACCTGCAAAGCGCCCTCGACTTGGTCACCGACAACAGCGCCAAGGCCATGGCCTTGGGGGATCGTTATGGCCTGGAACCGGGACGTCCGGCGAACCTGTTGATCCTGTCTGCGGACAGCGACTATGAAGTTATCCGCAGCCAGGGATTGCCGTTGTATTCGATTCGTGGAGGCAAGGTGTTGATGAAACGCCGACCGGCGCAGGTGGAGTTTTTGTAGGCTCAGGTGATTGAGTCGATGTCGAGGGTTTGCGGCTTTCCCCAGCCGTCATCCGGTTGTGGCGGGATGCTTGCCACCTGGGTGAGTTCGCGGTTTTGCGGATGAGCGAACCAGCGTTTCAGGCTGGATTGCAGGGTGGGGGATGAAGCGTGGCTGCCATAGACGTCGCGGGCCTGGAGGTGGCGCCAGCGGAGGGTTGCCAGGCGGTCGCGACTACTTTGCAGACGATCAGCTTCGATGCTCAAGGCCTGAATATCTTCATAACCGCGCTGATTGGCCGGGCGACGACGGTCCAGTTCGCGCTTTTTGTCCCGTAATTGTTGCCGCATGGTGATCAGGGCTCTTTCAATCAGTTCAAATTCACTCGCAGTCACCAGTGTTCCATCGACGTCCACGGTTTGCTGCCAACGACGTAGCGTCGCCCAGGCCGCTGGGATGTAGCTCACGGTCATAAAGTGCTGTTTGTATTGGACTAGCTGGTTGATCAGGTTTGCGCGGTCTGGCATGTCACCGCTGAGTTGAATCGCGCGATTGCATGCGGCTTCTTCGATCGACTCACAGCCAGGGTTCCACACTATCGAAGACTGCGTGCCGTCGGGCAAAGAAATCGGCATGAAATGCTGCTGCGCGCCATGGTGCTGATAGGGGTTGCCGCCCAGGCGAACCAAGCCAAGCGCGAACAGCAAGCCTCCCGGCGCAGGATTGCTGAACAGGGCAACGAGCCCGGGAATCCAGACTTTTGCGGTTGTGTTCATCCAAGGTGCCGGGACGCTAGGTACCGGGTCGTTATGGTTGACAATGCGGTGATGCACCAAGGATGAAGCACCGTCAGTGAATTCAGAGTCGGCGGCGCGGGGAGCGCCATAGGTGTAAAGAAGGACGTTACGGTCGTAACCTGGAATTCGCCGAAGAGATTCTGCCAGTAGCAGCGCTATGGCGCCGCCGAGACTATGGCCACATATTATGATGCGTTGGCCTATGTAGAATCGGTCGAGGTAATGCAGCGCAAAATCACGCATCGCCCGATACGCGCCATAAAAGCCCTCATGAGCCTTACCAACACCATCGACAAAAGCGACTTGGTGGGCATTTGCGTCCCGTAGCCCATCGGAAGGGCTTGCAGTTCCCCGTACTGCGATCAGGATCACATTGTCGTGATGGCTGATAAACGCCTGAGTGTCAGTGCCATTCTCCTCGTCATCAAAAAAATGGAGCTTCGCTGGGTGGACCTGGCCCTCTCCCTGCTCCGGTCGATTTTGCTCATACAACTCAGGATCAAAAGGTACGACCTCGAATCGTTGAGAGTACGGCACGTCTTCATACACGGGATAAAAGTGTTCCACCTGGTCGGAATCGAACTTCCAGGCCTCCTGATAGCCCGACAGTTTTTCGGAAAAAATATTGCCAACACTCGGTTCCACGGGAAAACTGACCTGATCCATCGGCGGAGTCGACGGTTCTTGCCCAAAATCGCAATAACTCAACGTGGCCATAAGTGCCAGCTGATAAAGGTTCAAAGCACAGAACTGGTCTTCAACCGACAACAACGGGCGTAACGCGCGCAGCGGCCGTACCTCCAGCACTGTGTGCAGGTCAGGAAATAAAACTAGCCCTGTCAGCTTAGGCTGAGGTGGTCCGAATCCAAGTTCAGCCAACATTCGGAGCGCATGTCGCGGTGGTTGATGGGTTCTGGGCGCCAAGGGAGGCAAATGAGCAGTGTGCAAGACCAAGTCGCTGACCTCGACTTGGTAGAAATTGCCTGTTTCCCGCCGTGCCGGATTTCGCTCGACGCGCTCCCCGTTTACACATGAGAAACGCGTCTGTTCAGCTCGGACCTGAAGTTCGGTGATAGGTAGTGGACAACAACCACGCCTTTGCAACGTTTCGTAGTAATCCCCGCTCATTTCATATGGAGCATCGAAGATCAGAACCACAGGCCCTCGATATGGGTTGTCCAACTTTGCGAAACCGTTCCCATCCAAACGACCTGCATATTGTTGACCCGTGCTGTCAAAAACCTTGTACGCAAGACCTCCATAAGCATTTCCGTCACCTGATTCGTCCACAAGACAAAAACTCAGCCAACATCTACGCACTGCACAAGCCGGCATTTTTTCGCTAAAAAAAGGTTGTTTCCATTCTGTAAAAGCCATCGCTGAATCTCCTTATTCAGTAAAGTTAAAGATAAGTACGCTCCTCATCAGATTCCCCAAACACGACCCGCACCGTTTTACCGTTCAGCTCGTTACGCTGCACGCGGCCGCCCGTTGCTGTCGTTGGCGGCAGTCCTTTTGCATCCACCAAGTTGCATTGAAATACGTTATCAGTCGTCTGCGTTGGCCCTGCTGGCCTGAGTAACCACTGACACGTTCCCGGTACCTCCAAAGTGCCTGGCCCCGGCATTCGAGACATATTGGGTTCCACCCAATCATGCACACCGACAAACGCAAAATCCCCCCCGCCATCCGCCAAGTGCTCAGCCGACTTCGCATAGACATCAAACGTCATGTAACGCAGCACTAACGGACACCCATTCACCCTCTCCGTCAGAGGCAACTCAAAGCTCACCCGATTCGCCGCCGGCTTCTCGAGAGCATCGAATATCTTGATCTCTGGCAGATCACCTGGACGCCATCGTAAAGTGCAAGTCTCACCTGTTGCGGGGACGTAAGTTGCATCGCCTCTGAGTCTGTAATTCGCCGGCAAATCGACTTCCAGGGTGAAACTGTCCGCCGGTTTCATCGCACAGCCAGAAACAGCCAGCCCCCCACAAACGAGCAAACCTCGCCACACGCTCAACATAAATCCTCTACGCATCCTGCTGCTCCCGCTCCACCCGACGCCACTCCCCAACCACCCGCTGAAAATGATCCTCAGCCACTTCCCCCCGCATCGGCTGCCATCGAATAAGCACGTCCCCTGTGGCTTCCACCAACCGCCGCACGACCAAAAACTCCAGCTGTTCCGGCCTGTCCCATTGCCAAGCCCGCGCTTGCTCCAGCACCTGTTCCAGCCAGATTCTCGGGTTCTGAAATTCAGCCAGTTGACTGAGCGCCTCGCTGTACTCAGCCAGCAGATAACGCAGGATGTTGGCCTGCAGAATCGCGCCTGCCTGTGGGTTCGGCACCTCCAGCCACGGCGCAGGATCGGGCACCGGATATGACCCCGGAGCCGGGTTATCGACACAGCACCAACGCTCACCCTGCCAGTAACACACGCTGATCAGCGGCCCGAGAAAAACAGGCCAGTCCTGAGCAGGCAGGTGAACCAAGGCCCGCGCCAAGGTGCGGTTATCGTGGAAGCGGTACAGCGCCTGACTGCCCGTCGCCCCCACCACCAACCTCTCGCGCCAGTGCCGGGTAACACCCGATAAATCATCACCAGGCAGGCTGCCCAACCATCCCCAGTTACGCTGAGGGTTTTGCAACAAACCCACCAATCCGGGTTCGTTGACATGGTCGAGCAACAGGAGCATCGGACCATCCGCCGCCATTTCCGATGCGACGGTTTCGCCATAGAGGCTGCAATACTCAGCCACCGTGCGTGTCGCCAGCAGTAGGCCGCGCGCATCGCTTTCACCCTGTAGAACCAGGCAAAGCCGGCGCCCTGCCTGCTGCTGTTCAGCCATCCACTGGCCAGGCGCGATCTCCATCAAGCCGCCCTCCCCGTGAATTCGCACAGGCCTTCACGGCAGCGCTCGCACACTGGACAGAAGTCCGCATCCAGTCTTCTGGCCAGCTCCATGACTGCGCCTTGGATAACCGAAACCTTCGGCCCATCCGCTACAAAGGCGGACGAAGCAGCCACGTCACCCGGTCCCACTGGGTTGGCTGTACGAGTCCCGGCAGGCACACCGCCCAACGTGATCGGCCGACTGCTGAAAATCCCTCCGGCCTGTATCAGCAAATGCTCACCACCCGCCTTGAAGCTCAACTGCGCACCGGCATCGATAACCAGGTTGGCGCCCGCTTTGAGATGGACCTGTTGCCCCGCTTCGATCACCAGGGTCTGGCCGACATGCGTCTGGCTGTTGCCCTGCACCTGCAAGTGATCATCAGCCCCAAGCCGAACCTTGCGGTCGCCGGCGATGCTGCGGTGGTCCTCGTCTCCCAGGGTGGTCGTACTCAAGCCTTGGATGGTTTCCCGACGTTCGCCCACGACTTCCAGCCGACTGTCGTGGCCTACCTGCTGTTCCAGGTCGCGTTGGGCGCGCAGGTAGATGAGTTCCTGGCCGCTACGGTCCTCGAGGTGCAGCTCGTTGGCCCCCGCCCCGCCTGGGGAACTGCGGCTGCGCAGAACGCTGCGGGTCTTGTGTTGCGGCAACGGATAGGCAACCGGTTGCAACGTGTTAGGCAGGCAACCATTGATCACTGGCCGGTCCGGATCACCTTCGAGGAACGTCACCAATACCTCCATGCCCACGCGCGGGATCATCACCGCGCCAAAGCTGTCACCCGCCCAGCCGGTTGCCACCCGCACCCAACAACTGCTCTTCTCGTCGTTCTTGTCCAGC
The DNA here is from genome assembly GCF_020515595.1 of Pseudomonas sp. MWU16-30323. Classification (NCBI taxonomy): domain Bacteria; kingdom Pseudomonadati; phylum Pseudomonadota; class Gammaproteobacteria; order Pseudomonadales; family Pseudomonadaceae; genus Pseudomonas; species Pseudomonas sp. MWU16-30323. The sequence continues at coordinate 35,009 of NZ_JAIWYM010000024.1, forward strand.
CGGTCCCAGTGAAAGCGAATTTTCACCCGCCCGTGTGCGTCGCAATGCACGTCCTCACCCTCGGGGCCGGTGACGATTGCGGTCTGGCTGCCGCTGATACGCGGTTTGGGGTGCGTGATCGGTGGGCGGTGAGCGGCACGCCAGGGCGTGGCGGTAAATCGATTGCGATAGCCTTGGAATGCCTCGACATCCACCACCGCCTCCTCCAGCACCTGCGGTTGATAGCCTTCGTGGCGCACGCTGGTGATCAACCACAAGTCATTGCAGGAGAGGTCCGGGTGGTCGCGCAGTTCCAGGAAATGCCCACTGCGCAAAGCCGGCTGATCACTGCGACCCAACGCCCGATGACGGCCCCGCTGATGACGTTCCAGGCTCCGTCGGGCCAACTGCGAACCTCGCAGGTGCCCCGTGAACCCCGCTGGATATTGATAGTCCTCAAGTGCCGGGGAAGAACCGGCCTGCTCCTGCAAGCGCAATGATGGATGCTCGAAGTCATGGTCGCGCCGGACAACCTGAGTGCTGCGCGTGGCCAGGCGCACATCAAAACGCTGGATTACCAGTGCGCCGGCAGTTGGGCCACCGGCCGCACAATAGTGCTGCGTCGGCAAACGACGGAACACCGTCTGATCATCACCAAACACCAGTACATGGCCGTCCAGACTGTGGCGAAAGTGGTAGTGGATGCCCTCTTCCTCGCACAGCCGCTGGATAAAATGCAGATCGGTTTCCGCGTATTGCACACAGAACGTACGTGGCGGGTACACCACCGGCCCCAATTCAAAGGCATAGGCATCGGCGAAAATACCGTGCTGTTCAAGCACCGCCGCGATGATCTGCGGCACGCTGCGCTGCTGGAAAATCCGCTGGTCGCAACGATGGGCCAGATACGCCAGACGCGGAGCAAGGGTCAGGTGGTAGCGGGTCAGCCGCCGGCCCGGGTCTTCCCGGCCAATGGCATAGATCTGCCCGTGAAGGCCTTCACCCGGTTCACCAAAATCCAGATAGGCCGGTTGATGAAGCAGCTTCTCCAGATCAAGGCCGGGGTTTTCACTGACCCACTGCACTTCAATGAAAAAAGGCTGATCGATACTTTCGCTGCCTTTAAACGCCAGTACCTGAAGTTCCTGTTTTATTCCTGCGACGATCAGTTTGAAGCGTGACGAAACAAGCGTGTTGAACATCCGTTGTTACCCGCCATTCATTGTCGAGCTGAAATGGCTCTTCCACAAAACGCAGAGAAAGCCACCCAATTCGAAGCCGATAAAAAGTGCCTGAACCCCAGGAATACTAGCGATTTCAGGCGAAATTCGGCCGCTTCAAAATAAAAAAGAAGATTCGCACATCGATATTGGAAGGGTCTTTTATCAATTACAGAAATGCAGTTAAACAGCCAGTACTCACTAACAGGAATACTCTTACACCGCCATTCACTAGGACCGCCTGTTTATAGAGAAGCGACTGACAAAGATAATTAAGCCAGCCACTGCGTCTTTCAAACTTCCTGCAGCCGCGCAGTCCCGAACAGGCTAACGCTCAACAACTCACCCGCCTCTGCTTGCAACCGCACCGGTGCCGTACCGCCCGGCATCACCACCGCCACCTCACCTGTCGTCACCCATCCTACAGACCACGCGGCACATGCCACCGCACTGGCGCTGGTCCCGGAGGACGCCGTCGGTCCCTCACCACGCTCAAACACCCGTGCGATCACGCGGTTGCCTGAATCCCGGGCGACCCATTGCAGGTTGACCCCGGAAATACAAGGTTGGCCGGCCCCGGCAGGTGGTGCAAAAGCAATCGCTCTCAGCGGATCAAACAACGCTGGCCGATGCATCTGCGCGTTGTCCGGCAACACTGACGCGTCCTGTACCAGCGTCACACAGTGAGGATTGCCCACACGCACAAACTGGCTGTGATTCCACTCGGGGTTGAGCGCAGCCAGTGGCAAAACCTGGCTCACCTCGGTCCCCTCAAGCGACACGACCGCCACACCAACCGCCCCTACCGCCACAGGCCCGAATTCGGGTCGCCCCAACGCCAGCCAGAAGCCCTGGACCTGTTCGTACTCCGCAGGCTCAACCCGCGTAACCACTGGAGACAGTGCGTCCGTCTTGTCGTGATGCACACGCAACTCACAGCCTTGCGCCATCAATCCCTGGTCGGTCAATGACTGGGCAAAAATCGTCAGGCCATTGCCACTGCGTTCGGCCAGGGAGCCGTCAGTGTTGACGATCAACAGGTCAAAGGGCGGCACGGCCTGAAACGGCCCCACCAACAAACCGTCACAACGATGCGCCTTGACCTCTGCCGGGCGCGGCAACTCACCCCAACCGCACTCGGCGGCAATGGCCGCCAATGCCCAAGCACCCCGGGTGCCAGCGGCCAAGTCGGCGCGGCCCGGCACGTCGATACCCTTGTGGCGTAACTGCGCCGGGCTTACCACCCCGTAGATATTCCCGCGAGCGTCGTAGAACAGGGTCATTGCGCCGTCCGCATAAAGATCCGTACCACCTCTTCCAGGTGCTTGCGCATGGCCTGTCGTGCACCTTCCGCGTCTCGTTGTTCCAGTGCATCAAGGATCTTGCGGTGCTCGTCTTCCGAGCGATGGGGCATGTCGTCCGAGGTGTAATGCGCCTGTAACCGCTGGAACATGCTGCCGTAGCGATGCCCCAGCAGGTGCGCAATCATCAGCGCATAGGCCGGATTGCCCGAAGCCTGGGCGATGCGAATGTGAAACAGGCGATCGCCCGGGTGGGTATGGGAGCCTTCGCGGTTGTCCTGCACGTTACGCTCGAACGCCTCGCGGATACCCGCGAGTTCCTCGTCAGTGGCGTGTTTGGCCGCCAGCGCGGCGGCTTCCGGCTCAATCAGGCGCCGGGCCTGGAGCAGGGAAAACGGCGGAATCTCGGCGTTGAAATCGACGTGCAGGTTGAGTTCCGGGTCGAACTCTTTCCATTGATCCCGGGTGGCCTGGGCCATTACCGGTTCCTGGCTGACTTTCGGTTGCACCGGTTCGCACACCAGCACGCCGTTGCCCACTCGCACGTCCACCAGCCCGATCACCTCCAGGGCAATCATCGCTTCGCGAACGGAGGCGCGACTCACGCCCAGCAGCTTGGCCAGCTCGCGCTCAGCCGGCAGACGACTGCCCGGCGGAAATTCTCCGCTGTCGATCAACGCCCGCAACTGGTCGGCAATTTGTCGATAAAGACGTTGGTTATCAATCACTTGAAATGGCATCTAGGCTCAGCTCGATTCATGCACGGCACGGTCCAGGTGATCAACCCGCGAAAAAGCCGCTTGTTGACCGGGAAGACCCATGCTAAAAATTGGATCAATGGCCTGACCATTGGATCGTTTCCAGTGTGCTGATCATAGCAAACCCACCACAGTTCGCTATGCCGCAGATGCAGGCGTTTCACGCCCTCAATGGCCTGACCATTGAGCCAATAAGAACAATCAAGGGAGTCTGTCATGGACCTCACCGGTAAACGCGTGCTGATCACCGCTGCCGCCCAGGGCATTGGCCGCGCCAGCGTCGAAGCCTATCTGGCGGCCGGCGCCGAAGTGATTGCAGCCGACATCAATCAACAGGCGCTCGCTGACTTGTCGGGCACGCAAACGGTCTTGCTCGACGTCACCGACGCCAGCGCGATCCAACGCCTTGCTGCCGAAATCGGCCCGCTCGACGTGCTGTTCAACTGCGCAGGCGTGGTGCACGCCGGCAATATTCTTGAATGCCCGGAAAGCGACTGGACGTTTGCCCTGGACCTGAACGTCACCGCCATGTATCGCATGATCCGCGCGTTTCTGCCGGGAATGCTGGCGGCGGGCGGCGGTTCGATCATCAATATGTCGTCGGTGGCCTCCAGCCTCAAGGGCGTGCCCAACCGCTTTGCCTACTGCGCCAGCAAGGCCGCCGTCATCGGCCTGACCAAATCCGTCGCGGCAGATTTTGTCACCCAACGCATTCGCTGCAACGCCATTTGCCCCGGGACCGTGGAGTCCCCTTCGCTGCAGCAACGCATCGTCGAACAAGCCCGTCGCGAAGGCCGCCAGCAGGATGAGGTGTACGCCGCCTTCACCGCCCGCCAGCCGATGGGACGCCTGGGCACGCCCCAGGAAATCGCCCAGTTGGCGCTGTACCTTGGCTCCGATGCCAGCGCGTTTACCACCGGCACCACCCAGATTATTGACGGCGGCTGGAGCAACTGACCGCCCACTTCTAATAAGAGGATTGCTCATGAAATTGCTGCGCTATGGTGAAAAAGGTCAGGAACGTCCGGCCTTGCTGGACGCTGATGGACGTCTGCGTGATTTGTCCGCTCACATCGGCGATGTCGCCGGTGACGCCCTGCTCCCGCAAAACCTCGCTCGCCTGCAAGAACTCGACCCCGCGAGCCTGCCTCTGGTGCCGGGCAATCCGCGTTTGGGCGCCTGTGTCGGCCAAGTAGGAAAATTCATCTGCATCGGCCTGAACTACGCCGATCACGCCGCCGAAACCGGCGCACCGATCCCTGAAGAACCGATCATCTTTAACAAATGGACCAGCGCCATTGTCGGCCCCAACGACAACATCGAAATCCCCCGCCACTCCACCAAGACCGACTGGGAAGTCGAACTGGGGGTGGTGATCGGCCAGGGCGGTCGTTATATCGACGAAAGCCAGGCCATGCAGCACGTGGCCGGCTACTGCGTGATCAACGACGTCTCCGAACGCGAATTCCAGCTGGAACGCGGCGGCACCTGGGACAAGGGCAAAGGCTGCGACACCTTCGGCCCGCTGGGACCGTGGCTGGTCAGCCAGGATGAAATCGCTGACCCGCACCAACTGTCGATCTGGCTGGAAGTCGACGGCCATCGCTACCAGAACGGCAATACCCGCACGATGATTTTCCAGATTCCCAAATTGATCAGCTACCTCAGCCAGTTCATGAGCCTGCAACCGGGGGATGTGATTTCCACCGGCACCCCGCCCGGTGTCGGCCTGGGGATCAAGCCCACGCCGGTCTACCTCAAGCCTGGGCAAAAGATTCGCCTGGGCATCGAAGGCCTAGGCGAACAGAACCAGATCACGGTCGACGCCTGACAAGAACCAAGGAGCCGTTCATGACCACCATTACCGCGATTCGCGTCGAAGATATCCGCTTTCCTACGTCCCAGTCCCTGGACGGTTCCGACGCCATGAACCCGGACCCGGACTACTCGGCCGCCTATGTGATTTTGCAGACCGACAACCCGGCCCTTGAAGGCCATGGCCTGACCTTCACCATCGGCCGTGGCAACGAGATCTGCTGCGCCGCAATCCAGGCCATGCAGCCGCTGCTGGTGGGCTTGACCCTGGAATGGATCGCCGAAGACATGGGCCGTTTCTGGCGGCATGTCACCAGCGACAGCCAGTTGCGCTGGATCGGCCCGGACAAGGGCGCCATCCACCTGGCCACCGGCGCGATCGTCAACGCCGCGTGGGATTTGTGGGCCAAGGCCGAAGGAAAACCCCTATGGCGCCTGGTGGCCGACATGAGCCCGGAACAGTTGGTGCGGTGCATCGACTTCCGCTACATCACCGACTGCATCACCTCCAGCGAAGCCCTGGCCTTGCTGCGCCAACGCGCCGAAGGCAAGGCTGAGCGCATGGCCGACCTGCAAGCCAATGGCTACCCCTGCTACACCACCTCGGCCGGCTGGCTCGGTTATGGCGACGAAAAGCTGCGCAGGCTGTGCCAGGAAGCGGTGGATGCCGGGTTCAACCACGTCAAGCTCAAGGTCGGCCACGACTTGCAGGACGACCTGCGCCGCGTGCGCATCGCCCGCGAAGTACTGGGCCCGGACCGCCAACTGATGATCGATGCCAACCAGGTGTGGGAAGTCGACACCGCCATCGATTGGGTGCGCGAATTGGCGTTTGCCAAGCCGTGGTTTATCGAGGAGCCCACCAGCCCTGATGACATCGAAGGCCATCGCAAGATTCGCCTCGGTGTAGCGCCGGTCAAGGTCGCCACCGGCGAGATGTGCCAGAACCGGATCATGTTCAAGCAGCTGATCATGCGCGAAGCGATCGATGTGGTGCAGATTGACGCCTGCCGCCTGGGTGGGGTGAACGAGGTGCTGGCAGTGATGCTGATGGCGGCCAAATATGGCCTGCCGGTTTGCCCGCACGCTGGCGGCGTTGGGCTTTGCGAGTACGTGCAGCATTTGTCGATGATCGATTACCTGTGCATCGCCGGCACCCACGACGGCCGGGTGATTGAGTATGTCGACCACTTGCATGAGCATTTCGAGGAACCTTGCGTGGTGCGCGGCGCGGCCTATCTACCGCCCAAGGCACCGGGGTTCTCGATCCAGATGAAAGCCGCGTCCCGGGAGCAATACCGCCACCGGCCGTGACCTGAAGCACACCTTTGATTGGACGGAGCACAATAATAATGTCGTCCCCATCACCTCTGAGGCTCGATGCGCACCAGCATTTCTGGCGCTACCGGGCTGCTGATTATCCGTGGATCGGTGCGGCTGAGGCTGACCTGCGGCGGGACTTTCTCCCACAGGATTTGCGGCCGCTGCTCGACGCTGCCGGCCTGGATGGCTGCATTGCCGTGCAGGCCCGCGCCGGCGAGCAGGAAACCGATGTGCTGCTGGAAATGGCGCGGCAGTACCCGTGGATACTCGGCGTCGTCGGCTGGGTCGACCTGTGCGACCCAACCCTGGAACATCACCTGGAACAGTGGCGCGACGCGCCGAGACTCAAGGGCTTTCGGCATCAGATTCAGGACGAACCCACGCCTGCCAGTTTCATGGCTGACCCGGGATTCTCCCGTGGCCTGCAGCACCTGCAGCAACAAGGCTACGTCTATGAGGTGCTGATCCGTTGCGCCGACCTCGACGCCGCCACCGCCCTGTGCCAGCGCCACGACCAGCATCATCTAGTGCTGGATCACCTGGGCAAGCCCGACATCGCCAACGGCCCGGCCGGTTGGGCCGAACACCTGGCGTCCCTGGCCGCCCTGCCCCACGTCAGCTGCAAGCTGTCGGGCCTGCTTACCGAAGCCGGGCCCGAGCAACGCAACGCCCGAGCCCTGCGCCCTTACATCGAACTGGCACTGGAACTGTTCGGCGCCGAGCGCTTGATGTTCGGCTCTGACTGGCCGGTGTGCCTGCTGGCCGGCGAATACCAGGGCACCTGCCAATTGCTGCAGCAGACCCTCGGCTCACTGTCACCCAAAGAACAGCAGGCCATCTGGGGCGGTACCGCCCAGCGGGTCTACCACCTTGAAGGAAACTGCCCATGAATCTGCATTTGCAGGACCGCGTGATCATCGTCACCGGCGGTGGCTCGGGGATTGGCGCCGCCATCTCCCTGGGACTGATTGCCGAAGGCGCGATCCCGGTGATTTTCGGTCATCAACCCTTGTCGCCGGCCTTCGCGGCTGAGCTTGAACAGCAAGGCCAAAGCCACTTCATCCGCGTCGAGTTGCGCGATGAAGACGCCTGCCGCGCGGCCGTCAACGAAGTGCAACAACGCTTCGGGCGCATCGATGGCCTGGTGAACAACGCCGGCGTCAACGACGGTGTGGGGCTGGACGCCGGGCGTGCCGCCTTTGTCGAGTCCCTGGAAAAGAACCTGATTCACTACTACTTGATGACCCATTTGTGCCTCGACGCCCTCAAGGCCAGTCGCGGGGCGATCGTGAATATCAGCTCCAAGACGGCCCTCACCGGCCAGGGAGGCACCAGCGGTTATACCGCCGCCAAAGGTGCGCAGTTGTCCCTGACTCGGGAATGGGCGGCGTCCTTGCTGGCGTTCGGCATCCGGGTCAATGCGGTGGTGCCTGCCGAGGTGCTGACGCCGTTGTACCAGCGCTGGATCGATGGCTTCGATAACCCCGAAGCCAAGCTCGCCGCCATCGTCGAAAAAATCCCCTTGGGCAAACGGATGACCACCCCCGAGGAGATCGCCGACAGCGTGCTGTTCCTGCTCTCACCCCGCGCGTCCCACACCACCGGGCAATGGCTGGTGGTGGACGGTGGCTACACCCATCTGGACCGAGCGCTGACATGAGCGGCCAACGTTACTGCCTGGCCCTGGACCTGGTCGACGATGTGGCATTGATCGACGAGTACCAGCAGTTGCATCAACGCATCTGGCCTGCCGTGGCCGAACATCTGCGCAGCCAGCACATCCTCGAGATGCAGATCTGGCGCCTGGGCACGCGGCTGTTCATGGTCATGGACACTGCAGCCGGGTTCAGCTTCGACGGGCTGGACCACGCCGCACGCGCCAACCCTGAAGTGCAAGCCTGGGAAACCCTGATGTGGCGCTTCCAGGCGCCCACACCGTGGACTGATCCTGGCGGCAAATGGCAGCCGCTGACGCAGATTTTCAGCCTCACCGACCAAACCTAGTACCCGCTGCATCGCACGCCTTGATCCCATAAAAACAACAGGAGAAGCGTCATGTTAAGCAAAGACACACACCTGCCTGGCACCCGCGCGGTGCCGACCTATCGCTGGGCACTGATGCTGGTGACCAGTCTGTTCTTCCTTTGGGGCTTGTCCTACGGTTTGCTGGACGTCCTGAACAAGCACTTCCAGGAAGTGCTGCACGTCAGCAAGGCCCAGTCCGGGCTGTTGCAAGGTGCGTATTTCGGCGCGTATTTCCTGATCGCCCTGCCAGCGGGGCTGCTGATGGACCGTCACGGCTACAAAGCCGGGATCCTGTTGGGCTTGTGCCTGTATGCAGCAGGCGCCTTGCTGTTCATGCCGGCGGCGGCCGCGGCGAGTTTTCCATTTTTCCTGTTCGCGCTGTTCGTCATCGCCTGCGGCCTGGGCTGCCTGGAAACTGCCGCCAACCCGTATGCCACGGTGCTGGGCGAACCCCAGGGCGCCGAGCGGCGGTTGAACCTTGCGCAATCCTTCAACGGCCTTGGTCAGTTCTTCGGCCCGCTGATTGGCGGCGCGATGTTCTTCAGCGCCGGCAGTACGCCGGCCTCGGACATGAGTTCGCTGCAAACCACCTACGTGGTGATCGCCGTGCTGGTGTTGCTGGTGGCGCTGTTGATCGCCCGCACACCGCTGCCAGATCTGCGCGCCCAGGAGCAAGCACTGCAACCGGTGGCCGGCAAGGGGCTGTGGCAGTATCCGGAGTTTGTGGGTGGGGTGATCACGCAGTTTTTCTACGTGGCGGCCCAGGTCGGGGTCGGGGCATTTTTCATCAATTACGTCACCGAGCACTGGGCACAGATGGGCAGTCAGCAAGCGGCTTACCTGCTGTCGATCGCGATGCTAGCCTTCATGTTCGGGCGTTTTTTCAGCACCTGGTTGATGGGGCGGGTCAGCGCGCAAAAGCTGCTGCTGATGTATGCGCTGATCAATATCGCGCTGTGTGCGCTGGTGGTGATAGGCCTGGAAGGCCTCTCGGTGATCGCGCTGATTGCGGTGTTCTTCTTTATGTCGATCATGTTCCCGACGCTGTTTGCCATGGGCGTGAAAAACCTCGGGCCGCATACCAAGCGCGGCAGTTCGTTCATGATCATGGCGATTGTCGGCGGCGCCCTGATGCCCTACTTGATGGGCAAGGTGGCGGATAACAGCACGGTGGCGCTGGCTTATTTGTTGCCTATGGGCTGTTTCGTGGTGGTAGCGGTGTATGCCCGTAGTCGGTTGCGCCATCCATGAAGTACCGCCCCGGCGTCGTCCCAAACGTGCGCCGGAACATGGCAATAAAGGCACTGACGTTTTCATAACCCAGGTCCAGCGCAACCCGGGTGACCGGTGCGTGCGCCGCCAGTAACTCCAAGGCGCGCAACAACCGCGCACGCTGGCGCCATTGGCTGAAGGTGAACCCGGTCTCGGCGACAAACCGCCGGGCCAGCGTACGCGGGGATACGCTGGCCCACTGCGCCCATTGCTCCAGCAGGCGGTTGTCGCTCGGGTCGTCGGCCAGCGCCTGGGCGATGCGCAACAGCCGCGGGTCCTGGGGCAGCGGCAAGCCAAATGGCTCCTGGGGCAAGCCGGCGATTTCATCAAGGATCACCTGGGCAATTCGCGCCTGTGGCGGCGCCAGCAGCGGCTCGGTCCAGGTTGCTGCGCGTCTGACAGCCTCCAGTAACAAGGCCGACGTGGCGATAACACATGTCTGTTGCGGCAGACCCGCACACACCTGAGGGTCGACATACACACTCCAGCCATCAAACGGCCCGTGGGAACGCAGGGAGTGGGAGCAATCAGGCACGATCCACACCGCGTGAGTAGCAGGCACCACCCAGTGCTGGTGCGCCGCCCGGACCGACAGCAAACCGCGCTGGGCCCCAAGCAGCTGACCCCGGGCATGCTGATGGGGCGCGGTGGTGCGCTCGACGGGGCTGCTACGCAACGTTGCCACCAGCAAGGGACCGCCGATTGCATTGGCGAGTTGAGGTGATACGAGGGTGGGTGGCATATGGCAGCTTTACCGTATTGAATGACCCGAATAAGGCAGTGTAACCACATGTGTGCGCCTAGACTGCGGATTCATTCATTGAGGACTCCGTCATGCGTGCAGAAGACTTGCTTCCCGATCATCTCGACCAAGGCCAATTCAATGGCGTGACAGTGCGCAAAGGTACGGTGGGGGCATTCCTCGCCAACGCCAGAACCTGGTGCGATCCGGCCACTCCGGGCGAACAGCGATTGCTGGCCGAACAGGACATGCTGGAGGCCCTCCCCGCATTGCAAGCCCTGGGTTTGTTTGAGGTGTTGCAGGTGCGGGATACCGAGCTGGCCCGGCTGCTGAAGTGAGAGGGTCGGCCTGGAAGGTGGTAATCCACCACAAGAATCCCGGGGTTCGCCAGTTCTCGCGGGGATTACGCACCTTCCAGACCACCTCGCACAACAGACGATTACTCGTCCTACAGGCTGATAGTGGTTGGGACGGCCAATCGCGTTCCATGCTCCTGGAAAAAATTGTTGGCGCTGTGTTCAGGCATGCCAAGGGAACCCGGCTCGCTCGATACGGCCTGATGTGCAAGGATGTTGCGCTGCACATCGTTCGTTGAACGCAAAACCAAGGATTTGTCATGACCGCCATCAGCACCCCAGCGCCCGTGGTACCCGGGCGGCTGGAACAAATGTCCACCCGCATCGCGTTTTTTATCGCAGGTTTCGGCATCGCCGCCTGGGCACCGCTGGTGCCTTATGCCAAGGCCCGTGCTCAACTCAATGAGGGCACCCTGGGCCTGTTGCTGCTGTGCCTCGGCGTAGGGTCGATGATCGCGATGCCGGTCGCAGGGGCCCTGGCCTCTCGCTTTGGCATCCGGCGAGTGGCCACCGGCGGGACAATCCTGATCTGCCTGGGCCTGCCGATGCTCGCCACCGTCACCTCGGTTCCGCTGCTGATGGCTGCGCTGTTTGTATTTGGCGCCGGCCTTGGCACGGTGGACTCCACGGTCAACCTCCAAGCGGTGATGGTCGAACGAGCCAGCGGCAAGACCATGATGTCGGGCTTTCACGGGCTGTTCAGCCTGGGCGGGATTGTCGGTGCGGCGGGGGTCAGCGGGTTGCTGGGGTTGGGGTTATCGCCGTTGCAGGCCACCCTCGCCGTCATCGTTGTCATCGCGGTGGCCTTGCTCAAGGCCGGGCCACACTTGCTGCCCTACGGCAGCGAAAGCTCCGGGCCGGCCTTTGCCGTGCCCCACGGCGTGGTGCTGTTTATCGGTTGCCTGTGCTGCATCGTGTTTCTCGCCGAAGGCGCCGTGCTGGATTGGAGCGCAGTATTCCTGAGTGCCGAGCGCGGCCTTGACGAAGCCTATGCAGGCCTTGGCTACGCAGCCTTTGCCTTGACGATGACCGTCGGGCGCCTTACAGGTGACAGGATTGTTCGCCGCCTGGGGGCGACCCGGGTGATCGTGTTCGGTGGCGCTCTTGCAGCGGCCGGTATGTTGCTGGCGACGCTGTTTCCTGCGTGGGAAACCGCCTTGCTGGGGTATGCCCTGGTAGGTGCCGGGTGTTCGAATATCGTACCGGTGCTGTACACCGCCGTCGGCAAGCAGACCGTCATGCCGGAACACATTGCCGTGCCCGCCATCACCACCCTGGGTTACACCGGCATTCTCGCCGGCCCTGCGGTGATCGGCTTTATCGCCCATGGCAGCAGCCTGAGCACAGCCTTTGTGCTGATTGCCGTGCTGCTGATCGGTGTGGCGATCAGCGGGAAAATAGTGCGGGTTTGACGGGACAACCCCATAACGCCTCATTCGTTGAGGCGTTACCCCGGACTATCTGGTTTTATTGTGCTCGAGCCAGCGATCAAGGGTTTTGTTACTGAGCCAACCCTCTTGATGATGGCTGCCAAAAATACGCCGACCACTGCCGTGGGCGTTTTTCAGGGACTGCAATAACCCGGGCCGGTCCACAATATTCTTCGCCATATACACCTGCTGTTCATCGTATTTTTTTCGCGCCAGCCCAGAGGCGGGGTCCAGGACGGGTTTACCCTGGCTGTCGAGTTCGTCGGGGTCCTTGCTCATGGCAACCAGCAACTCGATATTGACGTAGCCGATGTATTCAAAGAAGCCCTTACGGTCCCGGGACCTGTCACGCAACTCGCTAAACATCGCCTTGAATACCTGGACAAGCTCGGCGTTGCTCTTGGCATGGAAAGGGTCCGGGCTGAAGGCACTGGGATCGCTGTTGCCGAACACGACGTTTTCGGCCTGTGCCAGGCTTTCCCGGGTGATGTAGCCGTCCTGGTCGAGGATCGCATCGATCAGCCGCGGACGCTGGACGATCGCCTTGGCGAGCAGGATAGCGCTGTCGGCCTCCCGGCTGGCGCCGAGTTTTTTACTGGCGATTCGTTGCAGTGAAGCCAGCTTCAGTCCGTCAGCTCTCATGGAGTTTTTTCAGCATAGAAAATTGGGCATTCGCCGCGCTCACCAAATCGCTATCCGGCAAACGAATGTAGGGATTGGGCCCACGGGGGCGACTGGCCACATCGTTCTGAAGCCCCAGGTGTTGCAGCAAACTCCTGCAGTGACTCTCTCCCCGCAAAGGAGGCCGATAGCCTGATGACCGGACAGGCGCCCCGCCGGATTGATTGCTGTGCTTTCGGGCAGCCTCACCGGGCTCACTTGAAGCGACGTGAATTGCCCGTGCACTGTCGTCCAGTGCCGGGGCAATACAGGATGAAGCACCGAGCTGCTGGCAGACCGACCCACCGTTGATTTTCATGATTCATTTCCACCCTTTTCCGGTTCCACATTGACCTGGTCATCACGCCGGCAATCGCCGTGTCGCTGATGTGAAAACAGGCCAAAGGTGTGTGGTGTGCCGGTGGCAATGGTTCCGCGATAGAGAAGTGTTCCAATGACAACATGTAAAAACCGAAGAATCAGTCGGCTTTTCGAGCCCCTGGCGAGGTCGGTTTCGTCTCCTGCCAAAGGCCTTTGATCGCTGCGACCATAGCGCCCATCACCGCGCGAAACGGGCATAACCCAGACGCGTGGGAGGCAGGCAACTGCCCGTGAGGCAACATGCCTTTGATGAAGTCGTCAGCCGCCGGGGCCTGAAATTTGTGCTGCCCGGTGAAGTTCTTCACTCGCCGGGCTTCGGCACCCTGCTCGCGATTTATAGCCTGCGGCAAAACATCACAATCAGCCGGCGGATTGCAGGCTGACGGGGGGCCAGGATTGCGTGACCCAAACGACGTTGATGTCATGTCTAAGCCCTCGCTGGGAAAGTAAAAGCAGCGGATTGATCAAGACAGGTCATCACGCCGCGAAAGGGTCGCGGCGTGATCGGGGTAAAACAGGCTCAGCGAGACAGCCAGCGCAGGGCGTCCTTGCCGATCTCGCCGTCATACCGGCGGTCAAGGGCATCCATCAGCGTCAATAAACTTGAGCGCTGAGTGACTTCCCTGGCCAACTCGATCAGTGGGTCCCGCTTCGGGTCCCCCGTGAATTGCGATGCGGCCAAGCTTTTCAAATCGTTGATACTGATGGAGTTTTTCCGGAAACTGCCTTTCAGGGCATTGAATTTCTCCAGCATCTGTTCGGCGAGCTGTTTGTCGGTCTGGTATTTCAACGGGCTGTCGGAGCGAATGACTGCATTGACATCCGCCAGGGTAATCCGGCCGTCCAACCTGCCGGTCTTGCCCTCTCGGTCAAGGGCATCCATCAGTTCCGGGCGTTTGAGCAACGCCTGGGCCAGGGCAATATTTCGATCCGTGGCCGGGTGACCGGTCATCGATTTACCCGCGATCTGCTCCAGACTTTCTTTCGTGATGTAGGACTTGCCCGGCGCCGTGAACGCACCGAAGTTGTCCCTGAGCATCTGGCTGAGCGTGTCGTGGTTGCGGTCGGAAAAATCCGGATCAGGCCTGACCGGCTTCGGAATGCCGATGCCGGGTTGTGGCGGACGGCAGTACCCCGGATTAGGCCTGTGCGGATTGAAAGGGTCAGGACGACCATAACCGGGGCCGGGCCGGAAGGGATTGAACATCGACTGCAGCTTGTGCAGAAAGCTCTGAAGCTGTCCGATCAGCCCGCCCAGGAACGAGTTTGGATGGGACGCCGGGAATGAGCTGTTGGCGGCGCCACGGGGATCCATCGGGCTCTGCGTCGTCGGCCAATTCGAGTACACCGGGCCGGCGCCATTTTGTGGCGCAATGAAACTGATGTGGATCGCCCCCTGCCCGGGAAGTGAGCGTGGCAGCGTCGATGTGGCTGCATCAGGATTGCGCGGCGCGGCGTTATCAGAGGGGTTGGCAACAGATGGGTTGGATACAGTGACCGACATAGGTATCTCCAGTTCGGCGTATTGACACGATTCACTCCCGTCTCAAAGACACCTCGACGATACAAGGTATCCCACGGAAAGTGGGCACCTCCTTGTGTGGTAGACCTGTCGGATTGAGTTCCTGCGGACGCAGAAAATCGTGCGCAGAACAGTAGGAAGAAAGGCGGTGGCGAGGGCGCTTGTCCCTCACCACACAGCAGTACCGATACCCGGGTATCAGAACCCGACGCTGGCCTGCACAAAGAACGTGCGGGGCTCGCCCAGGTAAATCCCCGAGTTGTTGTCGCTGGAGCGGGTGTAGTGCTCCTGGTTGAACACGTTTTTAACGCCGACGCCCAGCTTCAGGTTCGACAACTGCGCGCCGAAGTCATAACCGCTGCGCACGTTCACCGAGACATAGCCAGGAATGTCCCCGTACTGGCCATCGGCGGTCGGCTGAGTGATGTAAGTCGTGCCGGTGCCCGGCGCACGCTGGCCGGACTGGGCGTAGACGTCCAGGTTGTGGGTCCAGTGGTTGATGTCGTAACGCAGCCCCAGGGTGGCCACTTCACGGGAGTACAGCGGCAAGTCGCGGCCCTTGAAGGCAACGTCGCCTTCGGAGGTGGCCTTGGTGTAGGTGAAGCCGGCGTTGGCGGTCAGGCCGTCCAGGCGCGGGTCCAGGTTCGACAGGTCGTAATGGGCCGACGCTTCGATGCCTTCGTGCTTGGTGGCGCCGAGGTTGGTCCAGCCCACATCGTTGCTGACGTATTGCAACTCGTCCGAGAAGTCGATGTAGAACAACGTCACTTCACCGCCCCAGACGTCGTCGTTGTAACGGGTACCGATTTCGTAGGTCTTGGCTTTTTCCGGGTTCAGGCCGTTCGCGGTCTGGTCGCCATTACCGCCCTGGCCCAGCTGGAAGTACTGCAGGCTGCCGAAGGACGTTTCGTAGTTGGCGAACAGTTTCCAGGCATCGGAGAGGTGGTACATCACGCTCAGGGCCGGCAGCGGTTCGTTGTTGTGAATCTCGCGACGTTTCTCCTGGACCGTGGTGCCATTCAGGGCGACTACCGGTCGGTCGTGCCATTCGGTGCGGATCTGCTCAAAGCGAATGCCCGGGGTAACGGTCCACTTGCCGATATCAATCTTGTTATCGATGTAGAACGAGTTGGCCTCGGTGCCGCCGGTACGGTCCTGGTACACGTGGCCGTCATTCTGGCCCACCGGCGTCGGCACGTTATTGACCAGCGCCAGGCTGGTGGCCTGCTCGTGCATGCCTTCCTTGAGGTAGCGATAACCGACGCTGACCTCCTGGGTGCTCGGCCCCAGGTCAAACACGTGGGACACCCGCGGCTCGATGCCGAAGGTGTAGTAGGTGCGCGGGTAGGAACCCAGGGTTTTCAGGTCGCGGTTGGCAATGTTGCTGCCGCGAAAACTGTCGGAGTAGTACGTCAACACTTCAGCCTGGGTGCGGTCGTCGATCTGCCGGATGTACTTGAAGGACATATCCTTGCGCCGGCCATTGAAGTTGTCCCAGTCACGCACCGATTGATACGGGTTGGCGTCGTACTGCTTCTGGGTCAGGCCGCCGGGCATGTCGGCGCTGGCGTCGTAGTAGTGGAAGTTCAGCGAGAAATCGTCTTGATCAGTCGGCGCCCAATGGGTCTTGAAGATCACGTCGTCGATGTCGTTGCCGTTGTTGCGATCGCGGTAACCATCGCCCTTGGTCCCGGAATACAGCAACGCAGCACCGATACCGTTGTCGGCGGTGCCGCCGATGAAAGCGTTTTCAATATGCTTCCAGCCGCCATGGGCCGCCGTCTCCAGGGTGGTGCCGACTTCACCGGAGAATTTTTCCGGAATGGCGCGGGTCACAAAGTTGATCACTCCGCCGACGTTCTGTGGCCCATAACGCACGGAGCCCGCGCCGCGCACTACGTCGATGCTGTCCAGGTTGCCCGAGGAAATCGGCGCCATCGACAACTGCGGTTGACCGTAAGGGGCGAATGCCGCCGGAACGCCATCGATCAATACCGTGGAACGTGGTGACAGGCGTGAGGTCAGCCCGCGCACGCCGACGTTAAGGGAAATATCGCTGCCACCGGTGCCGTTGGCTTCCTGCACCTGCACGCCGGGAATGCGCCGCAGCACATCACCGACGTTCATCGCGCCCTGCTCCACCATGGCCTCACGACGTACCACGGTGCGCGCGCCGGGGTGGTTCTGCACCACTTCGGCATTTGCATCGCCCAGCCAGTCGCCCACCACCTTGATGTCGGTGGCACCCAGCTCCAGCGGCGAACCTGCTTCGCCGGTGCCTTTACCCAGCGGGCGCAAGGTCACAGAGCCGGCGTCGATCTGGTAATCCAGGCCGCTGCCTTGCAGCAATTGGCGCAGGGCTTGTTCTGGCGACAGCTTGCCGTCGACGGCCGGGGCTTGTTTGCCGGCCACCATGTCGGGGCTGAAAAACACTTGCAGCGACGTCTGTTGACCCAGCTGGCTCAAGGCCGCCCCCAGGGACTGGGCCTGGATATGAATCGCGTCGTCAGCATAGGCTGCCGGCAGTGCGGCGCTGACGGCCAGTGCCAGGGCGAAGGGTGCCCAACGGGATGACTTATTGTTTTTCACGGCGAGTTTTTTCACGTCGAACGGCGTCCTGTGATCGCAAGAGAGTGCGGCTGTTAATGCAAACCAGTTGCAGTTGCACAAGAAGACGAAGAACTCGGAAAAAACCTGAATCTATCGTGAAATTATTTCCTGGCTACCGTCGGGCAAGGTGCGCAAGGCCACCGGAAGAATATGCGGCAAGGCCTTGAGCAAGGCATCGGTGTCGGTGGATTTGAACACACTGGTCAACCGCAGGTTGCTCACCGCAGGTGCACTGACCCGCAAGGGTTGCTCGCGGTAACGCGAGACTTCCCGGACCACTTCGCCGAGGGTGGCGTTGTTGAACACCAGCTTGCCGGTGCGCCAGGCCGTCAGTTCTTCGGGGTTGACGGCGTAGGCAGCCGCCACGTGGCCTTGGGTATCCACATGGGTGCCCCGGCCGGCCGTAAGCATCACGATGGCATCGGATGTGCGCCCTTGCACCTTGACCGTACCGGCCTCGACCACCACACGGGTCTGGTCGTCATCGCGGCGCACGTCGAAACGCGTACCGGTGACCGTCACCTGCCCTGCCCCGGCCGACACCACAAAGGGCCGGCTGCTGTCATGCTCGACACTGAACATCGCCTCGCCCTGCTTGAGTTCGATGCCGCGCTGCCCTTTTACGTAATGCACCGCCACCACACTGCGGCTGTTCAAATCCATCAGCGAGCCGTCGGGCAGCGCCACCTGCCGGCGCTCCCCCAGCGCGGTGCTGAACTCGGCGTTGTACGTCGCCGGATGATCCAGGCCACTGAACAACCCAAGGCCCAGGGCCACCGCCAGCACACTCGCCGCCGCCCCATAGCGCAGCACTGGCCGGCGCTTCGCACGCGGTTCTGGGGCATCGCACAACGCCTGCAAGCGCGCCTTGGGCACCAGGTCAGTGGCGCTCCACAAACCCTGCAGCACATCAAATTCGTACTGGTGCTCGGCATGCTCCGCACGCCAGGCATCAAAACGCTCGCGTTCTTCGACGCTCAACGGGCTGTCCTGCACACGCACAAACCACTGCGCCGCCTCATCGCGGGCCGTCGCACTGCCGCAGGCGCACTCACGGGTATCCATCATGGAAGGTCCTGTTTCAAAGCGGGCATGGGTCATGGGGCCATCGCGTCCAGGCGGTCACGTAGATGCCGCAGGGTGCGGATCATATACTTTTCCACCATGTTTTTAGACAGGCCCAGGCGCTCGGCGATTTCCTGCTGGGTCAGGCCTTCGATCTTTTGCCAGATGAAAATCTTGCGGCAATTAACCGGCAACTCGGCCAAGGCTCGCTCGATGGAGTCCGCCAGCTGGATCGCGTGCATGAAATGCTCCGGGTCGCCACTGTGGGGCGAACGCTGATCAAAGGCCTCCAGCGCCATCGCCTCCCGACGGTCTTCGCGGCGATAGGCGTCAACGGCGATATTGCGCGCCGTTTGATGCAGATAGGCACGAGGTTGCTCAACCGCGCCGGGCGCGGACTCAAGCACCCGTACAAAAGTGTCGTGGGCCAGGTCCTCGGCCTGCTGACGGTTTCTCAGGCGGCGCGTCCAGGTCCCGATCAACTCTTCATAGTGCTCGAAAAAGCCTGTTCTGCGGGGCGGCTGAGGAGTCATCTGGGTGCACTGGGGAGGCGGGGCGTGAATAGTAATGCTTCCTATTAAGTGGAGCAATTGCTTCCCGTCGTCCTCTTTCCTTGACCCTTGTACAACCCGCCCAATCCCGGCAGCATTCGCCCGTGACTTTCACGGACGAGCACCTTATGACCCTGCCCTTTTTCGCCCCCTTTCTCCTCACCACCGAGCGCCTGGGCCTGCGCCCTCCCCATCAGGATGATTGGCGCGCGCTGTTTGCCATCTGGTCCGATCCCGAAGCCATGCGCTACTTTTCCTTTCCCACCATGACCCGCGCCGAGCAGGCCGTTGAACGCTTCGGCCAACTGATGGAAGCCTCGATTGCCGGTGAAGACCTGGTGTGCATGGTGGAGTTGCTGACCACCGGCGAGGTGATCGGCAGTTGCGACCTGTTCAATGTGGATGAGCAATGCGGTCGTGCCGAAATCGGCTTCACCCTGAACCGCCAGCATTGGGGCAAGGGCTACATGAGCGAGGCGGCCCGCGCCGTGATCGACCACGGCTTCAACACCGTCGGGCTGCGCCGCCTTGAAGCCGATATCGACCCACGCAACCTGGGCTCCGCAAGATTGCTCGAGCGCCTGGGTTTTGTGCGCGAAGGCCTGTTGCGCGAGCGCTGGGTGGTCGGCGATGAGATCTCGGACAGCGCGCTGTATGGCCTGCTCAAGCGTGACCGCCCTGCCTGACCCACAACGGGCGTCCCTTCTTCATTCCCACGATCAAGGCCAACAGAATCAAGCCCATGGCCTGCCACTGGGAAACCCCGGGGCGCTCCCCCAGAATCAGCATTGAGCTGACGACGCCAAACACCGGGATCAGCAGTGACAGGGGCGCCACCCGGGAAACCGGGTACTCGCGCAGCAGCAGGTTCCAGCCCCAATAACAGAAGTGCGTCGCGCCATACACCTGAAACGCCAGCGAGAACAACGCCACGCGGTTCAACTGAGCAGGCAAGGCGATAAAGGCTTGCGGGCCGTCCAGCAGCCACGTCAACAGCACCAGCGGCAGCGGTGCAAACAGGCTGGCCCAGACCACGAAGGCAAAGATCTCCCGCACCCCGGAGACCTTGATGATGATATTGCCAATGCTCCAGGCCAGCGCACTGAACAGCACCAGGGCAAACCCCAGCATCGTCGCCGCCCCCTGCACACCCAACAGCATGCCCACCAAGCCCATGGCCGCCAGCGCCACGCTGATCAATTGCGGCAGGGACAGGCTTTCACGAAACAGCAGCACGCCCCAGCCCAGGGTGAAAAATGCGCTGAACTGGATCAGCAATGACGCGCTGCCGGGCGGCACACCCATGGCGATCCCGAGGTTGATCAAGGCCCACATCGCCACCCCGAAGATCAAGCCGTAGGCCGCCAGCCACTTCACCGCCACCTGGGGTCGTTTTACCAGAAACACCCAAGGCAACGCAGCCAGGGTGAAACGCAGGGCCGTCAGCAACAATGGGTTGATCTCGGCCAGGCCCAGCTTGGTAATGGGGAAGTTGAATCCCCACACGGCCGTCACCAGGACGGCCAGTAACAGGTGTTTGTGCTTCATGGTGACGGGGTCCATTTGCTGGTTGGCACGACAAGAGGCCGTGCATCCGGCAGATTTTTTCGCAAACCGCGATGGCCCGCCTGCGATTGTGGGTCAACAAAGGCTAGAATCAGGCCATGCCCGATATTCATCCCTACGAAAACACCCCCCGCGACGTGGTCGTGACCGCCATCGACTATGCCGACGGCCAGTTGTTCCCCGACCACGCGCACCCACGCGGCCAGTTTGCGTATGCCAGCCGGGGCGTCATCACGGTCTACACCGCTACCGGTAACTGGGTCGTGCCGCCCCGCCGCGCGATCTGGGTGCCGCCACATGTGTCCCACGCCATGCTGATGCGCGGGCCGGTGACGATGCTCAACACCTACATTCGCCCACAGGCGGCGCGGCGGCTGGAGTTGCCGCAAGCGTGCCAGGTGCTGGACGTGTCGCCGCTGCTCGGGCAGTTGCTGGAGAAGGCCGTGGAGGTGCCTGCGCGTTATGCGATGGGTGGCCGCGATAGCTATTTGATGGGCTTGCTGCTGCACGAGATCGCCCAGATGCCGGTGCTGCCGCTCAGTGCGCCGTTGCCTGCCGAGCCGCGCTTGGCGAAAGCTTGCGAAGGGTTTCTGGCCGAGCCTTCGCTGGAAATCAGCATTGATGCCATGGCGCTCAACGCCGGCATGAGCCGCCGGACCTTTACCCGGCAGTTTCGTCAGGCTACCGGCATCAGTTACCTGCAGTGGCGCCAGCAAGCCTGCCTGCTGGCGGGGATTGTGCGGCTGGGCAATGGGGAACCGGTGACCAGGGTGGCGCTGGATTTGGGGTATAGCAGCCCAAGTGCGTTTGCGACGGTGTTCAAGCGTGTGTTGGGTGAGGTGCCGAGTCGTTATTTCACCCAGCGCTGAGTGCTCCCCGCATTCCAGCCGTCCGGGTACGCAGCCCCAAACGATCACTCGTCGCGGCGATTGCTACCCCACGGTGCCTGAATATAGGATCCGCATAATCATCAGCAGGTCATCACCGTGGACACAGAACACCTCAAGCTATTCGTCGAGGTCGTGCAACAAGGCAGCTTTGCCGCCGCCGCACGCAAGCTGGACATCGACCCGTCAGCCGTCACCCGGGCCGTCTCGGCGCTGGAAAGGGACTTGGCGTTCAGGCTCTTTGAGCGCACCACCCGCCGCCTGGTGGTGACCGAGGCCGGCAAGATCTATCACGACTATGCCAGCAAGCTATTGCAGAACCTGCAGCAAGCGGCCGATGAAGCCCGCGATCTCGCCGGCAACACGGCCGGCGTCGTCCGGGTCACCGCCTCGGTGACCTTCGGTTATACGGTAATCATGCCGCTACTGCCCGAACTGCGGGCGGCGCATCCGTCCCTGGAGATCGATTTATTGCTGACCGACACCCTGGTGGACCTGGTCAACGAGCGGGTCGATGTAGCCCTGCGCCTGCGCCAGGATACCGACACTTCGATGATCGGTACGCGCCTTGCGAAAATCCGTTACCACATCTGTGCCAGCCCCGACTACGTCCGCCAGCACGGCCAGCCCCGAATGCCGTCGGACCTGCAACAACGAGACTGCCTGCGCTGTTCGGTGCACGGTTATCGTTCCTCCTGGAAACTGCGCGATACCACTGGCCACGTGGAAGAAGTCGATGTGGACGGCTGGCTGGTGGTCTCCAACTCTCTGACCCTGCACCGCGCGGCGTTGGACGGCCACGGGCCCGCCCTGCTGCCGGACTGGCTGGTCAGGGAAGATTTGGCGGCAGGTCGCCTGGTGGACCTGTTCCCCGGTCATGAAGCGACCCCCACCCACTTCGACAATACACTTTGGCTGCTCTACCCCTCTCGCGACTATGTGCCGAAGCGGGTTCGGGCCTTTATCGACTTCATGAAGCAACACATACGCGATCAATAGCAGGCATTTTTCACGCCACCCATTCCAGCACTTTCCACAAGAATCTCATGCAGCCCGACAACTGGGCGAGCCTTCCCCCCCTCAGTACCTTGAGCGCTCCAAACAACAAGGTGCTACATAGATGAACCGAAGAACATCCGAACTTGAAACTGTCTCTCCTGCCCGCTGGTTACGCGCAATCCCCAGTGGGGCCGCGCTGATCGGCATCCTGCTGGCGGGAGCCTTTACCGGGGCCGCCTCGGCGGCGTCGACCTTTACCTTGACGAGCCCGGACCTCAAGTCCGGGACCTTCGCCAACACCCACGTCTTGAACGGCTTTGGTTGCACCGGAGGCAACGTCTCGCCTGCCCTCGAATGGTCGAACCTGCCTGCGGGCACGCGCTCCATCGCCATACAAGTACTGGACCAGGATGAACCGACCGGCAGCGGTTTCTGGCACTGGACGGTTTACAACATTCCGGCGTCAGCCAAGGGCTTGCCCCAAGGCGCAGGAAATACGCCAGCAAAACTTCCGGCGCCGGCCTTCAACGGCGTCAATGACTTTACCGACACCGGCGTAACCGGCGGCAACGGCAACTACGGTGGTCCTTGCCCGCCGGTGGGTGACAAACCTCACACCTATATCTTCAGCGCCTATGCCCTGGCAGTCGAGGACGTCGAAGCCGCAAGCGGCATTCCGCGCACCGGCAGCGCGGCACTGCACGGGTACATCCTGAACAGAGGCCTGGGCGAAAAAGTGCTGGGTAAAGCCAGCTTCGTCGCACGCTACGGCCACTGATACCTTCTGAATAAATGGCACTCACCGGGTCAACTCCAAGCCCGGTGCGCGCCCCTGGATACTCATCATGAAAAAACTGCGCATTCTCTGCTTGCATGGTTACCACGGCAGCGCCAAGGTCCTGGCCCGTCAGATGCACCTCCTGCAGCAACACCTGGAACACGTGGCCGAGTTCATTTACGTCGACGCTCCGAGTTTGAGCCACGGCGATTTTGGCTGGTGGCATGCGGTGGAACATTCGACTCAAAAAACCGGCCCCGGGGTCGGTCAGGCCCTAGTGGATTACCAAGGCTGGGCCACCACCTATGATTGGGTGCTTGAAACCTTTCGTACACAGGGCCCCTTTGATGGCGTACTCGGCTTCAGCCAGGGAGCGGCATTGACCGCCTTGCTGGTGGGATTACGCGCCCCAGACGCGAGGCCAGGCGCACAATTCCCCCTGGCCTTTGACTTCGCGATCATGATCGGTGGCTTCCTGGCCAACGATCCGGTGCTGCAGTCGCTGTACGAATCCAAATCCAGCTTTGACCTGCCATCGGTTCACGTTATAGGCCGCACAGACTTTGTTGTTCCCCAGCGTTTTTCCTATAACGTGGCGGCGCTGTTCACCCGCCCACTGGTCCTGGAGCATGACGGCGGCCATGTGATCGACACAGCCCCGAGGACCTGTGAGCAACTGGTGTTTTTTCTCGAGGAACGCCAGCGACAAAAACTCGCACTGCGGGATCCGACGCGCCGGACGTTATCTGTCGACCACTGAATCAAACGGAGGCCCCTATTTGACACAGTCCTCATCGGCGGCGGCGACCGCGAGGTGGTACCGGGAATGTCCAGAACGGAAACACCTACCGACAGCACCTTCCTGATCAGCCAGACGCTGGTCATGGGCAAGGATGGCTGGCGTGTGGCGAGCATCATGCCGATCGCCGATACCCACTTCAAATAAGCCAAGGTGCGAAAACGAGGTGGGCTTGACCTTGGGCGCGGTGTGCCCGCACGCCGTGCCGCCGCAGCGCCCTAAGCAACCAGAACCGCAGCAACAGATATGGACTCAATCCGCCCAAACTCACACCAACCGCTTGATCTGCTTATGCCGCCAAACCAACCGGTAATACGCCGTCTGCAACCCCAACATCGCCAGATACGTCACCGGAAACGCCATCCACACCCCCTCCAGCCCAAACCGCGCATTCAGCAGATAAGCCACCGGCAACTCCACCCCCAACACGCACACGATCGAAATCCCCACGGGTACCAGCACCACGCCGCTGGCCCGCATGATCCCGCCCACCACCGCCTGGAAGCCAAACACCAAAATGCTCCAGAGCATGATATGCAGCAGGTGCTCAGCCTTGACCCGCGCATCCACGTCAGTAATGAACAAACCGAGCAACCAGTGCGACAACCCATACCCCAACACAATCAACCCACCCGTCAGGCACAAGTTGATCAAAATCCCCGTGCGCAGGATCGGCCCAATCCGCTCCAGCCGCCCCGCCCCGATCGCCTGCGCCCCCAGAATCGACGCGGTGATGGCAATCGACAACGCCGGAAACTGCACATAGTTGACGATCTGTGTCACCGCCCCATACGCCGCCGTCGCCTGGGAACCATGGCTGTTGACCAGCGCCAGAATCACCAACTCCGACAGCGACAGCACCACCATCTGCAACCCGGTCGGCAAGCCGATACGCAGCACTTTGCCAAGGATCGCCCGGTCCAGTCGCAATGCCGCCATCAACTCGCGATCCGGCGCCATCACGTGGTTTTTATGGCGCAGGCGCAGCACCAGAAACGTCATCGCCAGGGCGTTACCCACCAGCCCTGCCAGTACCGCGCTCTGAATGCCCATCGGCGGCAAACCCAGCCAGCCCTTGATCAGTGCCGGGGTCAGCACCAGGCCCACGGCGGTCGAGACCATCAGCGCCAGCAACGGCGACACCGTGTCACTCACGCCCCGCAGCAGCTGGGTGAACAGGATGAACACCAGCAACAGCGGCATGATCAGCATCATCATCTGCGCGTAACCCACCGCGTCATCCAGCACATCCACCGGTGTGCCCAGGGCCTGCATCGCCGGGCGGGCAAACACGCTGCCCAGCACCGCCGCGATCACCCCGATCAGGGCGCCGAGGGTCAGGGTGGCGCCGGTGATCGACTTGACCATCGAGGTTTCCTGGGCCCCCCACGCCTGGCCAATCAACACCGAAGCGCCCGCCCCCAGGCCGATCACCAGGGCGATGAAGAAGAACACGATGGGGAACATCCCCGACACCGCCGCCAACGCCTGGGTACCGAGCATCTGCCCGACGTAGATACCGTTCAGCGTGCCGGAAAAGCTCTGGAGGAAATTGGACAGCACCATGGGTGCCAGAAAGATCAGGTAGATCTGCCACAACGGTCGTTGCTGGGTGACTTCCATGAAGGTTCGGATCTCAATGCAATTAGGCAGGGAAAGCGTTGCGTGACAACCAGGCCAGGTACAACTTCACATCCACTGGCCAGTGCGCAATCTTGTTGGAAAAGTCGGCGCCGTCCTGGGCAAACAACGCCCGCGAGGCCTCTTCGAAACCCGGCAGGTCGCCGCCCAGGGCGCTCATGAAACGATAGCTGGATTCCTTGGCCTGGCGTCGCTCATCGTGCTCGGCATGGGCATTGCGCGCTTCATCCACCAGCCGGCGCAAGGCCGCCGAGGCGCCGCCGCGTTGTTGCCCCAGCCACTCCCAATGCCGTGGCAGCAGGGTCACTTCACGGGCGACCACCCCCAGCTTCGGTCGGCCTACGGTAGGTGACGCCGGCACGTCGGCCTCGGTCACCGCGACGGTCGGTTGCTGCGGTGCGTAACCGGCGGGCCAGGGATAGTCGACTTGAACGCCGCTGGCGTCATCGAACACCAGCAAGCTGCCCGTCGACAGGTCGAGGTTTTTCAGTTTTTTGGCGACATCGGCATAAGAGCCGGCGGCCACGCGTTGGTGGCCAAGGAAGGCGGTGCAGTGTGATGCGCTCATGACTTTTACCCGGAATATATTGTTTTACCCGGGTTATATTAGCCTGGAATTTATTTGTTGCAAGCCGCTTGTTGCGAAACCACCAAACGATCACTGTCGACAGTCGCGCCCATGGGGCCCACACCCGGGTCGCGCAATACGCATTCGGCAATCGCCGGCTCAAGTTCCACCCGCAATCGGCGGCCCAAGGCGCGGGCACCAAAGCGTACGTCATGGTCGCGGCACAACCACGCCCGTGCCGACTCATCCAGCACCAGTGACCGCTGCTGCGTCGCCAGGCGTTGATTGAGTTTGCCGAGTTCCACCTCAAGCAGCGCTTCAAGCCATTGATGGTCGATGGGCTCGAACATCAGGATACGGTCGATGCGATTGAGAAACTCCGGCTCGAAGTGACTGTGCAAGGCGTCCTCCAACACCGCCGCCTCCCCGCGTCTCAACCAGCGCAACGGGGTAAATCGCTGTCGATGGCGACGCGCCTGTTGCGCGCCGATATTGCTGGTCATGAAGATCAGGCTGTTGCGAAAGTCCAGCGTGCGAGCGCCACCCGCCAGCGTCAGTTGGCCGTTTTCAAGAATGCCCAACAGGCTGCGCACCACTTCCTGGCTGGCCTTTTCCAACTCGTCGAACAACACGATGCCGGGGCGGCTATAGCTGCCCTGGATCAGTTCGCTGTTGAACAGGCTGATGCCTTCCTTGCTGCCGACGTAACCCGGCGGCGCCCCGGTCAAGGCCGCGGCGTAATGCTCCTGGGCCAGGGTGTGCATGTCGATGCGGCAGAACCCGTCGGCACGCCCGTGCAAGGCCTGCGCCAGCAGTCGGACGATTTCCGTCTTGCCGACCCCGGTCGGCCCCATGAACAGGTTGACGCTCAACGGCCGCTCGCGCTCGCCGATATCGGCCTTGACCACCTTGAGCAAGCCTTCCACCTGGGCCAGGGCCGCGTCCTGGCCAACGATGCGGCTGCGTAGCAAGGCCATGACCTGAGCCGGTTCAAAGGTAAACCGCATGCCTCAACCCGCCGTTTTTTCTTTACCGCCATGGGGCAACTGCCCCACCGGGCATTCGGCGACACCGACGGTGCTGCGGGTAAATGCCTCGACAGTTTCCCGGGCCTTTTGCGCGTCCAGCACCCAGGTGCGATAGAACTCGAACGGACAATCCGCCACGCCCTTGTCCCCGTCGCCCGAAGCGTGCATGCCGGTGTAGCCACGGTGCAGCAGCTTGAACAGATGGTTCTGCGACTGATCATTGGCCCGCGCATCGCGGATCTGCGACACCGACAGCTGGGCGTACTGAATGCCCATTTCCTCTTCGCCGCACTCCCCCAGGGTGCGGCCATCAAAACCAATGATCGCCGAGTGCCCGAAGTACGAATACACCCCGTCGAACCCCGCCGCATTCGCCACCGCCACGTAGCAGTTGTTTGCCCAGGCCATGCTCTTGGACATCTGCACCTGCTGCTCCTTGGCCGGGTACATATAGCCCTGGCAACGCACGATCAGCTCGGCGCCTTTCATTGCACAGTCGCGCCAGATCTCCGGGTAGTTGCCATCGTCGCAGATGATCAGGCTGACCTTCATGCCCTTGGGCCCGTCGCATACATAGGTGCGGTCGCCCGGGTACCAACCCTCGATCGGGCACCACGGAATGCACTTGCGATAGCGCTGGACGATCGCTCCCAGGTTGTTGATCAACACCAGCGTGTTGTACGGCGCCTTGTGGGGATGCTCTTCATGGCGCTCACCAGTCAGGGAAAACACGCCCCAGGTATTCGCCTGGCGACAGGCCGCCGAGAAGATCGCCGTCTCTTCGCCGGGAATGCTCGCGGCGGTGGCCATCATCTCGTCGTGGTCGTACATGATCCCCATGGTGCTGTATTCGGGGAACACCACCAGGTCCATGCCGGGCAAACCCTGCTTCATGCCGACAATGATCTCGGCAATCTTCTTCGCGTTATCGATGACCTCGGCCTTGCTGTGCAGGCGCGGCATCTTGTAGTTCACGACAGCAACGCCGACCGTGTCCGGGCTGCTGGATATGTCGCCATGGCGCATTGCAAATCTCCTCGGTCAGTGACTGATCATCCAGGGCCGTGGCCCGGTCCTGGTC
Source organism: Pseudomonas sp. MWU16-30323 (assembly GCF_020515595.1). Taxonomy (NCBI): domain Bacteria; kingdom Pseudomonadati; phylum Pseudomonadota; class Gammaproteobacteria; order Pseudomonadales; family Pseudomonadaceae; genus Pseudomonas; species Pseudomonas sp. MWU16-30323. Next base: position 63,366 of record NZ_JAIWYM010000024.1, read on the forward strand.
TTGAGCCCCAGCGGGTTGGCCTTGCTTGGCACCACCGGCTTGCGGGTGCCACAGCAACTGCAGCCCGCCGGGTGCTTGCGCGCCTCCTGATACTCGCCGACGGTTTGCGGCGCATGGGCGCTGCGCTCGTTACCGGCAATCGCCTTGCGCTGATTGGCCGACAGCGTGGTCAGCGCCGGTGCCGACAGCAGCAACTGCCCGCCCGGGCCGTCGCAATACGGGCACTGGCTGGGTTCGTGACGCTGGGCCATGGGCCGCAGCATCGTGAAGGTGCCGCAGGACTCACAGGCATATTCATAGGTCGGCATGGCTACAGGTCCGGTGCGATGGGCAGGTCGATGCTGCCGTCGAGGAATCGGGTCGGGCCGTTAGCGTTGGGGTTGATGTCGAACTCGAAGATTTCGGTGGGCAGCCACAACGTCGCGCAAGCGTTGGGGATGTCCACCACGCCGCTGATATGCCCCTGCACCGGCGCCGAGCCGAGCAACGCATAACCCTGGGCCGGCGAGTAGCCGAACTTGGTCAGGTAGTTGATCGCATTCAGGCAGGCCTGGCGGTACGCGACATTGACGTCCAGGTAGTGCTGCTGCCCCTGTTCGTCGACGGAGATGCCTTCGAAGATCAGGTAGTTCTTGTAGTTCGGGGTGATCGGGCTTGGCTTGAACACCGGGTTTTTGATCCCGTACTTGGCCATGCCGCCCTTGATCAGCTCGACCTTCATGTGCACCCAGCCGGCCATTTCGATGGCGCCGCAAAAAGTGATTTCGCCGTCGCCCTGGCTGAAGTGCAAGTCCCCCACCGACAGGCCGGCGCCGTTGACGTACACCGGGAAATAGATCTTCGAACCGCGGGACAGATCCTTGATATCGCAGTTGCCGCCATGCTCACGGGGCGGCACGGTCCGGGCGCCGGTGGCGGCGGCGTCGTCACGGGCCGCGCCCTTGAGTTTGCCCATGTGTGCGGTGGCGGCCAGCGGGGCGTTGGCCAGGGGTGGGACGCGGGTCGGGTTGGTGTCGATCAGTTCCTGCTCGCGACGGTTCCAGTCGGCGAGCATCACCGGGTCGGGCAGGCAGCCGATCAGGCCAGGGTGGATCAGGCCGGCGAAGTTCACGCCCGGGATGTGTCGAGAGCTGGTGAACATGCCCTTGAAATCCCAGATGGCTTTTTGCGCGCTGGGGAAGTGGTCGGTGAGGAAGCCGCCGCCGTTCTGGCGGGAGAAGAAGCCGTTGAAACCCCACTGGGAGTCGGCTTTGGCGCCGATGTCGAGCAGGTCGACCACCAGCAGGTCGCCGGGTTCGGCGCCGTTTACGCCCACTGGGCCGGAAAGGTAATGCACGGTGGAGAGGTCGACGTCGCGCACGTCGCTGGCGTCGTCGTTGTTCTTGATGGCGCCGGCGGTCCAGTCGTAGGTTTCGAGGATGAAGTCATCGCCGGGTTTGACCCAACAGGCCATCGGGATGTCCGGGTGCCAACGGTTGTGGATTTGCTCGTTTTCGGTGACGGGTTGGTTGAGGTCGACTTTGATCAGGGTGTCGGTCATCGAGGTGCTCCCGGAGGTGGCTTGGCTGTCGGGAGCAGTCTCGCGGGGATGGGGTTGGGCGGGGAATACGTTGGATGACGTATGTGGCTTTGGGGTTGGGGTTGGGGTTGGGGTTGGGGGCATATCCGTTATTTAGGTAACGGCCACTTAGGGTTCCGCTCTTACAGCGGCTCACTTTTGAAAAGCGCAAAAGTAAGCAAAACGCTCTTGCCCCACCACTCGGCACCTCGCCTAGGCTCGGTGTGCCCTCACTCCGGCTTTGGACCGTGGGCCGCCGCGATGGGCCATCCTTGGCCCAGCGCGGCTAACCCGGCGTCCTGCCGGGTTACCCACGCTCCAAAGCCTGCGTTCGGCCAGCGTGGTTTAACGGGGCGCCTAAGATCAAGATCAAAAGCAAAAGCACAGCGGCCTACCGGCCGGCTTGAGTGTTGAAGAGCAAAATCAAAATCTAAAGCGGGCACGGTCAAATGTGGGAGCTGGCTTGCCTGCGATAGCATCAACTGGGTGTACCTGATGCACCGAGGTGTCTGCATCGCAGGCAAGCCAGCTCCCACAGAAAAGCAGCTTTGTTTTCGCTCTGGATCTTGCCTCTGCTTTTAACACTCAAGCCGGCCGGTAGGCCGCTGTGCTCTTGCTTTTGATTTTGATCTGCGGGCCCCGTTAACCACGATGGCCGCAAGTAGGCACGGTGGAGCGGCCCGCGGAATCGGGCCGGAGTGCGGGCATGCCGAGCCTAAGCGAGGCACCGAGTGGTGGGGCAAAGACCTTTTGGTTACTTTTGGCTGGGCCGGCATTCCGGGCGTTTGCCAAAAGTGACCCGCTGTAAGAGCGGAACCATAGGTGGCCGTTACCGAAGCAACGGATATGTACACCGTCAATCACTCAGGAAGCGGAATCACCCGCAACGGCCGAACCGACTTGTACGAGAAACTGGAGTAAATCTCCTTAACACACGGCAACCCCTGCAACACCTCCCGGGCAAACTCCCCAAACGACTCCAGATCCTTCGCCACCACTTCCAACAAAAAATCATACCGCCCCGAAACGTTATGACACGCCACAATCTCGGGAATCTCCAGCAACCTTTGCTCAAACGCCCGGGCCACTTCGCGCGAGTGCGTGTCCATCATGATGCTGACAAACGCCGTCACCCCGTACCCCAGCGCCTTGGGTGACAGGATCGCCTGATACCCCCCGATCACCCCGCTGTCCTCGAGGTTCTTCACCCGCCGCCAACATGGCGAAGTGGTCAGCGACACCCGCTCCGCCAACTCCGCCACCGTCAACCGCGCATTGCCCTGCAAGGCGTTTAAAAGTGCCTTGTCAGTCCGATCCAGATGAATGGGCATATCTTGCCTCAAAACGTCATTTTTATTGTTTTTCATCCCAATCTACCGGGTTTTCCCAGCAAACTATGGAACGTTCGGCCGCCGTTATAAGCATAGCATTGTAGGAAATAAGGAGCGTCCGACCATGAAAAATAAACACAATACGTTCGGCTTTTCCACCCGTGCCATCCACCACGGCTACGACCCACAGGACCACCACGGCGCTCTCGTGCCACCGATCTACCTGTCGGCCACCTTCGCCTTCCCCACCGCCGAATACGGTGCCGCCTGCTTTGCCGGTGAAGAAAACGGGCACTTCTACACCCGCATCTCCAACCCCACCCTGGCCCTGCTGGAATCGCGCATGGCCACCCTGGAAAACGGCGAAGCCGCCGTAGCCTTCAGCTCCGGCATGGGCGCGATTGCCGCGACGTTCTGGACCCTGTTGCGCCCCGGTGACGAAATCATCGTCAGCCAGACCCTCTACGGCTGCACCTTCGCCCTGCTGCATCACGGCATCGGCGAGTTCGGCATCAAGGTCCGCCACGTCGACCTCACCGACCTGGTCGCCCTGCGCGAGGCCATCAACCCGGCCACGCGCATGATCTATTTCGAGACCCCGGCCAACCCCAACCTGCAACTGGTGGATATCGCCGCCGTCGCCAACATCGCCCACCAACAACCCGGCATCACCGTGGTGGTGGACAACACCTACTGCACGCCCTACCTGCAACGCCCGCTGGAAATGGGCGCCGACGTGGTGGTGCACTCGGCCACCAAATACCTCAGCGGCCACGGCGATATCACTGCCGGTATCGCCGTCAGCAGCCAGGCCCTAGCCCAGCGCATTCGCCTGCAAGGGCTCAAGGACCTGACCGGCGCGGTGATGTCGCCCCAGGACGCGGCCCTGCTGATGCGCGGCCTCAAGACCCTGGCCCTGCGCATGGACCGTCATTGCAGCAACGCCCTGGCCATCGCCGAAGCCTTGCAGGCTCATCCCCTGGTGGAATGGGTGACCTACCCCGGCTTGCGCTCCTTCCCCCAATACGAATTGGCCGCCCGGCAGATGAAACAATCCGGCGGCATGATCGCGTTTGAACTCAAGGGCGGCATCGAGATGGGCCGGCGTTTCATGAATGCCCTCAAGCTGTTCACCCGGGCAGTGAGCCTGGGGGATGCCGAGTCACTGGCCCAGCACCCGGCCAGCATGACCCACTCCACCTACACCCCGGAACAACGCGCCCACCACGGGATTTCCGAAGGACTGGTGCGGCTCTCGGCGGGTCTTGAGGATGTCGCCGATCTGTTGGCGGACGTTGAGCAGGCACTGCACGCCTGTGCCCTGAAACCGAAATCCAGGGTTGTGCAGCAAAACGTTCATCACGCTTGAGGTAAATTCACAACCAGGCGCGACGTTTACCAATAGCCCGGCCTGAAAAGGTCGGGCTTTTCCCGTTGCGCCCTGCACTGCAAAAAATTTGATCCATTCATTGGCCCGTTTGCGAAAGCCTGTACTAGCATACGAGGCGGCAGTCATGGAGATCACTGCCCTGTACGCCGCCCTCCTTGAAACTCATGGATGAAATGATGAACTCACACCTGTTCCCCCACATTGGCAAGGTCATCGCCAGCACCGGCAGCCGACATTTCCCGCGCATGCTGCATGACCTGATCCTCACCCAACTGGCAGTCGACGCCACGCACATCACCCAAATGCCCGTGAGTCCAAGGGAACACGCGCCGCGCAAGGCCGGCAGCTCGCGAATGCTGGGGATCAGCCCGGTGTACACCGACACGGTGCCCGGGCTCGACGAAGCCCAGGCCGCCGCACAGCTGCACCTGACCCGGCGCAAGGATGACGTCAGCTACGTGCTGTCGGTGTATCGCTCGAACCCCTCCGAAAGCTTTTCCCAGCAGGAACGGATCATCCTGCAAGACTTCTCCTCCTTGCTGCTGCCGATGGTTGAAAAGCACATCAGCGCCCTGCACCCCAGCGGCCCCGACAGTGAAGCGCCGCAGCAACCCGGCATCGACACCTTGCGCCGACGCTTCGAAGAACGCCTCGCGCAATCGGGGTTGGCCCTGTCCAGCCGTGAGCTGGAGGTGTGCGTGGGGTTGCTGGCCGGGCGTACCGCGCCGGAACTGGCGGAGCAGTTGGCGCTGAAGGTCAACACCATCGAGAGCTACCTCAAGCGGGCGGCGATCAAGATGGGCATCAGTGGCCGGCATTCGTTGATGCGCTGGATGTACGCCACAGAAGAAAACGCAACGCTCTAGAACACCGCAGGACACATGTGGGAGCGGGCTTGCCCGCGATGGCGGTGTGTCAGCCAGCATACCTATAAGCTGACATACCGCCATCGCAGGCAAGCCAGCTCCCACATTTTGATCATCTATCCAGATTAATCCCGGGCCAGGGCTTCAATCGGATCCAGCCGCGCCGCATTCCTCGCCGGCACAAACCCGAACACAATCCCGATCAACGTCGAACACGCAAACGCCGTCACCACCGACCCCAGGGAAAACACCATTTCCCACTCTTTCACAAACAACGAAAACAGATAGCCAATGGCGAATGACAGCGATATGCCGATCATCCCGCCAATCAGGCAGACCATCACCGCTTCTACCAGGAACTGCTGGCGAATATCCGATTGCCGCGCGCCCACCGCCATGCGAATCCCGATCTCACGGGTGCGCTCGGTCACCGACACCAGCATGATATTCATCACCCCGATGCCCCCCACCAACAACGAAATCACCGCAATCAACGACAACAGCAGCGCCAGGGAACGGCTGGTTTTCTGCACCGTCTGCATGATGCTGTCGAGGTTGTTGGTAAAGAAATCCTTGGTGCCGTGGCGCTGCAACATCAGCTTGGTGACGTTCTCTTCCACCACCTTGCTCGGCTGGCCGTCCTTGATGCGCACGGTGATGCTGTCCAGATGACGCTGGCCCAACAGCCGCCCCGCTGCCGTCTCATACGGCACCCACACGTTCAACGCCTTGCTGGCGGCGAACATGTTTTTATTGTCCGCCGTCACCCCGATCACCGTGCACGGCAGGCTGCCCACCAGGATCACCTGGCCCAACGGATCCACCCCGGGCCCGAACAACCGATGGCGCGTGTTGTGGTCGATCACCACCACCTGGGCCTGGCGCCGGGCGTCGCTTTCGCTGAAGGTTATCCCGGCTTCGAGCTTCAGGCCCTTGACCTGGAAGTAGCGGTCGCTGACGCCATTGACCTGGGCATCCAGGTCGATGTTGCCGTAGCGCAATAACAGGTTGCGCCCCACCACCGGCGTGGCGCTGTCGACGTAATACAGCTGGTTCAGCGCCTCCACATCCGACGGCAACAATGTCTCGATGGCCGAGGCGCGGCTGTCACCGAAACTCTTGCCGGGAAAGATGTCGATGGTGTTGCTGCCAATGGCCTGGATGTCCTTGAGCACATAGCGCTTGGCACCTTCACCGATGGCCGAGATCGACACCACCGAGGTGATGCCGATGACAATGCCGAGCATGGTCAGCAAGGTGCGCATGCGATGGGAAATCAGCGCAACCCAGGCCATGTTGAAGGCCTCCTTGAACAGCCCGAGGCTCGCCACCAATTTGCGCGCACCGCTGTGCTTGGGCTCGATGGGCGCTTCGGTGGGCAGGTCGAGGCCGACGCTCTGATTGGCGCGGTCACTGACAATCTCGCCATCGCGCACCTCAATGATCCGCTGGGCATTGGCCGCGACTTTCGGGTCATGGGTGACGATGATCACCGTGTGCCCGGCGGCATGCAGCTCGGCCAGGATGCGCATCACTTCCTTGCCGCTATGGGTATCGAGGGCCCCGGTGGGCTCGTCGGCGAGGATCACTTCGCCGCCATTCATCAAGGCCCGGGCGATACTCACCCGCTGTTGCTGGCCGCCGGAAAGCTGGCTCGGCCGATGGGTCAAATGCCCCGACAAACCCAGGCGTGCCAGCAACTCCCCTGCCCGACTGTGCCTGGCGGTTTCCGGCGTACCGGCATAAATCGCCGGCATTTCCACGTTGTGCAACGCGCTCAAGTGCGCCAGCAAGTGGTAACGCTGAAAGATAAAACCGAAGTAGTCGCGGCGCAGTTCGGCCAGTTGCTCATCCCCCAGGGTGCGGGTTTCGATGCCATTGATCTTGTAGCTGCCGGCGGTGGCGTAGTCGAGGCCACCGAGGATGTTCATCAGGGTAGATTTACCCGAACCCGAGGCCCCGGTGATCGCCACCATTTCCCCGGCGTAGATGGTCAGGTCGATGCCCTTGAGGGCAATGAATTCGCGGTCGCCGGCCATGAAACTGCGGACGATGCCTTTAAGCTCCAGCAGTGGCTGAGTCATCAATCAGCCCCCCGCCACGGCGGGCGATGCATCGCCGATCACCACCTTGTCGCCTTCGGCCAGGCCATCGAGGATCTGCACCTTGACGTTGTTGTTGATGCCGGTCTGCACCTGCCGCGTGTTGGCCTTGCCCTTGGCGTCCAGCACCCGCACCGGGAAGCTGCCGTCGGCATTGCGCGGGCCGAGTGCGGCCACCGGCACGGTCAGTGCGGCCTTGGCGGTGTCGAGCACGATCCGCACCTGGGCGGTCATGGCGATGCGCAGGCGGTGGTCGGGGTTGGGCACGTCGAACAGGGCGTTATAGAACACCGCGGTATTTTGTTTTGGGGTGCCGGCGGTCTGGGTTTCGAGAAAGTTTTGCGGCGCAGGTTCAGTGCCACGCAGTTTGGCGTAGTAGCGTTTGTCGGCCTCGCCAAGGATGGTGAAGTACACCTGCTGGCCGGGGCTGATGTGGATCACGTCGGCCTCGGAGACCTGGGCCTTGACGGTCATGGTGTCGAGGTCGGCGAGCTTGAGCAGGACCGGCGCCAGTTGGCTGGCGATCACGGTCTGGCCTTCCTGGGTGACGATGCCCACCACGTCGCCATCGATCGGCGCGACGATGCGGGTGTAGGCCAGGTTGATCTTGGCGGTGTCGATCTGGATGTGGGCGCTTTTGATCTGGGCGTCGAGGGACATCAGGTTGGCGCGTTGCACTTCGTAGTTGGACTCGGCGGTTTCGAAGTCCTGGCGGGACACGGATTCGTCCTCTTGCAGGCCCTGGTAGCGTTCGTAGACGGATTTGGTTTCCTTGAGTTGCGCCGCGGTGGCGCGGCGTTGGGCCTGGAGGTTTTCTTCGTCGACCTCGGCTTTGCGCAGGGTGTTTTGCAGGATCAACGGGTCGATTTCGGCGAGCCATTGGCCCTTCTTGACCTTGTCGCCGACCTTTACCTTCAAGGACTTGAGCTGGCCGGAGACCTGGGCGCCGACGTCGACCTGCTTGACGCCTTCGAGCAAGCCGGTGGCCAGGACAGCGTTTTCGATGTCACTGCGTTCGGCGGTGGCGGTCAGGTATTGCGGCGCGTCTGCCGGGGCCTGCACGGTGTAGATAATCAGGCCCGCTGCGACGGTCAACACCAGGGCCAATCCTGCTTTTCGATACTTTGACTTTTCCATAAATGACCATAAGAGGTGTTGAAATGGGTCCGGCTTTTGGCTCGGAGTACATATCCGTTTTTTGGGTAACGGCTACCTATGGTTCCGCTCTTGCAGCGGCCAGCGTGGTTTAACGGGGCGCCTAAGATCGAAAGCTAAAGCGGGCACGGTCCAAATGTGGGAGCGGGCTTGCTCGCGAAGGTCGTTAACCATGACGTGGGCATCCTGAATGAACGCGGCGCCCTCAGGTTTTTCGCGAGCAAGCTCGCTCCTACAGACGTTTGCCAAAAGTGACCCGCTGTAAGAGCGGAACCCTAAGTAGCCGTTACCGCAGCAACGGATATGTACACCATCAAAAGCCCTCACAAAACCCGCTCCCCAACCACAACCCCATCCCGCCACCAAGCCGCCAAACTAAAGACGTTGGGCGCCTTGAGCAGCGAAAAATGATTCCCCGGCCCATACCACACCTCCAACGACCCGGTGCACTGGCGCCACCCCTCAACCATCAACCCCTGCTCCCGCTGATTCCCCGCCGCGTCCAGGGTCGGGTCCTCCGCCAACACCAACCGCACCACCCCTTCATACCGCCGACCAGGCCGATAAACCGTACGCAACGCCGACGCATACGTGCGCGCCGGCCCATCCATCGCCTCGACCGAAGACCGCGCCGGCAACAACCCAACCCCCACCATCCCCCCATGCAACAACCGCCGCTGCTCCACCTCATCCCTCCCGGCAAAATCCACCGCATCAATCCCCAGGGACTTACCCGAAGCCACCTGCATCGACTCAATCAGCCGCAACAACGCCGCCGTCGTGGTATAGGGCCGTCCCACCACCCCATTCCCGCCGGGCGCCTCGCTGTCGATCAACGTCAACGACGCCACCTCACGCCCCTGGGCCTGTAACCGCGTCGCCATCTCAAATACCACCCAGCCGCCAAACGAATGCCCAACCAGATGCACCGGCCCCGAAGGACATTCCTGCTCCAAGGCCTGCAAATAACAGCGCGCCGCCGCCTCGACCTGGCTGTGTGGCACCGCTTCTCCATCCAGCCCACGGGGCTGCAAGCCAAAGATCGGCCAGTCCCGGCCCAGCGCCTCGGTCAACCCCACAAACCCGGTCACGCTATCCCCCGCCCCCGGCACACAGAAAATCGGCGCATGCCCGGCGCGGCCACTCTGGATCCGTAACAACGGCTGATGCACCGCAACACTCGGCGCCTCACTCAAGGCCAGGGCCTCACCCAGCGCCTGCCCCAACGCCTGGATATGCGGTGCCTGCATCATGCTCTGGTGATCCCCCGGCACTTCAACCTGGCGCAGTTGCCCAGGGGCCAACGCTTCATCCCAACCCAAATCCAGGCTGCGCCGCGACAGCTCCGTCGGCCGCTCTGCGGCGCTGAACAGGTGCACCGCCAACGGCATCGGGAACAGGCTGTAATGCGCCAGCGCGTGCCCATGCCCGACTTCCCGCTCGATAAAACTCAACAAGTCCGCGTCCGAAGCCGCCGCCATCTGCGCGTACAACAAATGCCGATCGCGGCAGCGTTGCAACAGCCCAGCAAAATCCAGCTGTCCAATCTGCGCTTCCAGTTGCTCAAGGCTCGCCAACTCATCCACACCTCCCTGTGCCTTCCAATACGCCATGCACTGCAACAGCAAATGCCGCTTGAGGGCATCCGGTCCGGCCCAACGCGCCTTGCCCTGGTCGGTCATGCGCGGCACGTAGCTGTCGATCAACCCGAGGAACGCCACCGGCTCGTCCAGACCCTGCAGTTGCATCGCCACTTCATAGGCCAACACCCCGCCGAACGACCAACCCGCCAGCCGATACGGCCCATGGGGCTGCACCGACCGAATGATCCCCACCAGCCGCGCCGCCAGGCCTTCCATGGTCTGCAACTGCGGTTCACCGAGGGGCGCACCGGGCAAGCCGTAGATCGGGTAATCCCCCGGCAGATGCCGGCCCAGCGCCGGGAAATACACGTCCATGCCGCTGAATTCATGCACCAGGAACAATGGCGGCTGGCTGCCGCTGGCGCGCACGGTGATCAGCGAGCTGTCGTCTTCCCGCGTCGTACGCTGACCCAGCATCGAGGCGACCGAAGCGACGCTGGCATGCTGGAACAGCTCGGCCAACGACACTTCAAGCCCCGCCTCTTCCATCAGGTTGACCAGCCGGATCGCCAGCAACGAATGCCCACCCAGTTCAAAGAAACTGTCGTGCCGACCGACCTGCTCCAACCTCAACACTTCGCCCCAGAGGCGGGCCAGGGTCTGTTCCAGTTCATTGGCCGGGGCTTCAAACACACGGCTTACCCGCGCTTCCATCGCGGGCACCGGCAGGGCCTTGCGGTCGACTTTGCCGTTGGCCGTCAGGGGCATTTTTTCCAGCGGCACATAGGCCGAGGGCACCATGTAGTCCGGCAGGTGCTGCAGCAGATGGCTGCGCAGAACGTCAACGGCGAGCGGCTCGCCGGTGTAGTACGCCACCAGGCGCTTGTCCCCTGGGGCATCTTCTCGTGCCAGCACCACCACATCCTTGATGCCGCTGCAGGTCGCCAGGCGCGCTTCGATCTCACCCAACTCGATGCGGAAACCACGGATCTTCACCTGGTCGTCATTACGCCCGATGCATTCCAGCAACCCGTCCGCCGACCAGCGCCCAAGGTCGCCGGTGCGGTAGAGCAAACCATCGCCAAACGGGTCATCGACGAATTTTTCGGCCGTCAGCTCCGGCCGGTTCAGATACCCCTTGGCCACGCCGTGCCCGCCAATGCAGATTTCCCCGACCACACCCAGCGGCACCGGCTGCAGGTGCGCGTCCAGCACGTGAATCTGCGTGTTGGAAATCGGCCTGCCGATCGGCACGCTTTCAGCATCGGCGGCGATCGCCTGCACTTCATAGGTGGTGGCGTAGGTGGTGGTTTCCGTCGGGCCGTAGCAGTGCACCAGACGCAGCGCCGGCGCCCGGGCGAGCAGGCTGCGGAATGCCGACGGGTCCGCCCGTTCGCCGCCGCACAACAGGATGCGCAGCCCGGCCAACGCGTCGGGAATCAGCTGCACGTACTGGTTGAACAGCGCGGTAGTGACGAACAGGACCGTAGCCTCGCCCGCCTTCAATGCACGACCAAACGCACCCGGGTCGAGCAAGGTGGCAGGGTCGATCACCAGCACCTGGCCGCCGTTGAGCAGCGGCCCCCACACGTCCATGGTGCTCGCGTCGAACGCCGGGTTGGAGGCGAACGCCACGCGGTCGTGGGCGTTGAAATCGGCGTAGCCGTTATTGATCACCAGCCGCGTAATGCCCCGGTGCGGTACCAGCACGCCTTTGGGGGTGCCGGTGGAGCCGGAGGTGTACATGATGTACGCCACGCGCTCCGAGGCCTGCGACAGGTCCGGGTTGTGGCTCGGTTGCGGGTCCAGCGCCAGGGTGTCGAGGTCGATACGTCGGGCCGGGTACTCGACGGACTCGCTGCTGTGGGTCAGCAGCCAGACCGCGCCGCTGTCCTGAACCATAAAGGCCTGGCGCTCGGCCGGGGCGTTGATGTCCAGCGGCACGTAGGCCGCCGCGCATTTCAGGATTGCCAGTTGACTGAGCAGCAGGTCAATCGAGCGCGGCAGCAGGATCGCCACGTGGTCGCCGGGCTGCACGCCCAGGGTGCGCAGGTGATGGGCCAGTTGGTTGGCACGGGTGTTCAGCGCACCGTAAGTCAGGCTGTCCTCGCCATGCACCACAGCGATGGCGCTCGGGCGCGCCTGGGCCTGGGCTTCGAACAGGCGCTGCACGGTATGTTCGCGAGGGAACTCCCGTTGGGTGGCGTTGAACTCCACCCGCAGTTTTTCACGCTCCGCCGGCGGCAGAATCGACAGTTGGCTGATTGGGCCCGCTGCATTTTGCTCCAGGGCCTGCACCAGGTGTTCCAGGGCGACATGCAGGTACTCACAGAGGCGTAGCGCGCCCTGCCCCATGACATCAAAGCCAAACCCGTCACCCAGGTCGTCGACACTCAGGGACAGTGCAAAGTTGGTGCGTTCCTCGGCCTTGAGCACTTGCATGCCCTGCCAGGCTTCAGCCACCCCACCAGCGTGCGGCGCACTGTGCCGATAGTTGAACAGCACGCTGAACAGCGGTGTATTGGCCGGCAGCCCGCTGCAACGCTGAGCCAGGGCCAGTGGCGCATGCTCGTGACTGAGCAGTTGGGTCAGGCTGGCATGGGTCGCCATCAGCGCCGCGTGCACCGTGCGCTCACCCAGGTCGATCCGCAGCGGCAAGGTATTGATGAACACGCCCAATGCGCGCTCGGCGCCTTCACCGCCCTGCAACCGGCCCAGCAACACGGTACCGAACACCACCTGCTCACGGCCGGAAACCTTGCCCAATACCTGCGCCCAAGCCAGGTGCATCAGGCTCGCCGCACTGACCCCAAGGTGACGCGCCAGGGTGCGCAGGCGCCCGCTCAGCAGCGGGTCAACGCTCAGGCGTGCCTGCTGTGCTTCACCCGGTGCATTCAACGCCAGCGTCGGCTCATCAATCTCCCCGAGCATCTCGCGGAAGAAGGCTTCGTGCTCGTCCTCACGCATGCCCAAGCGCGTCTGCGCCACATAGTTGCGATACGGCACCGCCGCACCCAACTGCTCGCGACGGCCCAACAGACAGGCTTGCATCTCGTGCTGCAGGACTTCCAGCGCCACGTGGTCCATCACCAGATGATGGAACAGCAACAACGCAACCACCCGTTGGTTGGCCGGGTCCTCGGCGTACACCAGGCGCATCAACGGCGCCTGCCCCAGGTCCAGCCGGTGCTGATGGAAGCGCGCCTGCAAGTGCTCCAGCACATTGCCCGTCGCCTGAATCGCCTCGACCTGCAACGACGCCCGGCGCCACACCACTTGCACCGGTTCTTCCAGCCCGTCCCAGTGCATCGACGAGCGCAGGATGTCCTGCCGCTCGATCACCGCCTGCAACGCCTGGGCAAACGCTTCAACGCGTTCAAGGCTGGCGAAGGCGAACTGCGCCTGCAACAGGTACGCGTCACCCTGTTGCACTGCGCGATGGTGATACAGGATCCCGGCCTGCAACGGCGCCAGCGGGTAGATGTCCTGCACGTTGGCCGCGCCGCCGGGAATGCTCGCGACAAGGCGGTCGATGGCGGGTTGCTCCAGGCTCACCAGCGTCAGCATGTCCGGGGTGATCCGCGTGCAATCCGCAGCAATCCCATTGGCCGGCACCACCACTTCGCGCCCACCCCCCACGGCAGCCGCCAACGCAGCCAGCGTGGGCTGGCCAAACAACACTTTCACATCCGCCGACAACCCGACCCGGCGCATGCGGCCGATCAGGCTGGCGGCCAGCAGCGAGTGGCCGCCCAGCTCGAAGAAGTTGTCATGCCGCCCCACCTGCTCCACCTTGAGCAAATCAGCCCAGAGGCCGGCCAGGGTGATTTCGGTTTCACCCACGGGCGCGACGTATTCCCGGGCGATCACCGATTCCAGGCCCGGTACCGGCAATGCCTTGCGGTCGAGCTTGCCGTTGGGACTCAGGGGCAAGGCCTCCAGGTGCATGAAGGTCGCCGGTACCATGTAGTCCGGCAATTGCTCCAGCAGGTGGTTGCGCAGGGCATCGATGTCGGCCTGCACGCCGGTGTAGTAAGCCACCAGCCGTGAATCGCGGGCCACCACGGCGGCTTCGTTGATCTGCGGGTATTGCAGCAGTCGCGCCTGAATCTCACCCAGCTCGATGCGCAGCCCACGGATTTTTACCTGGTCATCGTTGCGGCCCAAATACTCGATGGTGCCCTCCGGCAGGTAGCGCCCGACGTCGCCGGTGCGGTACATCCGGCCGTCGCTGAACGGGTCCTTGAGGAAGCGTTCGGCCGTCAGCTCAGGGCGGTGCAAGTAACCCCGCGCCACTTGCACGCCACCGATGAACAACTCGCCCACCACGCCCAATGGCACCGGCTGCAACTGCCCGTCCAGCAGGTACATGCGGGTGTTGGCGATCGGCTTGCCGATGGGGGTGTTGTCCGGCGTGACAGGCCCGGCGCAATCCCACGCCGTCACGTCCACCGCCGCTTCCGTCGGGCCGTAGAGGTTGTACAAACCGATGCCCGGCAACTGCTGTTTGAAACGGCGCACCAGGCTGCCGGGCAACGCTTCGCCGCTGCACATCACCCGCACCAGCCCGGCGCTCTGGCTGACGTCGCCGTGGGCCAGGAACACGTCCAACATCGAAGGCACAAAGTGCAGTGTGGTGATCTGCTCGGACTCGATCACATCACACAGGTAGGCCGGGTCTTTATGCCCGCCTGGACGCGCCATCACCAACCGGGCGCCGGTGAACAGCGGCCAGAAAAACTCCCACACCGACACATCGAAGCTGAACGGGGTTTTCTGCAACACCCTGTCCTGGGCAGTCAGCCCGTACTCGTCCTGCATCCACAGCAGGCGGTTGACCACGCCTGCGTGCTCGTTGATCACGCCCTTCGGTTGGCCGGTGGAACCCGAGGTGTAGATCACGTAGGCCTGATGCTGCGCGGTCAGCCCATCCACTCGTGGGTTGGACGTTGCCTGGTGCTGCCAGGTGTTCAGGTCCAGGTCCACCACCGGCACCGTCACGTCGCCCAGCAGAGAACGGGTTTCGCCCTGCACCAGCACGGCGGCCGGTGCGCTGTCTTGCAGCATGTAGGCGATACGCTCCAGCGGATACGCCGGGTCCAGCGGCACATAACCGCCGCCCGCCTTGAGGATCGCGAACAGGCCGACGACCATCTCCAGGCCGCGCTCGACGCAAATCGCCACCCGCGAATCCGGCTGTACACCCAGCTCACGCAGATGGTGCGCCAACTGATTGGCCCGTTCGTTCAGCTCGCGATAACTCAGGCACTCCGAGCCTGCCTTCACCGCAAGCGCATCCGGCGTTCGCGCAACCTGGGCTTCGAACATACCGTGCAGCGTCTGGTCTAGGTTGTAGTCGACGGCGGTGTCGTTGAAGTCGAACAGCAGGTGCTGGCGCTCCTGATCGTCCAGCAAGTCAGCCTGTTCCAGTACCGCCTGATCGTTATCCACCATGGCCTGCAGCACGCGGGTGAAATAGCCGACGTAACGCTGCATGGTCGACTCATCAAACAACGCGATGGCGTATTCCAGGGTGCCGCGAATTTCTCCCCGGGTCTCGCCGAGGTTCAGGGACAGGTCAAACTTGGCAAAGTGACTGTCCTCCACAATCCCTTCAAGGCTCAGATCGCCCAGGGCCAGTACCGGCGCGTCACTGTCCTGCCAGGTCAACATTGTCTGGAACAGCGGGCTATGGGCCAGGCTGCGCAATGGCCGGGTGATTTCCACCACCTGCTCAAACGGCAAATCCTGATGAGCCTGGGCGTCCAGGGCCAGCCCCTTGACCCGCGCCAGCAGCGCCTCGGCACTCAACTCGCCCGAGGTATCGATGCGCACCGCCAGGGTGTTGACGAACAACCCGATCAAGCCTTCCACCTCGGCCCGCTGGCGGTTGGCGACGGGGGAACCGATCACCACTTCCTCCTGCCCGGCCAAACGCGCGAGCAACGAGGCCCACGCCGTCATCATCACCATGTACAGCGTGGTGCCGTGGCGCTGGCTGAGGGCCTTGAGCCCGGCGGTCAGGCGCTCATCCAGGCGCACGTCAACGCTGCTGCCGGCGTAGTCCTGCTGGGCCGGACGCGGGCGGTCGGTCGGCAACATCAGCAACGCCGGCGCACCGGCCAGGGTTTGCTGCCAATAGCTGCTCTGGCGATGCAGCACTTCGCCGCTGAGCCACAGGCGCTGCCACACGGCGAAGTCGCTGTACTGGATCGGCAATGGCGGCAATGGGTCAGCCTCACCACGGCTGAAGGCTTGGTACAGCGCCATCAGTTCGCGGGTCAGCACGCCCATGGACCAGCCATCGGACACGATGTGGTGGATAGTCAACAGCAACACGTGGTGATCGTCGGCCATGATCACCAGGCGCCCGCGCAACAGCGGGCCGCGCTGCAAATCGAAGGGCGCCGAGGCTTCGCCCTGGATCAACGCGTCCAGCACCTGCTGTGCTTCGGGGTGGCGGCGCAGGTCCTGCACTTGCAGGGGCATCACCTCTTCAGGCGGCACGATCAGCACCTGGGCGTCGTCATCCTGCTGGGCGAAACGGCTGCGCAAGGTTTCATGCCGCGCAACGATCCGCGCCAGGGCCCGTTGCAGCGCGTCGACGTGCAACTGCCCACGCAAGCGCAGGCCGATAGGAATGTTGTAGGCGGTGTTGGCACCCTCCATCAGCGCCAGAAACCACAGGCGTTGCTGGGCAAACGACAACGGCAACGCCGTGTCCCGCGCCGCCGGCAGGATATCCGGCAAGGTACTGCGCCCGGCCTGGGCAAGCACTTGCGCCACGGCGGCCAGTTCGGCATTGGCGAACAGTTCCCCCAGCGCCAGATCAACCCCAAGGCGCTGGCGAACCTGGGACACCATGCGCATGGCCAGCAACGAATGGCCGCCCAACTCAAAGAAATGATCCTGGCGCCCCACGCGTTCCACCTGCAACACGTCGGCCCAAATCTGCGCGAGGACGGTTTCGATATCGCCATGAGGCGCTTCGTACTCGCGAGTGAAGACGGCGGCCAGGTCCGGCTTTGGCAGGGCCTTGCGGTCCAGCTTGCCGTTGGCGGTCAGGGGCAATGCATCGAGTTTTACGTAGGCCACCGGGACCATGTAGTCCGGCAGGTGGGCCACCAGATGCGCACGAATATCGCCCACATCGAGGGCATCGAACTGCGGGTTTTCGGTGAAGTAAGCCACCAGCCGGGGCTGGCCGGGCTGGTCTTCACGGGCCAGCACCACCACTTCCTGGAGACCGGGCAACTGGTTGAGGCGGGTTTCGATTTCTCCCAGTTCGATGCGCACGCCACGGATTTTCACCTGGTCGTCGTTGCGGCCCAGGTACTCAATGTTCCCGTCCGGCAACCAGCGCGCCAGGTCGCCGGTACGGTACAGGCGGCCGGGGTTGAAAGGGTCATCCAGGAAGCGTTCGGCGGTCATTTCCGGACGGTTGAGATAACCCCGCGCCACGCCCTTGCCGCCCACATACAGTTCACCGGCAACCCCCAAGGGCACCGGGCGCTGCTGTTCGTCCAGCAGGTAAACCGTGGCATTGGCAATGGGCTTGCCGATGTGCAACGGCTGACCGGGCTCAATCCGCCCGGAGGTGGCGACCACCGTGGCTTCGGTGGGGCCGTAGTTGTTGATCACCTCGAAACGCTGGGCCCGGGTGAACTGGCGCAGGCGGTCGCCGCCAATCAGCAAGGTGCGCAGGGTCGGGTGTTCGATGTGCTGGCTGAAGGCATATTCGGCCACCGGCGTGGGCAGGAAACACACGTCCAGCGGTTGCGCGCGCCACCAGTCCAGCAGCGCGTCGATGTCTTCAGAGCCGTCGTGGGCCGGCGGCAGGTGCAAGGTCGCGCCCACGCACAGGGCCGGCCAGACTTCCCAGGCCATCGCGTCAAAGCCGAAACCGGCAACGCTGGCGGTATGCCGGCCGGCGCACAGGTCAAACGCGGTGCAATGCCAGTCCACCAGGTTGGCCACGGTGTGGTGTTCCACCATCACGCCTTTGGGCAGGCCGGTGGAGCCGGAGGTGTAGATCACGTAGGCCAGGTTGGACGGTGTGACAGCGACGTGCGGGTTGCTGGCCGTATGGTGATGCCAGGTAAAACGGTCCAGGTTGATCACCGGCACGTCGAGTGCAGGCAGGCGCTCCAGCAGGGCGTGTTGCGTCAGCACCGCGACCGGGGCGCTGTCGCTGAGGAGGTAGCTCAGGCGCTCGGCCGGGTGCGACGGGTCCACCGGTACGTAGCAGGCACCGGCCTTGAGGATCGCCAGCAATCCGGCCAGGGTGTCCAGCCCGCGCCGGGCGACGATGGCCACACGGTCGTCGGGTTTTACCCCCAGGGCCAGCAGGTGATGGGCCAGCAGGTTGGCTTGTTGGTTCAATTCGCCGTAGGTCAGCTGACGGCCTTGATACACCGCAGCCACCGCGTCCGGGGTCAGCGACGTCTGCGCTTCGATACGCCCGTGCAGGGTGGTGCCTTGGGGGAAGTCGGCCGCTGTCGCGTTAAGGTGCTCCAGCAGGTGCCGCTGCTCAGCCTCGGGCAACACCGACAGAAGATTCAACGGAGTGTCGGGCGCCTGTTCCAGCGCCTGTACCAGGTTTTCCAGGGCCGTTTGCACATAACCACAAACAGCCTGCGGATCGACCTGGGTACTCGCCAACAAGCGCAGGATAAACCCGTCTCCCAGGTCATCGACACTCAAGGTCAGCGGGTAGTTGGTGCGCTCCTCGGAGCTCAAGATCTCGATGCCCTGCCAGGCCGCCGCCGCGTCGGTGCTGGTGCCCGAGCCACTGTGGCGATAGTTGAGCAATGCGCTGAACAGCGGCGTCGGCGCCGCCACCCCGCTGCAACGCTGGGCCAGGGCCAGGGCGGCGTGTTCATGACGCAGCAAGGTGGTCAGCCGGGCGTGCGTGGCCTTGACCCCGGCACGCACCGTCTCGGCGCCGACATCCACGCGAAACGGCAAGGTATTGATGAAAATGCCCAGGGCCCGGTCCGTGGCGTGCCCGCCCTGCATGCGGCCCATCAAGACGGTGCCGAACACCACCTGCGCCTTGCCTGCCAAGGCACTCAATACCTGCGCCCAGCCCATATGGAACAGGCTGGCGGCACTCACCCCCAACTGCCGTGCCTGGGCCCGCAAGCGTTGATTGAGCGCTGGCGGCAACGGCCAGTCGACTTCGGCAATCTCCTGGCCATCGCCCTGCACATCCTGCAAACCAAACGGCAAGGTCGGCTCAGTGATGTCCCCGAGCATTTCGCGAAAGAACGCTTCGTGTTGCTGCTCGCTGATCCCCAGGCGTGCCTGGGCCACGTAGTTGCGAAACGGCACCGCCTGGCCCAACCGATCCCCGTGGCCCTGCAAGTAGGCCTGCATTTCGTGGCGCACCACGTCCAGGGCGCTGTGGTCCAGGGCCATGTGGTGGAACAGCAGCAAGGCAACCATGCGCTGCCGGGCTTCGTCCCAGGCGCCTACCAGGCGCACCAGCGGTGCACGGGTGACGTCCAGGCGGTAGTGACGGCCATCAAACAGGCCATGCAACTGGGTCGCGATATCCCCGTCGGCGGGGTTCAGTTCAATCCGTTGCACCGGCAATCGCGCCGCGCGCCATACCACTTGCGAAGGCTCTTCCAGGCCCTCCCAGATCACGGCGGTGCGCAGGATGTCATGACGGTCCATCACGCCCTGCAACGCCTGGGCAAACCCCTTGAAACGCTCAAGGCTGTCGAAGGCGAACTGCGACTGCATGACGTAGGGGTCGCCGTGTTCGGCACTCACATGGTGATAAAGAATGCCTTCCTGCAGCGGGGCCAGCGGGTAGATGTCCTGCACGTTGGCCGCGCCGCCGTCGACGGTCTCGATGATGCGGTCAATCGAGGCCTGGCTCAGGCTCGACAGCGTCAGCATCGCTGGCGTAATCCGCTGGGCGCCTGCGGGAATGCCATTGGCCGGCACTTCGACTTCACCGGCCTTGGTGGCCGAGTACTCTCCGGCCTTGATCAGCTCGATCAGCGCCGGCTTGTGTTCCCGCAGCGAGGCCACCAATGCCGGGTCACTCAGGGCCTGTTTGTTGCCCTGCACCGACAACTGATCGCCCTTGAGCGCCAGTTGTACATCCTTGGCCTTGAGTGTCGCCAACAGTTCAATGATGCTCACAGGACGATCTCCATTCGTTCGGTAATTGCGGCGTAGCCCGCCAGGGTCGGCTGTTCGAACAGCCCCCGCACATCGGCTTCCATGCCTTCCTGACGCAAGCGCCCGATCAAGCTGACGGCCAGCAGCGAGTGCCCGCCCAGTTCGAAGAAATTGTCATGGCGCCCGACCCGCTCCACTTTCAGCAGTTCGGCCCACAAGCGCGCCAGGGTGATTTCCGTGTCGCCCACCGGGGCTTCGTACTCGCGCACGATCAGCGACTCCACACCTGGCGCCGGCAGCGCCTTGCGGTCGAGTTTGCCGTTGGGGCTCAACGGCAAGGCCGCCAGGTGCACGAATACCGCCGGCACCATGAAGTCCGGCAAACGCGACAGCAGGTGGGCTCGCAACTGTTCGATATCCGCCTGCACGCCGGTGTAGTACGCCACCAGGCGCTCGTCCCGGGCCAACACCGCCGCTTCATTGACTTGCGGGTATTCGGTCAGCCGCGCCTGGATTTCCCCCAGCTCGATGCGCAGGCCACGGATTTTCACCTGGTCGTCATTGCGGCCCAGGTACTCGATATTGCCATCCGGCAGGTAGCGCCCGACGTCGCCGGTGCGGTACATGCGGCCAGCAGTGAACGGGTCCTTGAGGAAGCGTTCGGCGGTGAGTTCAGGACGGTGCAGGTAGCCGCGAGCGACCTGAACACCACCGATGAACAGCTCGCCGACCACGCCCAAGGGCACCGGCTGCAACCGGGCGTCCAGCAGGTACATACGGGTATTGGCAATCGGTTTGCCGATAGGCGTGTTGTCCGGCACCAGGGGCCTTGCGCAGTTCCACGCGGTCACATCCACCGCCGCTTCGGTCGGGCCATAGAGGTTGTACAAACCGATGCCTGGCAACTGCTGCTTGAAGCGTCGCACCAGGCTGCCGGGCAAGGCCTCACCGCTGCACATCACCCGCAACAGCCCGGCGCTCTGGCTGACATCGCCGTGGGCCAGGAACACGTCGAGCATCGACGGTACGAAGTGCAAGGTGGTGATCTGTTCAGCTTCGATCACCTCGCACAGGTAGGCCGGGTCCTTGTGCCCGCCAGGGCGCGCCATGACCAACCGGGCCCCGGTGAACAGGGGCCAGAAGAATTCCCACACCGACACGTCAAAGCTGAACGGGGTCTTCTGCAAGACCGCGTCGCTGGCGGTCAGGCCGTAGGCGTCCTGCATCCACAGCAAGCGGTTGACCACGCCTGCATGCTCGTTGATCACACCCTTGGGCTGGCCGGTGGAACCGGAGGTGTAGATCACGTAGGCCTGATGCTGCGGGGTCAGCCCGTCGACGTGTGGGTTGGACAGCGGCTGGTGCTCCCAGGTGTTCCGGTCCAGATCCACCACGGGTACCGCCACATCCCCCAGCAGCGAACGGATTTCGCCCTGCACCAGCACCGCCGCCGGCGCGCTGTCTTGCAGCATGTAGGCGATTCGCTCCAGCGGATACGCCGGGTCCAGCGGTACATAACCACCACCGGCCTTGAGAATGGCGAACAGGCCGATGACCATCTCCAGGCCACGCTCCACACACATCGCTACCCGCGAATCCGGCTGTACCCCAAGGTCACGCAGATGATGGGCCAACTGATTGGCGCGCGCGTTCAGTTCGCGGTAGCTCAGGTGTTGATCACCCGCTTTCACCGCCAGCGCATCGGGGGTGCGTTCAACCTGGGCTTCGAACAGGCCGTGAAGGGTCTGATCGAGGTTGTAGGCAACCTCGGTGGCGTTGAACCCTAACAGCAGTTGCTCGCGCTCCTGCGGGCCGAGGATCGACAGGCGATCCAGCGGCAATTGCGGGGATTGCTCCAGCGCTTCCACCAGCCCGTGCAACGCCGCCTGCATATAACCGCAAATACGCTGCGCGCCAATTTGCGCGGGGGTCATCGCGGTCAACCGGAATCCGTCGCCCTGGTCATCCACGTTCAAGGTCAGCGGGTAGTTAGTGCGTTCCTCACTGGCCAGGGTTTCGATCCCCTGCCAGGCCGGGGACACCGCCGCTTGCTGGCTGTCGCTGTGGCGATAGTTGAGCATGGCGCTGAACAACGGCAACGGCGCCGCCACTCCACTGCAACGCTGGGCCAGCGCCAGGGAGGCATGCTCATGCCCCAACAGCGCGGTCAGGCGCGCATGGGTCGCCTTTACCGCCGCACGCGCACCGATGCCGCCGACATCCACCCGCAACGGCAAGGTATTGATGAACATCCCTAACGCCCGGTCGCTGCCCTTGCCGCCCTGCATACGGCCCAGCAACACGGTGCCAAACACCACGGTGTCCTGGCTCGAAGTGCAGGCCAACACCTGCGCCCAGGCAAGGTGGAACATGCTGGCAGCGCTGACCCCCAGCAACCGTGCCTGAGTGCGCAGGCGCTGGGTCAAGGCCGGTGATAACGCTTCACAGGCTTCTTCGATGGCACTGCCATCGCCCTGCACATCCTGAAGGCCGAACGGCAACGTAGGCTCATGGATATCCCCCAGCATCTCGCGGAAGAACGCTTCGTGCTCCTGCTCAGTCACCCCCAGTCGGGCCTGGGCCACGTAATTGCGGTACGGCGTGGCTTCGTCGGTGATTTCGGGCTGGCCCAGCAGGCTGGCTTGCATCTCGTGACGCACGCCGTCCAGCGCCGTGTGGTCGAGGGCGATATGGTGGAACAGCAGAATCGCTACCACCCGCTGCTGGCGCGGATCTTCGGCATACACCAGGCGCACCAGCGGGGCCTGGGACATCGGCACACGGTAGTGACGAGGATCAAACTGACGATGCAGCTGCGCCAGCACATCACCGGTGCCCACCTGCACCGCCTGCACCGCCTGCACCGACAGCTCAGCCTGGCGCCATACCACTTGCAGTGGCTGTTGCAAGCCTTCCCAGACCACGCCGGTGCGCAAGATATCGTGGCGGTTGATCACCGACTGCAACGCCCGGGCAAACGCCTGCAAACGCTCGAGGCTGTCAAACGCCAGGTGCGATTGCAGCAGGTACGGATCACCCTGCTGCGCACTGATGTGGTGGTAGAAAATCCCTTCCTGCAACGGCGCCAGCGGATAAATGTCCTGCACGTTGGCGGCGCCGCCTGGCACGCTGGCGACGATCTGGTCGATGGTCGGCTGATCCAGCTCCACCAGCGACAGCATCGAAGGCGTGATGCGCTGGCAATCGGCAGCAATGCCATTGACCGGCACCGGCACTTCCCGGCCACTGCCCACCGCCGCCGCCAAAGCGGCCAATGTCGGCTGACTGAACAGCACCCGCACATCGGCGCTCAGGCCGACCTGGCGCATGCGCTCGATCAGACTCACCGCCAGCAATGAATGGCCACCCAGCTCAAAGAAGTGGTCATGACGACCCACTTGTTCCACCTGCAACACCTCGGCCCACATCTGCGCCAGGGTGGTTTCGACTTCGCCTTGTGGCGCTTCGTATTCACGACTGAGCATGGCGGCCTGATCCGGCGCCGGCAGGGCCTTGCGGTCGAGCTTGCCGTTGGCGGTCAGGGGCCAGCTGTCGAGCTTCACGTAGGCCACCGGCACCATGGCCTCGGGCAGTTGGCTGTGCAGCTCGGCGCGCAGGGTTTCGATATCCAGCGGTTTTTGTTCGGTGAACCAGGCGACCAAGCGGCCGTCGCGCACCAGCACCACGGCTTCCTTGACACCGTCGACGGCGGCCAGGCGGGTTTCGATTTCCCCCAGCTCGATGCGCACACCCCGGACTTTTACCTGGTCGTCGTTGCGGCCCAAGTATTCAATATTCCCATCCGGCAGCCAGCGCGCCAGGTCGCCGGTGCGGTACAGGCGGCCCGGGTTGAACGGGTCATCGAGGAAGCGTTCGGCGGTCAAGTCCGGGCGATTCAAATACCCACGGGCCACGCCGCGACCGCCCACATACAACTCGCCTGCCACACCCACCGGCACCGGACGTTGTTGCTCGTCAAGCAGGTACACCGTGGCATTGGCCATCGGCTTGCCGATATGCAGCGGCTGACCGGTGTACACGCGGCCAGAGGTGGCGACCACCGTGGCTTCGGTGGGGCCATAGTTGTTGATCACCGCGAAACGGCGCTCCTGGTTGAACTGGCGCAGGCGATCGCCGCCGATCAACAGGGTGCGCAGGCTTGGGTGTTCAAGATCCTGGCTGAAGGCGTACTCGGCCACCGGCGTCGGCAGGAAGCTCACCTCCAGCGGTTGCGCCAGCCACCAGGCCAGCAGTTCGTCGATGTTTTCATTGCCCACCTGGGCCGGTGGCAGGTGCAAGGTCGCCCCCACGCACAACGCCGGCCAGACTTCCCAGGCCATGGCATCAAAGCCGAAACCGGCCACGCTGCTGGTGTGGCTATGGGCGTGCAGGTCAAAGGCTTCGCAGTGCCAATGCACCAGGTTTTCCACGGTGCGGTGTTCCACCATCACCCCTTTGGGCTGGCCGGTGGAGCCGGAGGTGTAGATCACGTAGGCGAGGTTCGCCGGAGTCAGGCTGGCGATCTGGGGATTGCTCTCACCGGCATACGCGCCATGCAGGTCGACGATGGCCACATCACCGAGCACGCCACGGGTGCTTTCCTCGGCCAGTACCGCGACCGGGGCACTGTCTTGCAGCAGGTAAGCGATGCGCTCGGCCGGATAAGCCGGGTCTACCGGGACGTAGGCCGCACCCGACTTGAGAATCGCCAGCAGGCCCACCAGCATCTGCGGCCCGCGTCGGCAGCAGATCGCCACGCGGTCGTCGGGCTGCACGCCCAACGCCAGCAGGTGATGAGCCAACTGGTTGGCGCGTTGGTTGAGCTGTTGGTACGTCAACTGCTGACCGTCCTGGCTCAGCGCAATCGCTTGCGGCAGGCGCTCGGCCTGGGCCTCGAAAGCTGCGTGCAAGGTGTGCCCTTGCGGGTACTCGCGGGCGGTGGCATTGAAGGTACGCAGGAGTTTTTCCCGCTCGGCAGCAGGCAGTACCGGCAACTGATTCAGCGGCGTTTCCGGCATTTGCTCAAGGGCGTCCACCAGTTGCTCCAACGCACTGTGCATGAAGTCGCACAGGCGCTGCGCACCGATGGACTGCAGGGCCAGCACCGTCAGGCCGAAGCCTGTGCCCAGGTCGTCCACGCTCAAGGTCAGCGGGTAATTGCTGCGCTCTTCGCCACCCAGCAACTGCACACCTTCCCAGATGCCGTGGCCATCGCGGGCCATTTCGCCCGGGGTGCTGTGGCGGTAGTTGAGCAAGGCACTGAACAACGGCATCGAGGTCGGCACGCCGCTGCAACGCTGGGCCAGCGCCAGGGATGCATGCTCATGACCCAGCAACGCGCTGAGCCGGGCGTGAGTCGCCTTGACCCCGGCACGTACCGTACTGGCGCCCACCTCGACCCGCAGCGGCAAGGTGTTGATGAACATGCCCAGCGCCCGGTCGGCGCCTTCGCCGGCTTGCATGCGGCCCATCAATACGGTGCCGAATACCACGTCCTGACGGCCCGACGCGAGGCCGAGCACCTGGCCCCAGGCCAAGTGCATCAGGCTCGCAGCGCTGACCCCCAGTTGCCGCGCCTGTTCACGAATCCGCAGCGCCAGCCCTGCATCGACGGGCAACTCGGCCTCTTCGATATCCCGACCATCGCCCTGCACATCCTGCACGCCAAAGGGCAGCGTGGGCTCGTCAATATCGGCGAGCATGTCACGGAAGAACTGCTCGTGCTCCGGGGCGCTGACACCCAGGCGGGCCTGGGCCACGTAGTTACGGAACGGTGCCGCAACCGGCAAGTCATCGGCCTGGTTGAACAGGAACGCACGCATTTCCTGGCCGACCACTTCCATGGCGGTGTGGTCCAGCGCCAGGTGATGGAACAGCAGGATCGCCGCGACCCGTTGGTTGGCCGGGTCCTGCGCATACACCATGCGCAACAGCGGTGCCTGGGTGATGTCCAGGCGATAGTGGCGGGCATCGAAGCGTGCGTGCAGTTGTTCGATCACGTCGCCATCGGCCGGGGCCAGCGGGATGTGTTGTACGACCAACTCGGCATGACGCCACACCACTTGCACCGGGCTGTCCAAGCCTTCCCACACCACGCTGGTGCGCAGGATATCGTGGCGCGCCACGACTTTTTGCAGTGCGCCCATGAAGGCCTGCAACCGCTCGACGCTGTCAAACGCCATGCGCGATTGCAGCAGGTACGGGTCGCCCTGTTCGGCGCTGATGTGGTGGTAAAGAATGCCTTCCTGCAGCGGGGCCAGCGGGTAGATGTCCTGCACGTTGGCCGCACCGCCGGGCACCGTGGCCACAATACGGTCGATGGCCGCTTGATCCAGCGTGACCAGGGTCAGCATCGACGGCGTGATGCGTTGGCAATCCGGCGCAATGCCGTTGGCCGGCACCACGATTTCCCGGCCACTGCCCACCGCGGCCGCCAACGCCGCCAGGCTTGGCTGATTGAACAACACCCGCACATCGGCGCTCAGGCCAGCCTGGCGCATGCGTTCGATCAGGCTTACCGCCAGCAATGAATGGCCGCCCAGCTCAAAGAAGTGATCAAAGCGCCCGACCCGCTCGACCTTCAATACGTCCTGCCAGATCTGCGCCAGCAGGGTTTCCACCTCACCCTCGGGGGCTTCGAAACCACGGCTGAGCAGCGACGCCTGATCCGGCGCCGGCAGGCCCTTGCGGTCCAGCTTGCCATTGGCGGTCAGCGGCAACAGTTCCAGCCAGACATAGGCCGACGGCACCATGTAGTCCGGCAGCCGGCTTTGCAGGTGCGCACGCAACGCTTCAATGCTCAGCGGCGCCTGGGCGGTGTAGTACGCCACCAGGCGCTTGTCGCCGGGTTCATCTTCGCGGGCCAGCACCACCGTGTCTCTCACACCGGAATAGCTGGCCAGGCAGCTTTCGATTTCACCGGGCTCGATACGGAAACCGCGGATTTTCAGCTGATGGTCGTTGCGGCCCTGGTACAGCAAGGTACCGTCCGCCTGCCAACTCGCCAGGTCGCCGGTGCGGTACAGCAGGCCGTCGCCGAACGGGTCGACGATAAACTTCTCGGCGGTCAGTTGCGGCTGGTTCAGGTACCCCTTGGCCACGCCCGCGCCACCGATGTACAGCTCGCCGACGACGCCCAGCGGCACCGGCTGCTGCCGCGCATCCAGCACGTAGGCACGGCTGTTGCCAATGGGTCGGCCAATCGGAATACCGCCCTCACCCACTGACGTGATCTCGAAGGTGGTGGAAAACGTGGTGGCTTCGGTGGGGCCGTAGCCGTTCAGCAGATGCTGCGGCGCGCCGTGCTCAAGCACCCGGCCGATCACCTGCGGGTCGAGCACATCGCCGCCGACGATCAGGTAGCGCAGCTGGCGGAACATCGGCATCAACCCATCGGCGTATTGGTGGAACAGCCCCGCCGTCATCCACAACACGCTGACGGATTGCTCCTGCAACAGGGCGGCGAAAGCGGCCTGGGACAGCAAGGTGGCGTGCTCGACCACCACCACGCAGCCGCCATTAAGCAGTGGCGCCCACACGTCGAGGGTGCTGGCGTCGAACGCCGGGTTCGAGGCGAAGGCCACACGGTCACGGTGATTGAAGTCGGCGTAGCCGTTGTTGATCACCAATCGGGAGACGGCGCGATGGGGAACCTGCACCCCCTTGGGCGCCC
Source organism: Pseudomonas sp. MWU16-30323 (assembly GCF_020515595.1). Classification (NCBI taxonomy): domain Bacteria; kingdom Pseudomonadati; phylum Pseudomonadota; class Gammaproteobacteria; order Pseudomonadales; family Pseudomonadaceae; genus Pseudomonas; species Pseudomonas sp. MWU16-30323. Next base: position 91,160 of record NZ_JAIWYM010000024.1, read on the forward strand.
CGGTGGAACCGGAGGTGTACATGATGTACGCCACGCTTTCCGCCGACTGGGCGAGGTTCGGGTTATGCGCAGGCTGCGTCCCGAGGTTCAGCGCAGCGAGGTCATTCAGCACGTGTTTGGCATGGCTGTCCTGCACCATGAACGCCTGGCGCTCTTCAGGCGCATTGATGTCCAGCGGCACATAGACCGCCGCACACTTGAGGATCGCCAACTGGCTGACCAACAGGTCGATGGAGCGTGGCAGCGCGATGACCACGTTGTCCCCCGGCTTCACGCCTTGATCGATCAAATAGTGGGCCAGGCGATTGGCCCGCAGGTTGAGATCGCGGTAACTCAGCGACGCATGGCCGTGCACCACCGCCACGGTTTCCGGGTTGGCCAGGGCCTGGGCTTCGAAGAGAGCGTGAACGGTTTTCCCGGCCGGGTAGTCGCGGGCGGTGGCGTTGAAACCCACCAACACTTGATGCCGCTCGGCAGGCGGCAGGATCGACACTTGATGCAGCGGCGTCGTCGGCGCCTGTTGCAGCGCCGTCACCAGGTTGCGCAAGGCACCGAGCATGTAGTCGCCGACACGCTGCACATCCACCTCGGCCACGCCTTGCACCGTCAGCGCAAAACCCACACCGAGGTCGTCGACGTTCAGCACCAGCGGGTAGTTGCTGCGTTCTTCGGAGCTGAGGATTTCGATCCCGGCGTCGGCGAACGGGCGGGCGCCTGGCGCTTCGCCCGGGGCACTGTGGCGGTAGTTGAGCAAGGTGCTGAACAGCGGCAGCGCACCGGACACGCCACTGCAACGCTGGGCCAGGGACAAGGACGCATGCTCATGCCCCAGCAACTGTGCCAGCCGCGCATGGGTGGCGCGCACGCCGCCCTGCACACTCACCGCGCCGACGCTGACCCGCAGCGGCAAGGTATTGATGAACATCCCCAGCGCCCGGTCGGCGCCCTCGCCGCCTTGCATACGGCCCAGCAATACCGTGCCGAATACCACCTCGTCCTGGCCCGATACCTGGCCGAGGACTTGCGCCCATGCCAAGTGCACCAGGCTGGCGGCGCTGACACCGAGCTGGCGGGCTTGCTCACGCAGGCCGAGGCTGAGGGCCGGGTCCACGGGCAAGTGAGCTTCGCGCACACCGCTACCGTCACGATTCACGTCGTGCAAACCGAAGGCCAGGGTCGGCTCGTCGATATCGCCGAGCATCTCGCTGAAGAACGCTTCATGCTGCGCAGCGCTCACACCGAGACGCGCCTGGGCCACGTAGTTGCGGTATTGCACGGCGTCCGGCAGCAAACCGGTTTGGCCTGCGAGGCTGGCGCTCATTTCTTCCACCAGCACCTGCAACGCGGTGTGGTCCAGCAGGATGTGGTGTAGCAGCAGGATGCCGACATGACGGCCCTGATCCTCGGCGTAGGCAAAGCGCATCAGCGAGGCACGGGACAGGTCGAGGCGATAGTGGCGCGGGTCGAAGCGTGCTTGCAGTTGTGCCAGAACGTCGTTGTGTGGATCCACGTCGACCTGCTCAACCACCAGCAGTGCCTGGCGCAGTACCACTTGCACCGGCTCGTCCAGGCCTTCCCACATGATGCCGGTGCGCAGAATATCGTTGCGCTCGATCACGCTTTGCAGCGCACGGATAAACGCCTCGACCGGCTCATGGCCGCTGAAGCTGAACTGCACCTGCAACACATAGGGATCGCCTTCGGTGGTCGCCAGGTGGTGATAGAGGATGCCGGCCTGCAACGGGGCCAGGCCGTAGATGTCCTGCACGTTACCGATACCGCCGGGCACGCTGGCGACGATATGGTCGATGGCCTGCTGGTCGAGGTCCACCAGCGGCAGCATGTCGGGGGTGATGTGCCGGGTCGCGTCGCTGATCAGGTTGGCCGGGACCTGCACTTCCTGCTGCCCGCCCACCGCAGCGGCCAGCGCAGCCAAGGTCGGCTGGCCGAACAGCACCCGCACATCGGCACTCAGCTCCAGCTGGCGCATGCGCTCCATCAGCTTGACCGCCAGCAAGGAGTGGCCACCCAGTTCGAAAAAGTTGTCCTGGCGCCCGACCCGGTCGATTTTCAGCAGGTCTTGCCAAAGGCTGGCAATCGCGGTTTCCACCGCGCCTTGTGGCGCTTCATAACCACGACGGGCCAGGGCGTCGGCATCGGGTGCCGGCAAGGCCTTGCGGTCGAGCTTGCCGTTGGTGGTGAGCGGGAACGCGTCCAGCAGCACAAAGGCGCTGGGCACCATGTATTCGGCCAGGGACAGCAACAGGTGGTCCCGCAGCTCGGCGGCGGTGGGCAGGTGATCAGGCTGGGCAATCACGTAGGCCACCAGGCGCTTGTCGCCCGGCTCGTCTTCGCGGGCAATCACCACGGCCTCACGCACGCCTTCACAGCTGGCCAGGCGCGCTTCGATTTCCCCCAGTTCGATACGGAAACCGCGAATCTTCACCTGGTCGTCGTTGCGCCCCAGGTACTCGACACTGCCGTCGGCCAGCAGCCGGCCGAGGTCTCCGGTCTTGTACAGGCGCAGGCCGGTGACGGGGTCCGCCAGAAAACGTTCGGCGGTCAGCTCATCACGGTTGAGATAACCCCGCGCCACGCCGGCGCCGCCGACGTACAACTCACCGACCACACCGCTCGGCACCGGCTCGCGGCGGGCGTCCAGCACGTACAACTGCAAATCCGGAATGCGCACGCCAATCGGGCTCACGCCCACCCGCTGCGCGTCCGCCGCCTCCAGGGCACGATAGGTCACGTGCACGGTGGTTTCGGTGATGCCGTACATGTTGACCAGCCGCGTACCCGAGTTGGTCACCCGGGCGTACCACGGTTTGAGAATGCCTGGTTCCAGGGCTTCACCGCCGAAGATGACCTGGCGCAGGGAATGCAGTTGCTGGCTGCGGCCCTGTGCCGCGATCAATTGGCGGAACGCGCTCGGCGTCTGGTTGAGGATGCTCACACCGGCTTCACAGAGCAGTGCATAGCACTCGTCCGGTGAGCGGCTGACCAGTTGCGGCACCACCAGCAACTGCCCGCCGTGCATCAGTGCGCCCCAGATTTCCCACACGGAGAAGTCAAAGGCAAACGAGTGGAACAGCGCCCAGGTATCACTGGCGTTGAACTTGAACCAGTGCTCGGTGGCACTGAACAACCGCGCGACGTTGCGGTGTTCGATCATCACTCCCTTGGGCAAGCCGGTGGAGCCGGAGGTGTAGATCACATAGGCGAGGCTGGACGGGCTGATCGCAACATTCGGATTAACGATGGGCTCGTGTTGCAGGCTGTTGAGGTCGATCGACGTGACATCGCCCACCAGATGACGGGTGTTGCCCTGCACCAGCACCGCCAGCGGCGCGCTGTCTTGCAGGGTGTAGGCGATGCGCTCCTGGGGGTAGGCCGGATCGATTGGCACATAGCCCGCCCCGGCCTTGAGAATCCCCAGCAGGCCGATGATCATTTCCAGGCCGCGCTCGACGCAGATCGCCACCCGGTCGTCGGGGCGAATGCCATGCTTGAGCAGGCCGTGCGCAACCTGATTGGCGCGTTCGTTGAGCTCGCGGTAACTCAGATGTTGGTGTTCAAAGCGCAGCGCGATGGCCTCGGGATGGCTGGCGGCCTGGGCTTCGACTTGCTGGTGAATCAGGGCTGAATCGGCGTAGTGCTGGGTGCAGGCGTTGAGGCCGTGCAGCAGATGCTGGCGTTCGGCGGCAGGCAGGATGCCCAGGCTGTGCAACGCTGCATCTGGCGTTTGCTCCAGGGCCAGTACCAGGTTGTCCAGGGCGGTGTGCAGGTAATCGGCGATACGTGCCGCGCCGATGGAGGCATCCACCATCACGGTAAAGGCAAAGCCCTCGCCCAGGTCATCAACGTTGACCGTCAACGGGTAGTTGGTGCGCTCTTCGGCGCCCAGCACCTGGATGCCTTCGGCGATGTCGATCACCGCCTGGGTGTCCGAGGCATCGCTGTGACGGTAGTTGAGGATCGCACTGAACAACGGCGTGGGTGCGGCCACACCGCTGCAACGCTGGGCCAGGGCCAGGGAGGCGTGTTCGTGGTTGAGCAATTCGGTCAGGCGTTTATGGGTGGTTTGTACCCCGTCGCGCACGCTTTGCTCGCCCACGTCCACCCGCAGCGGCAGGGTGTTGATGAACATGCCCAGGGCCTGGTCGGAGCCCTCGCCCGCGCCCATACGACCGAGCATCACGCTGCCAAATACCACGGACTCGCGAGCGGAGACCTTGCCCAGCACCTGGGCCAGTGCCAGGTGCATCACGCTGGCGGGGCTGACACCCAACGGTCTGGCCTGGGTCCTCAGGCGACGGCTCAAATCGCTGTCGACGGCGATCCGGGCTTCATCGATGCCATGGCCGTCACCCTGCACATCCTGGAGGCCGAACGGCAGGGTCGGTTCATCGATGTCGGCGAGCATTTCGCGGAAGAACGCTTCGTGAGCCTGTTCGCTGACGCCGTGGCGAACCTGGGCGATGTAGTTGCGAAACGGTACCGGAGCGCCGGCCTGTTCGGTCTGGCCGGCGAGGTGCAATTGGATTTCACGGCGCACTACGTCAAGGGCGGTGTGGTCGAGGATGGTGTGGTGGAACAGCAGCATGGCGACCACGCGCTGGTTGCGCGGGTCTTCGGCGAACACCAGGCGCAGCAGTGGGGCCTGGCCGAGGTCCATGCGGTAGTTGCGCGCATCGTAGAGGGCTTGCAGTTGGGTCATTGCATCGCCATCGAGGCGGGCTTCTTCGCAGACCAGGGAGGCTTTGCGCCAGACCACTTGCAGGGGTTCGTCCAGGCGTTCCCAGGCCATCGAGGTGCGCAGGATGTCGTGGCGGTCGATGACCCATTGCAGGGCCTGGGCGAAAGTTTCAAGACGGGCGCGGCTGTCGAACACGAACTGGGCGTGCAGCACATAGGGGTCGCCCTGGTGGGCTGACAGGTGGTGGTAGAGCATGCCTTCCTGGAGTGGCGCCAGGGGGTAGATGTCTTGCACATTCGCCGCCCCGCCGGGGATGCTGGCGACGATGCGGTCGATGGCGGGTTGGTCGAGGTTGACCAGGGGCAGCATGTCCGGGGTGATGCGATAAGCCGGGCTGAGCCAGTCGCCGCCGTGTTGGGCGACGAGGTCGAGCAGTTGGGGTTTGTGGGCGATCAGTTGGTCCCATAGGGCGTCATCCAGCGCGTCGTCGTCACCCAGGATGATCAGGTCGCCTTCGTCCATTTGCAGGCGGATCGGGTGGGTGGAAAGAGCTGCCAGTAGTTTGCTGAACTGCATGGGGTAACCTGCTTTTTTGAGTCGGATACGGTTGAGGAGAAAGTCCGTTTTCAGCTGTCGCGTAAGTGCCTGGGAGGCCCGGCTTAAAGCGCGGGCGCGGTCGAGGATCGGATGGCGTCCCGCAGGGTTGGGAAATTAGAGGATTCGGGGGGTGGGGGGTGACATGGGAAGCGGGGACAAAGCGGCTGGCGTTGGGGAACTTTCGTATTTGTTGGAGTGGGTTGGATGGGGGGCATATCCATTATTTAGGTAAC